>JAIRQX010000044.1 GCA_031256375.1 Deferribacteraceae bacterium
GGCGTTATTAGCTTTTCCGGTACAAGTTTAAGAGCTATACCGATATTCCGCACCGCGGCTAGACAAAGCTCCGGCGTAATAAATTTTTCAGGTGCATGCTCAAATGCGTCATAGCCGTCAAGACCCTGACTTTGCACAGCCGCAAGGCAGAGTTCATATGTTTTGAATTCTTCAGGGATAGAGTTAAACGTTCCGCCGTTACTTTTTACCGCCTCAAGACAAAATTCCCGCGTTATTATCTCTTTCGGCGCATATTCCAGAGCCTTGTCATAGTTTTGTATAGCGGCAAGGCAGAGTTCCGGCGTTCTGAACTCTTCCGGCGCGTACTCAATAGCCCTGCCGTACTCCTGCACAGCAATAAGACAGAGTTCATAAGTTTTTAACTTTTCCGGCACATCTTTAAGCGCCATTCCATATTTTTTTACAGCGGCAATACAAAGCTCCGGCGTTATGAGTTTTTCCGGCATATGCTCAAGCGTTCTGCCGTTTTTCTGCACAACTGCAAGACAGAACTCAGACGTTCTAATGTTTTCCGGTATATATTTAAACGCTGCACTGTTATTTATTACTGCGGAAAGACAGAATTCAGGCGTTATAAGCTCTTTGGGCATATATTCAAACGCCATTCCATTATTCTGTACGGCAATGAGGCAAAACTCAGACGTTTTAAACTCGTCCGGAGCAAACTTTAGAGCTTTGCCGTCGTTCTGTATTGCGACAAGGCATAACGAAAGGGTTTTTAACTTCGCCGGTACAAACTCTAACGCTTCGCCGTCATTTTTTACCGCAGTAAGACAGAGTTCATACGTTTTTAACTTTTCCGGCACATGTTCAAGCGCAAAACCATTGCTTTGCACAGCGGCAGAGCATAGTTCCTGCGTTCTTAATTCCGGCGGCGCGTACTCAAGCTCCCAACCGTCGTATTGACGCTGCACGGCTATCAGACACATTTCCATCGTTATAAGTTTTTCCGGCACATGTTTAAGCGCATGACGTCCATCCCGCACGGCAATAAAGCAAAGCTCAGGAGTTTTTAATTCTTCCGGCGTAAACTTTAACATTCTGCCGTCTTTTTTTATAACATCAAGACAAAGTTCCGGGGTTTTCATATCATTCGGCAATAACATAAACGCCCAATTATTATTTTTTACAGCGGCAAGATAAAGTTCCGGCGTTCTAAGCTCATCCGGAACATAATTTAAAGCCATGCCGTTATTTTGTACAGCGGCGTGGCAGAGTTCAGGCGTCTTAAACTCTTCCGGCGTATATTTAAGAGCCAAACCACAGTTTTTTACTGCGGTAAGGCAGACTTCCCGCGTTTTCAGCGTTTTCGGCTGAAAATCAAGTCTAGCTCCTTCACTACGGAGAGCATCCAGGTATTTTTTTATATACCAATCATTTTTGCTGAAAACGATTTGCATTTTCAGCCCCTTGCTATCTGTTGACGGTTTTTCCGGAATAGTCTGAAACCCCAGAGCTGCTCCCAACCCTGCGGTTACCGCAAGGCAAAGCGCGTCAAATATATCATCTTGACGGTTCTTCTTACGAGCGTCAACGTTTATATCATCAATAAGATCTCCAAAATTATCCACATAAGGTTTTAGCAAAGAAATACGCTTATTCTTCCCATCCTCCGTTTTTTTACTCTCAATAACAGGAGCCCCTCCGTTCAGAAATGCGAATCCAAACTCAGGATGGCTTTCTAAAAGTCTGTTTACCCACTTTGGGTTGTTTTTTAAAAACTCGTCCGTTTCCCGAATTTTTTTACTGATGCCGAAAGACTGCGCGCTTAATCCTTTTCCTAAATACTTTCTGTTAATATCATTGGCTTTCTTATATGCGGTTTTATAGCAGTCTCCACCTACATAGACCGCCTGCCTGCACGGGACATTAAAGACGCTTTGCGCTTTTCCTTTGAGTATTTTTCTCAGTTCATTTTCAGGGCGAATATCAGTTATTTTTTCAGGAAGCCCGATAGGTATGTCGATAAGACCATAATCAGCATCGGAGTATAGCGCGCACAACTCACTCAATGAACTGAACAGTCTTACATTTGCGGTAGTAAATATACGTCTGAACACTTTACCTTTTACATCAGTTGAAACAACAACAATTTCTGCTTCCAAACATACAGATACCCAACCGCCTTTTGCGGCGTCAATACCGACAAATTTGTACTTTGCCGCGTCCTTGTTATTATTTTGTCTGCTTTCAGTCATACATTCTCCTCCGTATCTAACGGCGATGGTGGTGTAATATTTTCGGTACTGATACAGTTATTTATTTCCGTGTCTTTCATATCCCCTGTTATCGCTCCTGAATATGAACCGGAAAGAGAGGAGTGCGCCGCAATATTTCCAGAGCTGCAACAGTTTTGTATCGAACAAGCTCTAAATTCCGTTACGTTCCCTCCCGAATACCCTACTATACCGCCTGCGTATGAAGGCTCGGGTAAGTTTGAGAATGAATAATATCTGGGATAAGAGATGGAAGAAATATTTCCCGCGCTTTGACAGTTTAGTACGGAAAAATCATTCAAATATCCGGCAATCCCGCCTGAGTAAGATGAAGCTCCTGAAGATGTGGAATAAATGTGCCCTATGCTACTGCAGTTCAGTATTCCAAAGTCCGCTACTCCTGTTATACCGCCTGAATAAGCGTTATGACCGGAAGAATAAACTGTTCCTGACCAATGACATTTTTCTATTACGCTGCATCCGGAATACCCTGCGATTCCGCCTGATAAAGAGTCGGATTTGTGGGAAAAAGATGAGACAATGGCTTTTGAGTGACAGTTACTTAATGTCCCCATGGAGTATCCTACTACGCCGCCCGCCACGATGCCAATATAACCGATGTTGTAGTCATCTGAGAACGCTCTGATATTTCCATCTACATAACAGTTCATAATTAAACCATCGATAACAGCCAATTCTTGTTCATTCAGCGGAAAACCGCCCCAGCTTCCTTCTAATTCGCCGACTATCCCCCCTGTAAATTGTCCCCCCTCAATATCAACATTTTGAAGGACAAGATCAGTTATTCTTCCGTATTTGATATGACCAAACAAGCCTACAGGCTTTTCTGTTTTTCTGTTAATCTTTAAATCTGATACTATATGTCCATTGCCATAAAACCTGCCGCTGAAAGGTCTCTTATCTGTGCCGATAGGCATCCAGTTACAGTATGATGACAGTGAAATATCTTTTGTTAATCTGTAAAAACCGGCAAGATTATACCGGACATTGTCTAACTGCTCGGCGGCGCTGATTTCGATAATTTTCGCCGCGTAGAAGTCAGTATTGCCGGTAACAGTATATTGTCCGCTGAACAACTCTCCTGACCCGGTTACAAACCAGCCGGCAGATGGAAACCCCAGTATATTTTCATCAGGCAAATCAATGACATCTCCGTTTGTAACTGTTTGAGTCAGTGAATTCAGAAGCGTCGCGCCGTCATAGTATCTTATAAGAGATTTGTACATAGGCAGGTCAAATGATGATGATGCTATAAATGCGGCTGATGATTTTAAAAATCCGCGTCTGCTAATATTCATAGTATCCTCCACTGTTTCTATCTGTTACCCGTGAAGTATATCATGGAGATGCGTCAATACATGACGTCAGGATTTTTTTACTGGTAATTTTTAAAAAATACACTTCGTTTTTTACGTCACATTTTGTCGCCTTTCTCTGTTAAAAGTAATACATTATGATATATAAAAGGTGATAGTATGAAAATGAAAGAGATAGTAAAAAGTCTTAAAGAGACAAATAAGCCATCACATGAACTTTTAGAACGGGTAATTGAAGTGGCTTGGTTATGCCGAGAGAAAGATTATTACAGAATGGTTATCTTCTCGCATGAACGAAGCTCTCCGCACGCCCATCTGTTTGATCTTGAATATAACTCACTCGGAGCTTTTGAAATAACTAAAAAACATCCGGCAAAACCTGAAGATATTATTGACTACAGACCGGAGATAAACGGTATATTATCCCTGCAGATCAGGGAAAAGATTGCGAAGTGGGCAGTAATAAATAACGGGGAGATATATAATAACTGGGACGGTGCGCTTGATATGTGGAGAAGTCTGAACTGTGAGGAAAATTTGAACGACCCTTTATTGATAATGAAAACTGTTTGTTCTGAGGATGACGGTTATGGGATAGTTGTTGCAGTTCGCGCACTCGAACATGAGGAGGGTTACCGGCTTGCCTGTTTATCTGAACCTGACGATCCGAGAGTTACTTTTTTCTACATTGCTGAGAACGCCCCTAAAAATTCTGAAGATATTATAGATAATATGTATTATGAGCCAGATCGCCCTATCCCAAGACAGATCAGAGAAAAGGTGGCTAAATGGGCAAAAGAATCAAAAGATGGCATTAATAACTGGAAACGGCTTCAGAACGCATGGGATATAGTCAGGAATGCGCTAAAACAGTACGATAAGAAAAGTTGCTACGGATATAATTTAAATAATTCAAATATTGACTTTACAGCGATTGATTTTGAAACTGCTACCGGCAGCAGAAACTCCATTTGTCAAGTGGGACTTGTCAGAGTTGAGGAGGGTGTTATTGTAAGCAGATACTGTGGGTATATCAGACCGCCTGATAACTATATATGGCGGAATTTTTCCACAAATATACACGGTATTTACCCAAACGATACCGCAGATGCGCCATCGTTTGCGGAAAGCTACCCCGAGTGGAAACATTTTATAGAAGGGAAAACTCTTGTAGCGCACAATATGGCGTTCGATCTGAGTTGTCTGCAGGCTTGTCTGAAAGAGTTTTACGGACTGGAGATGGAGTTTAAAACATACTGTACAATGAAAACATGGCGAGGGGTTTTTGAGAGCGCCGGTCTCAGCGTCTGCTGCAAACAGTTGGGTATTAACCTTTTAAAGCATCATGATGCCCTTGCGGATGCTGAAGCCTGCGCAGAGCTTTTTCTTGCGGCAATACACAGTGGCAGGGAGCTAAAAAGCTAATCTTATTGCAATATCATGGTATTTTAATTTTAATGAGAGGTAAATAGTTATGATCGGATTGGACAAGGCGTTACGCCTTTTAAACCACCTTGCAAGCCACGGCAGTGTTGATTCTAAAAGTATAGTGGAGCTATTTAGCACAGATGAAAAAAAGATATCCATTCGCACCGCCCAGCGGTATATGGAAGATTTGCGAAATCTACCCGATGTAACAGATAATGGCGATGGTTCATTGTCGCTGGCTGGAAAATCAGTATATCAAAAATATATTGATCCGGTTGTTCTTGCGGTAGCACGGGCAAATATCGGCAATTTGCGAGATTTGTTCGATGAACGGCGAAGCGCGGATGTGAACGATATAAAGAAACGGCTGGGAACAAATGGTGAAAAGCTCTTTGCGCGTTCCGAGAGTTCTATAAATTTCAGCGTTATAGAACCGTTTGTAAACAATCTTATGGAATATATTCAGGATTCAGTGATTGAAATAACCTCCATACGAGGGAAAATTCATACAGTGCAACCCTATCTTATCTTGATAGAAAAGGGATTCTGGTATCTGGTGGGATATAATGAAGATCATAAAAATATACAATATTTCAGACTTGATAATATCAAATCGTTTAAACCGGTTTTCCCAACAAGGTTTTTTACTATTGATGAAACCAAACTTAATAAAATAAAGAGAGCTAAGACTGTTTTCTCAGGGGATGAAAGTGAGGTGATTATCCATGTTGCCCCTGAGATTGCGCACTATTTTAAGAGTAAAGAGATATTATCAGGGCAGAGGATACTGTCAGATAATAAAAAAGGTCTCAAAGTATCAATGTTCGCCACACACGAATGGGATTTTATTTTGCAGATACTCCCGTGGACACATCTTGCCAGAGTGGAAACAAAATATTACAGAGATGTGCTGGCAGATTATCTTAAAAACGCGTTGGAGAAAAACAGTTGATAAATAGATCAATCACAGTCAAGATGATTGGATACAATCGAATACACTCATGTTAGTGTTATCTCTGGGCATTTTGCCATAAAACTGATACAGTCTGATATAATTAGGATTTACTAAATGAAAAAACTTCCTCTGAACAAAGCGTTTACTCTCCTTGAACCTAGTCCAGTAGTCATGGTAACTACGGCTTACAATGGCAAACAAAATATTATGACGCTTTCATGGACTATGGTAATGGACTTTACTCCACGTTTTGCTTTTCTTACAGGTTCATGGAATCATTCTTATAAAGCCCTGAAAAAAACAAAAGAATGTGTTATCGCTATTCCCACAGTTGACCTTTCAAAAAAGGTAGTGCAGATAGGATCCTGCTCCGGCTCTGATATAGATAAATTTAAAAAGTTTAAGCTAACGCCGATAAAAGCGGAGAATGTATCCGCTCCGCTTATCAAAGAGTGTTACGCAAATATAGAATGCCGTATCGTTGACCATATAGAAAAACACAATCTTTTTATCCTAGACGGTATTGAAGCATG
>JAIRQX010000095.1 GCA_031256375.1 Deferribacteraceae bacterium
TAGAACATAATAAAAATCAGGATGACTGTCTTTTAGCTTCTGTATTCCTGATACACTGAATTTCTCGCTACCTTTAGGAAGATTTTCACCCATTTCAAGATACATTGATTTAATTTCCCGCTTGATAGAAGATATCTTGTCTGTTGTACTGTGACGATATCTCAGTAATTTGCGAAATATCTCTTCTTCTCTGGTGGGAACGCCTATAGGCGCAAGCATATCTTTTAATGCGTACTCTGCAAGGACCAGATTCGTAAACTATCGAATGGTAATCCAAATCCATGCTTAATAACATGGATATAAGGGATTGATTATCTGATGGCATTGTCCATTCACAATAATCACCAGTTAAAGAGTAAATACAAATAGAATAACTCATCTTGTGAACATCCACACCGATGGACACCGGTTGGTCGTGATTCTGTGATACAAAACGCTCAAGTTTGGTGATATAATTTTTTGCCATATTGCCCTCGTTTGGTTTTTTACCAGTAATACTCGCATTCGTGCTTGAGGGCTACATGGTATTTCATAAAATTACCCAATAGCCTTCGATATGCTAAAAGCAAGAGTGGGGGTGCAGAAAATGTACAAAATACGGGAGAAATTTGAAGAGATAGATGATTTGCGTCATCAAGGTTATGTAGAACATAAACTTTCAGATGTATTGATAATCGTGATGTGTGCAATACTTTGTGGTCTTGACGAGCTTGGCGACATCCTATTGTTTGCTCAAAACAAGCTAAATTTTTAACAGAACATTTTGGAATTGATAAAATCCCGTCTAAACCGACATTGAATCGTATTTTAAATGATGTTAAGTTGTTTTTATCGGATAAATATAGCAACGCAATGCTTGAAACTCACAGCACATTGGAGAAGAATGCGGGGCGCATAGAGGAGCGTATTTGCCGTAAAATCAAGGATATATCATGGTTAAATGGACGCCAAGAATGGTCTGTTAGATGTAGTTTTTTCAGAGGATGAATGTAAAATATTATCCGAAAATGGTCATAAAACATTAAACTCATTTCGGAAACTTGCCTTATTGATTCATAAGAGATTTATTTCTGAACATCAAAAAAAGTCAACTGTAAAGGCTCATTTACTCTCTTGCTTGCTGAATGAAACCTTACTTGCCCAGATTTGCAAAAATTTATGAAACGGGCATGGATTATTTCTTGACAAATATTGCTTAAATATAGCACAATGTCATGGTATTAGCAGTGTCTGGTTTAGCATTCTAATATAAAATGAAGGAGTATAATTTATGGCTTATTTTATCAATGAAGATTGTATAAATTGCGGTAGCTGTGAAGATATCTGCCCAAACGGCGCCATTTCATCCGGAGATGACCAATACGAAATTGACGCTGAGCAGTGTACCGATTGCGGTTCATGTTGTGATGTCTGCCCTGTGGACGCTATTCATCCTAAATAGAAGTCCCTTGTTTGGCTTTATAGTATTTTAACGTTATACGCCTGATATTAATAATTTGTGGCGTAAATGCTAAAATATCCCTGCGGGTGGTCGCATACAGGGCACATAGCCGGTGCGGAGGCATTATTATGCACATATCCGCACTTGGCGCATACCCACTTGGCGCACACCCGTTCCTCGGGCGCGTTTTTCTTGAAAAATGTCTCTTTTTCAACATCGGCTGCAAGTTTAAGGTAGCGTTTCTCGTGTTGTGTTTCTATCTCGGCTACTTTACGAAAATGGAAGGCTATTTCGGGAAACCCTTCTTTTTCCGCTTCGTCTGCAAAGGCAATATAAACTACCGAGGATTCTTCGTGTTCTCCTGCGGCGGCAGCTTTAAGGTTTGTAAGCGTATCACCCAAAACAACCGGATAATCAGCGTTAACATTTACTGATATACAATTGTTTCGCCCCAATGACTTAACTATATGCTCATAAAAAACATTAGCGTGTACACGCTCGTTATCGGCAGTTTCCAGAAAAATGCGTTCTATCTGAGAGTACCCTTCATTGGCGGCGACGCCGGCAAACATAGCGTATCTGTTGCGCGCCTGAGACTCACCGGCAAATGCCTTCATTAAATTATGAATAGTTTTTGTACCTTTCAGATCCGGCATAACAGCCTCCTTGACTTTTTATACTATTCTATTTGAATAATATAAAAAGTCAACTTGTCATAAACCGTTCTATACAGTATATTTCATTGTGAATATTAATAACGCAATATGGCTGTATTCTGAGAAACCGCTAAATTCCGCCACATTCAGGCATCTCCCGGTTTATTGCACAAAAGCCGGAAAATTCATCTATGAGCGCTTTATCCTTTTTGATACTTACGATCTTGAGCTGAACAAATACGGAATAATCCTGTTCTGCAAAAAAACGGATATAAACCGTTTGTATCTTAATAAACTTTCTGAACGTCATACGGCGCTTTTGCCTAAAAAACACAAAATTCCGTTCACAGCGGATATACTGAAGGAATCCGTTCTGAAAAAAACCGTTTCAGACGCCATAAACTCGCGCCCGCTTCTGGCTGTCCAGTCTGTTACGCTTCTGGTAAAAACATTCAGCATTGTACACGGGGAAACTGGAGAAACAGTTAATGTCACTGAAAAACGCTCATCTAACAGTAAGAACGGCTGTTATTACGAACTTACCCCTCCGGATTCACATATAACCGGTTTGGTTGCCCCCGCTCTCCTTGAGGCAGGTTTTAGCTATATCACACCTGCTGGCTATATGCGTTTCTTTCTCAATAAAAACTCTGTTGTAAAAAGATTTTTTACATCTTTTTCCATTGACAGCGTATCTGATCTGAAAATAACGCTGAAACAGCTTATGAATAGAGCTGCCGCAGCGCTGGAATTGACATTTGTTCATAACGATCCGAAAAGCGTACACGATATGAGAGTTTTTCTGAGAGTAATGATCTCTTTGATTTTTCAGAAACCTTTATTATATAAAACCGGATATACGGCGTATTATAAAAAAATATTTAAAAAACTTCGGAAACTTACATCTCCCATCAGAGACGGGGATGTATTTCTGAAGCGACTTAATCACCCTTCAATTAAAGAATACTCAAGGGAGCTTAGGGAAAAACTTTTGCACAGACGGTTGGAACTGCTGGAAGAACTCAAAAGCTACTGTGAAAACAATGACATTCATTCCGTATTAACAGATGAAAATGCTTTTTCTGATAACACTTCCGCGTATGCGGATAATTTAAACCTTTTTGTTACCGCGCGTCTGAGAAAAATACTTTCTTCCCTTAAAAAATTAAATGAAAAAACAAACGGCAAACTGCGCGGCGAACGTGGGCATAAAATACGCATTATTATAAAGAATCTGCGCTATCATTTAGAATTTTTCCCCTGCTCAGGGTTTGAAGAGATCAACAGTGAGCTTACAGAAACACTTAAAGATATCCAGTCTGTGTTGGGACGGCTCAGCGACCGCTGCGCGCAAAAAAAGATACTTAACAATCTGGGAGCTGCAAAAACTGATAAGAGAGTTCTCCATGAAAAACTTGACAAAAAAGAGATTAAATCGGCGTATAACGCCATAGAACGGTTAATAAGGAACTGCCTATGCAGGATAGCGACCCTGGACTGACCCTGCTTGAACGCTTGGCAAAAGCCGGAATACAGATAATTGCCGCCGCAAAACTACCTGAGGAGACCCAGCCAGATCCCTCTCAGCCGGAAGATAAAACTTGCTTTTTTACCGTGCGCGGCCGAAAGGTTTATCTTGAGTTGCCTAAAAGCGCGGTTTTATGTACATCCGTACCGTATTATCGCGGTAACCGCGGGTTTTTTCATATTAAGGAAGGAGACGGAGAGTGTATCCTTTTGAAAAGCTGTTACGATGACTTCATAAGGATTGTTAAAAAAGGGATAACCCTCTCAAATGAATCGTTAAACGGCATTTCCCGCACACTGTCGCAGATTGAAGGTTTGCTGGAAGGGCTTTTTGAAGTAGTTTTCTTCAATTCAGACGGGCAAACATTTATCTTTGAAGTGAACAAAGCGGAACCGCAATACCAAGACGGATTATTCAGAGATCCTTTGATTCCGCGCCCCCTGACTGCAACGGAATACTGCGATTCTATGTCAGATTTGATCCCTGACAAATCACTTTTTTCCCGCTCAATGCTTCAAATAATATTTCCCGAACAGGTATCTTTTTTTATGGTCTCGCTGTTTAAAAAATACTCTGAAATCCTGAATCCGTTTTTTCTCTTTTTTGACGCAAAAGTGGATTCTCCCTCTGTAAAATGTATAGATTTCAGACCTTATGTAAATATAACCGCTCTTTTGCGAGGTTTCAGTGAGATTAAGTCAGACAGAAAACTGTTCTGCAGCTTTTATATGCCGTGGCAGAAAATATTTTCCGGCGACAAACCGAAAAAAGCGGAGCTTTTTATAAGCAAGCGAATATCCGTCTGCGATATAGAAAGTTTTATGGATGAAGTTGAGAAAGAGTATCTTAAAAAAGATTCTTACAATTTGTATGAAGCGGACTATTTTGATCCTGTCATAAAAATGTCTATGATGGCTATGATTCTGAACTTTATTTTTCAGGAACAATTTGCTTACTTTGCAGATTATGTAAAAGCGGCGCGTGAAGATGCGCTCCGGTGGATATATAAGACCCGCGGGAACTCATTTTTCATAAAAGGGGAAAAACTGACGCTACCTGTCTATTTTGATTTAGCAACAGCTCCGGAAGAGGTTCAATTTTTCCCTTACGCGGCTGCATCGGATAAAGACGTTATTTTCCCGCATCTTTCTGCATTTTCTCGCTGGCGCCGCAAAAAAAAGGCGTTTAAACTACTGGATTCATTGCACAAAATACTTGATCTGCGGGACAGACTTCTTAAAAACGCTGCCGATTATCACTCAAAAACAAGAAAATATATCCTTGACAGCGCCAATTATATGGTTAACAGGGGAAAATTCCAAAATGACCGGCAGGTGTTTCTGTTTGATGTTGCCGATTTGCGCCGGATTACAAATGACACATTTTATACAAGTCTTGCGCCGATGTTGGAGTATAAAGAAAGTTTGCTACGCCGTTCCGCCGCTCAGATTATGCCTTATGAGATATATGAAGTAGATATCCCTTATGCGGGAATGATTGCTGAGGATCAATACTTTAAGAGCGGCGCAGAAAAAAGTTATAAATGCGAAAGTTATAATACAGCGGACATAACCGGCGAAGCGTTTGCTTTTGACGCCTATGTGACAGACGGTGCGGTCAGCGGAGAAAAAATATACTGTTCCCGCGCTATACCCTTAGCCTCCGTGGCAAAACTTAATAAACCGCAGGCGGTCATAACTGATATAGCCCCCGCTTTTTCTTATATTACTGAATATTGCCTCATCAATGATATCCCGCTCTATTTCGGAATCCGTTATTGCGACCTTTTACTTGCCGGAAAAAAGGTAAAGCTAGGGAAAAATAAAGCGGAATCGCTATAGCAGTTCTTAAATAAGAAACGGGCGCAGTAAGCTGCGCCCTGAACTAAAACCAGTCAACCTGACGGTTTATTTCGGGAACTCTTTGTTAATAGCTGAGGAAAGCTCATCCTGAGCTTTTTGAGCCTGAAACTGCTGCCACAAAGCTTTTTCATCTTTATAGCTTGAGTTAACGGATTGTTTCACCGCCGCCTGTACAGCAGCAGAATCGGCAGCTACCAAAATATGAAGCTCGCTGCATGGTGATGTCCAGCTTGCTTTCTGTACGGTACCTTCCAGCGTTTGGCTTGCAACCTGCTGGGATACTGATGCGGTTACCTTGTCAACAACTGCGTCATTGCCTATGCCGGTAACTTGAGTAAAGTCTTTCAGCATATTGTTGACCTTTACGCTTATAGATCTAGCCATTTCGTCTCTTGCATTACCCATTGCCGCTGTACGGGCAAACGACAAACCTGCCGCCGTGATTTTTGAGGAACCGGCTGCTGAAAAACCGCCTTCCGCGCCTCCGTTCATAACCCAATCCGGAGCGCCGACAAGACACTGGTTAACAGGCGCGGAAGGAGCTGAAGTTGTGCCCGATCCACCGCAACCCACTGCGACAAATGCCACAATAACAATCAAAATAAGAACTTTTTTCATAAATTGTCTCCTATAAGAATTACTGGAATTCTATCAAAGTTATATTGATATGTCAATAAGTAACTATTTTATATCAGTAACAATAAAAATGGTCGTCAGGTTACCGTTTATTGTTCTTTCTAAAGTGTCAAACACCACGTTTGCCATTCCGCCTTTTTTTAGCGTCTGAACTTTTGGAAGCGCTTTTGTGGAAACGATGAACGCCTGTTCCCCTTTCCCGATGTCAAAATAAGCGATTTCTCCGTCTATTGCAATATATTGTCCGATTCTTGTGGTGGTAGCAATCTTTTTGTCGGGAACTGCCGCCGCCGGTAAAGGAACTGCCGCAGGAGCGGGAGCAATTGCAGTAACCGCTGATACGGGCGCCGCTGCGGGGGCTGACGCTGAAGATGCGGGAGCGTAGGTTTTCGTAGGTTCAGGATAACCTAAAAATCTGCCGTCAAGAACCAACGCGTAAAGAGCGTTTACATCTTTTTTCCCCTCTTTGGGCGGACATGAATCGCATTTGTATTCTGTCACCCAGTAAGCTTTGCCATCGCCCAGAGGTCTGAAATGCACTTCAATGGAGCTATCCCTTTTGTATGCATAGTATTTGTAGTATTCAAGAATTTGACGTATCTTGTTTTTATCGCTTCCGGACATATCGCTGTCTCTCATACCGTAATCGTAAGCGATCTCATAAAGTGATTTTCTTATAGCGGCGCACTGATCTTCGGTAAGGGTTTTGTAAGCGTCGCTTTTCATATATTTACCGATCGTATCCTGATCAAAAATCCCTTTGAACACAACGATTTTTGCACCTGAATTATCTGTAATAACACCCCATTTCGGTTTCATAAAGAAATCTTCAAAGGCTTTCCCCGTGTTTGTGATTGGGTATCCGGCTATCTGTGTGTTTTTAGCCAGATCAATTTCGCTCTGCTGAGCGTACCCGATGGCTGCTAACGCAATAACAATAAATAATGACATTATAATTAATTTTCGTAACATATTAACCTCCAATTTATTTACGGAAGATAACTTGTTATCTCAAGGGTGTCAAGGTAAAAATGTCATACAATATGGCGCGCTCCGCCCCAGATAGCCTGCAAATCATATATCTCACGCTCCTTTTTCTTCATGATGTGTATAATTACATCTCCGTAGTCAACACACGCCCATGTACCCAAATCGAGTCCTTCATAAGCAAGTGGGGCAATGTCTACTTTTTTCATCTCTTCTATTAACCCCCATGAAAGCGCTTTAACATGAGTATCCGCTTTGCCGGTTACAATCATAAGAAAATCGGTAATCGGAGATACCCCCCTTAAATCAAGGCAAACGATATCTTCTCCAAGCCTGTTTCCGGCAATGCTTATCATTTTATTTGCCATTTCGTAAGAATCCATATAATAATCCTCGGTATATATTTGTAAAAAAGGTCACTGATATAGATTATTGTTTATAATATAGCTATAAACATCTTCCGGCAACATCTTTCGGCATTCGCTTATAGATGTATGCCCACGTATCTTTGTGCTGGAAACAGAAACAATGTCCATTTCATACAAAATTATCTTTCCTGACGGTTTACCGTCATACTTTTTATGCCATATAACCCTTCCGCGCAGCTCCTCCGGAATAATATCCAGCATAGTATCAAACGGCATTTCCATTCTATTTGCCACTATGAAATTTGAAATTCCAAATATTTCGCGCCATTTTTGCCATGTTTTAATAGTGGCGAAAATATCTGAACCCGCGATAAAAAAAAGCGCCGCTTCTGGGTTTTCTTTGCTCCAATGGGATATAGTGCTGTAACTATAAGAAATGCCGCCTGTTTTGAGTTCATAATCAGACACAGAAAACCCTTCGCCAAGCAAGTTCGCCGTCAGCTTTGCCATTTCATAACGCTGCAACGCTGTCGCCCCTGAGACGTCTTTATGAGGAGGCAATTTGACAGGTATCAGGATTAGTTCGTCAAGTTTAAAATCTGAGAATACATTTTGCGCCAAGGCGGTATGTCCCAAATGTATAGGATTAAACGTACCACCCAGCAGACCAATGCGCTTGCTCATCAGGATAGTAAAAAAGCCCCGACCTATGTTAAGATCGGGGGTAGTTGACTTTTACTGAAACTATTTGACTTTTTCTTTGAAGCTTTTACCGGCGGAAAACTTCGGCGCTTTACGGGCGGCTATTTTTATCTCTTTCCCGGTTTGTGGGTTCCGACCGGTACGGGCGGCGCGTTTAATAGATGAAAATGTGCCAAAGCCCACAAGGGTTACTTTGTCGCCTTTTTTCACAGTTTCCATAATAGCTTCTGTCATTGCGTCGATTACAGCTTGCGTGTTTTTCTTTGGCACTTCAGCTTTTTTCGCTACTTTGTCAACAAGTTCCTGTTTATTCATGTATGTCCTCCTGAATGATGGACTATATTCACATATTTCAGACATTTGTCAATATAAAAAATAGAATAAATCATGTAAATTTGATTTGATAAACGCTTGTTATTATATAACAGTTGAAATATAATGGGCGTTTATTATTGTTACGCGGAATTAATCGGAGGTCGGAATGCGAAGCGGCAGGATAAAAGAGGGGTTTGAACGCGCTCCCGCGAGAGCTTTACTGTATGGCGTAGGTGTGCCTGAGAAAGAGATGAAACGCCCTTTTATAGGTATCTGCTCAAGTTTTACCGATCTTATCCCCGGTCATTCGGGAATGAGGGTTCTTGAACGCGCCATTGAAAAAGGGGTGCATACAGGCGGAGGTTATGCCTTCATCTTTTCAACGCCGGGGATATGCGACGGCATAGCCATGGGGCATATAGGGATGTATTACAGTCTGCCCAGCCGCGATCTTATCGCCGATATAATAGAGTGTATAGTTCAGGCGCACGCGCTTGACGGAGTGGTATTTCTTACTAACTGCGATAAAATCACCCCGGGGATGCTGATGGCGGCGGCGCGAATCAATGTACCGTCAATATTTGTAACTGCGGGACCTATGCCCACAGGCAACTGGCGTATGAAAAAACGTTCTTTCATAACTGACACTTTTGAGGCGATCGGACGTTATAAAAAGGGGGAGATAGATTTAACCGAGCTTTCAAATATGGAAAAAGCGGCTTGCCCTGCCGAGGGCGCTTGTCAGGGGATGTTTACGGCAAACACTATGGCGTGTCTGACGGAAGTTATGGGGATGAGCCTCCCGGGCTGCGCCACGGCGCTGGCAGGGCAAGCGAAAAAACGCCGCATAGCTTTTGAGTCCGGAGCGGCTGTCTGCGAGCTTGTGCGCAAAGATATAAAACCAAGAGATATAATGAACGAAAATGCCTTTCATAACGCCGTTGTAGCGGACCTTGCACTGGGTGGTTCCACAAACACCGCGCTGCATCTGCCGGCAATTGCTTACGATGCCGGAATAACATTAAATATTGAACATTTTGATAAGTTAAGCCGCTCTACGCCGCATATCACAAGCCTTAATCCGGCGGGTCCCTACTATATGGAAGATTTGGATAACGCGGGGGGGATTCCTGCCGTATTGAAGCAGCTTTCGCCGCTTCTGCACGACAATGCTACAGTCAGTGGCTATGGCATAAAAGAGATATGTGAGATGGCGGAGGTATTTGACGGCGAAATAATCAGACCTATGGGAAAGCCATACCACAGTGAGGGCGGAATTGCGGTACTTAAAGGGAATATTGCGCCGGAAGGCTGTGTGGTGAAACAGTCCGCAGTAAATGATGATATGCTTGTATTTACAGGCTCCGCCAAGGTATATGACAGTGAAGAAGCCGCCATGAAAGCTATTATGGACGGGTTTATACAGAACGGAGATATAGTTGTAATCCGTTATGAAGGACCGAAAGGGGGACCGGGAATGCGTGAGATGCTTGCCCCCACATCGGCTATTATGGGGATGGGGCTAAACAGAGTTGCTCTGATAACAGACGGCAGATTTTCCGGCGGCAGTCGCGGTCCATGTATAGGGCATATTTCCCCCGAAGCAATGGAAGGTGGTATAATAGGGCTTGTAGAAAATAATGACAGGATTGAAATAGATATACCCGGACGCAAAATTCATCTGGATATATCAGACGATATACTTGCGGAACGCCGCAAAAAATGGGTAAAACCTGAACCCAAAATAAAAACAGGGTATCTGGCAAAATATGTCAGAGGGGTTTCAAATGCCGCAGCCGGCGCGATATTTAAAACTGATTGAATTTACAGCAAGGCTGCGGAGGGTTTAGTTATATGAACGGTTCAGATATACTTTTAGAATCTTTAAAGAGAGAGGGGGTAGAGATAATATTCGGCTATCCGGGCGGTCAGATAATAGGCACCTTTGACAGGCTGTTTGACTGCGGTATAAAACATGTTCTTCCCAGACATGAACAGGGTGGCGTTCACGCCGCCGAAGGGTACGCAAGAGCTACAGGTAAGGTTGGAGTGTGTATAGCGACTTCCGGTCCGGGAGCGACAAACCTTGTGACGGGAATAGCGGACGCTTATTCGGATTCAACGCCGCTGGTACTGATAACGGGGCAGGTGGGGACAACGCTTATTGGCGGAGACGCTTTTCAGGAGGCTGATATAATCGGGATTACCCGCCCGATAGTTAAACACAGCTACCTTATAAAAAATATAAAAGAGATTCCTTCCGCTGTCAAAGAAGCGTTCCATATAGCCAGCACAGGCAGACCCGGTCCGGTGCTGATAGATATGCCGAAAGATGTGCAGGCCGCTCAGGGAAAATTTGAGTACCCGAAAGATATTGATCTCCCGGGTTATCAGCCAAACTACGAAGGACACTTAATGCAAATAAAAAAAATTCTGCATGCTCTTGAAAACGCAAAAAAACCGCTGATATTGATAGGCGGCGGAGTGCGCTTAAGCGGCGCTTCGGATGTACTTATTGTGTTTGCGGAAGCTACAGATATTCCGGTTTCCACGACATTTATGGGACAGGGAGCGTTTCCGTTTAACCATCCGCTATATGTTGGCTGGATGGGGATGCATGGCAACTATGCCAGCAATCAGGCAAGTTTAAACACTGATTACATTCTTGCTATAGGTACGCGCTTTTCAGACCGCACCACAGGGAATTTCCGGGAGTTTGCCCCTAACGCCGCCGTGGCTCATATTGACATAGACCCCACGTCAATAAGTAAAAACATTCCTGTAAATACGCCTATAGTGGGCGATGCCAAAACTGTGCTTAAACAGTTTATGAAATATATAAAGGAGTTTAAAGCGGAAAAAAACGCCAAAGCTCGTAAAATATGGCTTGAGGAGATAGCCGTCTGGAACAGTGAACGCCCTTTCAGCTATATAAAATCTGATAACATTATAAAACCGCAGTTTGTGGTGGAACAAATTTATCAGATTACCAAAGGGGAGGCAATTATCACAACAGAGGTAGGTCAGAATCAGATGTGGGCGGGGCAGTTCTATAAATTTAAATATCCCAACCAATTTGTATCTTCCGGCGGGCTGGGGACTATGGGGTTCGGGCTGCCGGCGGCGATAGGCGCCAAGCTGGGCTGTCCCAACAAAGAGGTATTTGATATTGCAGGAGACGGCAGTATATTAATGTGTATTCAAGAACTTACTATGGCAGTGCAATACCGTATAGGCATAAAGGTGGCGATTTTAAACAACCGTTTTCTCGGAATGGTGCGGCAGTGGCAGCAGTTATTTTTTGACAGGCGTTATTCGTTAACCTGTCTTGAAAGCCAGCCCGATTTTGTAAAAGTGGCGGAAGCATTCGGCTGTGTAGGTTTGCGCGCCGAAACTCCGCCTGAAGTCAGAACCGTGCTGGAAGAGGCGATGAAGGTTAAAAA
The DNA here is from genome assembly GCA_031256375.1 of Deferribacteraceae bacterium. Lineage (GTDB taxonomy): Bacteria > Chrysiogenota > Deferribacteres > Deferribacterales > JAISNW01 > JAIRQX01. The sequence continues at coordinate 11,939 of JAIRQX010000095.1, forward strand.
TATTCCGGTTGTAATGGATTTCCGCTGTGCGCGTGAGGAAAATGTGTTTCCGATGGTGCCCGCCGGTTCCGGTTTGGATAAAATGATATTTAGTTAAGAGAGTACAGATGAAACATATAATATCAATAATTGCGGAAAATAAATTCGGGACGCTTTCAAGAGTTTCCGGTCTTTTTTCCGGACGGGGATATAATATAGAAAGTTTAACCGTAAACGAGACTGAAAAACCTGGTTTATCCAATATGACTATTGTAACAAGCGGTGAAAATCCTGTAATAGAGCAGATTATAAAACAGCTCCGCAAACTGGTCAACGTTTTGCGGGTGAGGGATGTTACTTCTCTGCCGGATCATATTGAACGGGAGATGTCGCTTATTAAACTTCATGTTATTTCTAAACAGAGACCGGAGGTTTTAGGCATAGTTGATACATTTCGCGCTAGAGTTATTGACATGTCACATGATTCTGTGATAATTGAGATATCAGGTTCTGAAGAGAAAGTCAGCTCATTTATTGAACTTGTACGCCCGTATGGGCTTATTGAGGTGGTGCGCACAGGGATTCTCGCTATGGCAAAAGGTTCCACTGTTACCGCTGAAACAAATAAATAACAAAAACTGAGGGGTTATAAATAAATGAAAATTTACTATGAAAAAGACACAAATCTTGAATTAATCAAAAAGAAGAAAGTGGCGGTGGTAGGCTACGGCAGTCAGGGGTACGGGCATTCCAATAATATGCAAGAATCCGGCGCGGATGTTTGCGTTGGTCTGCGCAAAAACAGCCCTTCGTGGGAAAAAGCTAAATCCGCCGGCCTGAAAGTTATGGAAACGTCTGAAGCCGCTAAATGGGCTGATCTTATTATGATCCTTACCCCTGATGAAAATCAGGGGGATATGTATAAAAGCAGCATAGAGCCATATCTGGATGCGAAAAAATATCTTGCTTTTGCTCACGGATTCTCTGTCCTTTTTGGGCAGATTGTGCCGCCTGCTGATGTAAACGTTATTATGATCGCTCCTAAAGGACCGGGGCATCTTGTCCGCGCTGAATATCAGAAAGGAAGCGGAGTTCCGTGCCTTGTAGCGGTACATCAGAATCCGTCGGGTGACGCGCTGGAGGTAGCGCTTTCCTATGCTGCAGCTATTGGCGGGGCAAGGGCGGGAGTTATCCAAACCACTTTTAAAGAGGAGGCGGAAACGGATCTTTTCGGCGAACAGGCAGTTCTTTGCGGCGGGCTTGTACAGCTAATAAAATACGGATTTGAAACGCTCGTTGAGGCGGGTTATGCGCCGGAGATGGCGTATTTTGAGTGTATGCACGAAGTTAAGCTGATAGTGGATTTGCTGTATGAGGGCGGAATATCAAATATGCGCTACTCTGTATCAAACACTGCTCAGTATGGCGATATTACACGCGGACCTAGGGTTATCACTCCCGATGTAAAAGATAATATGAAAACAGTGTTGAATGAGATACAAAACGGAGTTTTCGCAAAAGAATGGTTGCTTGAAAATAAAGTAGGGAGACCTTCTTTTAACGCGCTTACAAGACAGGACGAAGAGCATCAGATAGAAAAGGTCGGCGGCGCATTGCGCGCAATGATGGGTTGGCTCGGGAAAAATAAAATAGTGGATAAAAACAAAAATTAATATATTGATTTTGTTTGTCCCTGATATAATAATATAGAGCAGAGGCAGTTAATGGCGCAGCGTAAAATAATGAGAAAGATAGCCGGCGCGGGTTTTCTTTTTACAAGGAAGCAAAAGAACTATAACAAACTGTTTATGCCGTTATCCGGTCAAATAGACAGTATTCTGAATGATCTTCTGTCGCCTGTTTTGATTATTGACAAAGGTCTTTCGGTTATGTTCGCAAATAACGCGGCGATCGCTTTCTTTATGTCCGCTTTAGAAAAAAACTTTTTAGCGGTGATGCCCGGTATTGATAATATTGTGAAAGAATTTATCGCTAAAAATACTCAAACTGAGATATTTAACGAAGTGATGATCAAGTTTGACCGCGAAACTTGTTATATGAGAATAAAGATATCCAGAATCACTGAAAATAAATTAATGCTGTGTTTAGAAGACATATCAAAAGAGGTTTCTTTAAGGTCTCAGCTCAGACAGGCGCAGAAGATGGAATCTATCGGGCATCTTACAAGCGGTATAGCCCATGATTTTAACAATATTCTTACAGTTATCGGAGGATACGCTGACCTAATCAGGAAAAAACTTGAAGAGGAATCTTTGAAAAAATATGCAGAACAGATATACATTTCGGCGGAGAAAGGCACTACGCTTATACGCGGTCTTCTTACATTCAGCCGCAAAAATGAAACGGAATACACTCTCTGCAACCTGAATCAACTGATAAATATGGTGGTATTTATATTTGACAGGATGCTGAAAGAGAACATAAAACTTATCGTTATTCCGATTAAGCAAGATATTTATGTAATGGCGGACAGCATACAACTGGAACAGGTTATCGTTAATATGCTTACCAATGCTCAGGATGCCATGCCTGAGGGAGGTTTGATAACCATCACTCTGAATACTGTCAGCGCTGAAGAGATTGATATGTCTTCCTCCAATGTGAATGAGTTTGCGGCTATAAAAGTCATAGATTCAGGTATGGGAATGGAATCGTTTGTTATTGAGCATATTTTTGAACCGTTTTTTACAACAAAACCCCCTCACAAAGGCACCGGTTTAGGTCTTCCGATGGTTCAGGAGATCGTAAAAAACCACAAAGGGAAGATAGTATGCAGCAGCGTTGTGAGTGAAGGGACAACTTTTTATATATATCTTCCTTTAATGAGTATTGCCAAAGAATAATATAAGCGGAATATTTTGCTTGACAAAAAAAACAGCCGATATTATTTTAAATATGTTAAAATAATTTTATATCAGAAATATCAGTTATTCAAACCCGCTAATGTTTAGAAATATATTATAATCATATATAATAAGGAGCTATTGTGTGAATTTAACAGAGCTAAAAAAGATGCCCATTGAGGATCTTGTGGCGCTTGGCATCAATCTTGGGATTGAAAATGCGGGGGATTTTCTCCGTCAGGAACTTATGTTTGAAATCCTTAAAGCTACCAGTGCGCGTAACGGGCAAATCTACGGTCAGGGTGTTCTTGAAATACTGCCGGATGGTTTTGGTTTTCTTCGCTCCCCTGACTTTAACTATCTGCCGGGACCGGATGATATATATGTATCGCCTGCGCAGATCCGCCGTTTTGGGTTACGAAACGGCGACACAGTATCCGGAGAGATACGCCCTCCGCGTGAAGGGGAAAAGTATTTTGCCTTACTGAAAGTTGAACAGATCAACGATGATCCGCCTACAAGACAAAGAAAACTTTTTGAAAACCTTACCCCGCTTTTCCCTGAAGAGCGCCTTAATCTGGAAGCCTTCCCGTCTCACTATGATACACGGACAATAAACCTTATTTCACCTGTGGGTAAAGGACAGCGCGGGCTTATAGTCGCGCCTCCGAAAACCGGAAAAACAATGTTGCTGAAATCAATCGCCAATAGCATCTCAAAAAACCATCCCGAAGTTATTATGATAATTCTTTTGATTGATGAACGACCTGAAGAGGTCACAGATATGCAGCGTTCGGTGCATGCGGAGGTTATAAGCTCAACATTTGACGAACCGGCTTACAGGCACGTTCAGGTTTCGGAAATGGTTATTAATAAAGCGAAACGGTTAGTGGAGCACGGCAATGACGTAATAATTCTGCTGGACAGTATCACTCGCCTTGCCAGAGCGTATAACTCCATTGAACCGCCTTCGGGCAAAGTTCTGTCCGGCGGCGTGGACGCCAATGCGCTTCATAAACCCAAACGTTTTTTCGGCGCTGCGCGCAATATAGAGGAAGGGGGAAGTTTAAGCATAGTTGCAACTGCTCTTGTGGATACGGGATCCAGAATGGACGAAGTGATATTTGAAGAGTTTAAAGGCACCGGCAATATGGAACTGCATCTTGACCGCCGCCTTGTTGAACGCCGTACTTTTCCCGCCATTGACGTTAATAAATCCGGCACCCGCCGCGAAGAGCTACTGCTCACCAAAGAGGAACAGAACAAAGTCTGGATTCTGCGCAGATTTCTTTCTAATATGAACGCCGTGGACGCTATGGAGTTTCTGCTTGACAAGATGAAGGGCACTAAAACAAATCAAGAATTTTTAGATTCAATGGGAAAATAAATACCTATAAAATAAGATGAAACAAATTGCGTTCCTTATCATCTGTTTTACAGCAGTCGCGTCTGTTTGTTATTCATGGGGAACGCTTACTGTTTTTGCCGGTGAAAAATTTCTGGATTCAAAACAGTGGAAACCGGCTGATGAACATTTTTTGAAAGCTATCAGGTTTGATATCGGGGATCCGACGCAGTTCGCTAATATTTCTCTGGATTACTACGCTTCCGATTACAATAAAATGACTTTTGAAAACAACGCTCTTACAAATATTTTAGCTAAAACCGAAGAGATACGGATCGGATTGAGGGGATATTACGGTCAGAAAGTTCGGTTTTTCGGCGCGGGCGGTATAGCGAATATCACCTCATCCCTCAGTAAACAAACAGCACAGGGGGAGAGTGTCTGTTCAGGTTCAACGGGGTACAATTTTTTTTCAAACGGAGTGTGGTTTGAAGCGGGTATGGACTACTCATTAAGCAATATGTTTATAGCGGGGCTTTCAGGCAGTTATTCAGACGGCAGGATTAAATGCGGCGGCAAAAACTTTCAGGTGGGCGGCGCCAACGCCGGAGCTTATTTCGGTATATCATTCTGATGCAAAAACGGAACATTATTTAGTACTACAGTTGTAATAAATTTTGTATTATGATGATCGCAAATCTAGGTAATGCAAAAGTTTGCTGAAGTCCCGCAAAAGTCTATTAAACCTTGCGAGATTTGCTTTTTATAAAAGAGGTATATAATATGTTGCTTATCCCCGCTATAGACCTTCTCGGAGGCAAGGTAGCGCGCCTATATAAAGGCGACATGACCGATTATAAAATATATTCCCAAAACCCGGTTGACACCGCAAAATCATTCATTGATATGGGGGTTGCCCGCCTTCATATAGTTGACCTTGACGGAGCCAAAACCGGCGGCGCTGTCAACTATGACTCAATAGAAAAGATTGCCTCTCTGGGAGATATTCAGATTGAAGCGGGCGGAGGGATAAGAGATATCGCGCGCGTTGATAAATATTTTTCAGCAGGGGTATCTTTTGTGATCTTAGGAACCGCTGTTGTTAAAGATAAAGATTTTACAAGGCAGGCTCTGACAAAATATCCCCGCAGGATTGTGCTTGGCGTGGACGCTGAAAACGGAAAAGCTGCTGTCAGCGGATGGTATGAGGATTCAGGCATAGATGCCGCCGGTCTTATTGCAGAGTACCGCGGTTATGAGGCAGAAAGCGTTATTTATACCGACATCAGTAAAGACGGTACGTTAACCGGTCTGAATATAAAAGAGACATTAAATATAGCGTCAAAATCACCTTTTCCTGTGATTGCTTCAGGCGGAGTAGCGTCTGCGCAAGATTTACACCTTCTATGTGAGGCGAAACATCCGCAAATCATCGGATGTATAATAGGGAAAGCGTATTATGAAGGGCTTATTGATCTTCCCGCTGAACTCAATCGTTCAATATAGCAGTTCCATAATACATTAACCGTCTTTGCGAGCGGAATGTTTTTTATGAAGCGTGGCAATTCATGCAGATAAAGGCTTACACTGGATTGCTTCGTCACTGCGTTCCTCGCAAAGACGAGTGGAACTGCTATATAATATCATAAATGAGGACTATGTATGATTCAGTGCGCCATATTTGCTATAGGCGAAGAGCTTTTGGAAGGCAGCGTTACAGATACCAATTCATCGTACATTGCAAAACGCCTTACATCCGAAGGACTGTTTCCGCGGCGCGTTGCGCTGCTGCCTGATGAAAAAGAATGTATATCCTCTTCTGTAGAAACGGCTATGCGAAATTATCCGCTTGTGATAACCGCCGGAGGGCTGGGACCTACTTTTGACGATCTTACTACAGAGGCTATTGCTCAGGCTTGCGGTGTAAAAACCGCGCTGTATGAAGAAGCGGAAAAACATATTACCGAAAGACTTACGCGACTAAATGTTAAAATCAATAAAAATCATTTACGACAAGCGTTTTTACCTGAAGGTTCCGTTTTGTTTCCTAATCCTCACGGCACAGCCTACGGTTTTGGCGCTGAAGCATACAACTCAATAGTAATCTCTTTGCCGGGGGTACCCTATGAAATGTACGCAATCTTTAATGAGAGCGTTATCCCCTTTCTGAAAAACAGATTTACTCTTAAAGCGCCGTTTAAAGTAGATTTACGTTTCGGAGACATACCTGAATCCGATGTGGATTCTGTTATACGTAATATGAGTATCCCCGAAGGGATTAGATGCATCATTAATGTCAGCATGGGAGAGGTTGTGGTAAAGATCCGCGATGACGGCTTAAGTGGAGGGGAGCGGTTTGCGGAAAAGGTAAAAAAAGCGCTGGAATATCACTACCTCGGTAAAGATGATGAAAGTCCCGCAGTTATTGCGGTAAAACTTTTGAAAGAACATGGGTTTACGCTGTCCGTAGCGGAAAGCTGCACAGGGGGGCTTCTTGGAGGTGTAATAACCTCTGTGCCTGGCGTATCGGAACTTTTTACAGGTGGCATTATTTCGTATAAGAATAAGGTTAAAACAGAACAGCTCCGCATATCGGAGGATACTGTGCGCAGATACGGCGCGGTTAGTGAAGAGTGCGCCGTTGCTATGGCAAAAGGGGTAAAAATACTTCTGCATACGGATTGCTCCATAGCTGTTACCGGCATTGCCGGACCGGACGGCGGAACGCCGGATAAACCTACAGGTACCGTTTATATAGCGGTTATTACCGGGGAATCTGTTGTATGCAAACGGTTTTTATTCAGCGGAGACCGGAGTTCAGTCAGAGACAGAACAGTAAAAAGCGCACTGGTTATGTTTGCTAAAACGCTTAAGAATCTATAGTATAGTAATTTTGTTTGTCGTTTATAAATCCAGACCCTCTTCAATTATAAACTTAAGAGGGTTTATGGGTATGCCGTTAACAAGCACCTCATAATGTGAGTGCGGTCCGGTGCTGCGACCGCTGGTACCCACTTTAGCTATAATTTGTCCTTTTTCAACCGTGTCCCCCACTTTTACATTTATATTTGAATTATGCCCATATCTGGTGAGGTAACCATAACCGTGATCTATTGTAACAAGATAACCGTAACCCGGTTTCTGCCCTGCGTAAACGACTATTCCTTTTGCCGTAGCGCATATATCGGAACCAAAACGCGCCGCTATATCAATCCCTTCATGGAATGTATGGCGTCCGGTAAACGGTGATACACGGTAGCCGAACTGACCTGAAAGCCACCCCTTGACAGGCCATAGTGTGGGAGTATAAAGCACAACAAGGCGTTTCTCCTCAAGAGTAGAAGCCAGATCAGAAAGGTTCGCTTCCCGTTCCGCTATTTCATAACTAAGTTCTTCAAGTGTGCCTTCAAGTGAGTAAAAAAAATCTTTTTCGTTTAGAACGGCTACAGACGAGTATTCCCTGATTAAGTCAACCTCTTTACCGCCGACAGCTATTGGTTTAAGGGGGATATTACCTTTCTGAAGGGTAACAAGGTCGCGTATTTTATATTCAAGATCATTAAGATCAGCTATTTTGGCGGAAATATTTTCCAGTTTCTGAGTATAAAGAGAAAGCTGTGACTTTATAAGGTTGTTTTCGCGGCTATATGTAATCAGATCATTTCGCTCACTGTAAAGAGAGTTCAGACGCAGCAACGCATAACCGAATATCCCCGACATTGACATAAAAAACAGAAGTACGCTTACAATTAAACGCTGGCTTATTGTTACTGTACGAACCTTGCCCATCCTGTCCGTACCAAAAAACATAACGGTGTACTTTTTCTTCATAACGTCCCAAAAACAATATTGCAGTATTACCCTGCAATGGTTATTACATTCATTTGAATGTCCGTCAACAGTTTTTTTGCATTTATTTATTTTTTTTTTAACAGCCTTTAAAACCTCTTCCGTCTTGAATCCGCCGCAAGCGGTATAGCGTGCAGCTTGATAAACCCAGTCGCAAGCGACTGGTCAAAAGCGCCCTGATCGTCATCCATAGAAACCACCTTCATATTGTAAAGCGAATATTTTGATTCCCTTGAAAGCGCCGTTATCCCCCCTTTATAAAGTTCCAGCGTTACTTTACCCGTAACATATTTCTGTGATTCGTTCAGCAGAGCCATAAGGCAATCCATTTCAGAGCAGTACCAATATCCGCTGTACACTAGTTGAGCAAAACGCGGCATAAGCGTTTCTTTTAACTGTATAACGTTCCCTTCCAAGGTAAGACCTTCAAGGTCTCTGTGAGCGGCTACAAGGATTGTTCCGCCCGGCGTTTCATACACGCCGCGGGATTTCATGCCGACATAACGGCTTTCCACCATATCCATACGCCCCACTCCGTTTCTGCCGCCGATTTTATTAAGCTCTGTGAGCATATTATACGGTGAGAGCTTTTGACCGTTCAGTTCAACCGGCGTCCCTTGCTCAAACAGAAGAGTAATAACTTCAGCCTTATCCGGCGCCATTTTCGGGCTGACTGAATATTCAAACATATCATCTGGCGGCGTTGCTGCCGGGTCTTCAAGTATTCCCGCTTCAAAGCTGATGTGCATGGCATTTTCGTCGCTGGACCAAGGCTTTTTAGCCGTAGCTTTTATAGGTATATTATGTTTTCTGGCAAAAATCATCGCTTCGGCGCGCCCTTTTATCTCGTCATAAAATTCAGGCATTCGCCACGGTACGATTACTTTCAGTTCAGGGTCAAGCGCCGCGGCAGTTAGCTCAAAGCGCACCTGATCGTTCCCTTTCCCCGTCGCCCCGTGAGATATATATTTGGCTTGGATTTTATGCGCCGTATCCACAAGCCCTTTCGCAATAAGCGGGCGCGCAAGGGAAGTTCCGAGCATATAACGCCCCTCGTATAAAGCGTTAAAACGTATGGACGGAAAAACAAAGTCACGCACAAATTCCTCTTTAAGATCGCCTATAAAAAATTCTTTAGCGCCTGATGCTTTGGCTTTAGCCTCCAGCATAGACAAATCATCCCTCTGTCCCAAATCCGCCACAAAAGCGGTTACATCATACCCCTGCAAATCAAGCCATTTTAAAATCACGGAGGTGTCAAGTCCTCCGGAATAAGCCAATACAACCTTTTTTCGCTTTGTCATAAAATATTCCCCAATATTATATTATATCTAACATTATCGCTTTCTGAACGTGCAACCTGTTTTCAGCCTCATCAAATACCAATGAAAAAGAGGACTCAAAAACTTCTTCCGTAACCTCTTCCCCTTTATGAGCGGGAAGGCAGTGCAGAAAAACAGCGTCTTTCCCCGCGGCTTTCATAAGCGCGGCATTTACCTGATAAGATTTTAACATCTCTGATTTACGCGCCGCGTCTTTCTCCTGCCCCATACTTGCCCAGACATCGGTGGTTACAACATCTGCGCCGTTTACAGCTTCCGCGGGATCAGCAGTTATAATTATGTTCGCGCCTGTTTTTTTTGCTTCATTAATAGCCAATGCTGTAATATTTTTGTCCGGTTCACACCCGCCCGGCGATGCGATTGCCAGATCAAAACCGAACCGCGCCGCGCCGTTCAGCCATGAATGGGCAATATTGTTACCATCGCCGATATAAGCCACTTTTATGCCGCGGTATATCCCAAAACGCTCGTAAAATGTCATAACATCCGCCATGATCTGACACGGATGGTATTCATCTGTAAGTCCGTTTATGACCGGCGCTGACGCGTAACCGGCAAATTCTTCCAGTCTTGAATGGGCAAAAGTGCGTATCATAATGATATGCACATATCTGGACAGCACGCGTGCGGTATCGCTGACGCTCTCTCCGCGCCCAAGCTGTATATCAGATACAGACAGATAAATTGGGCGTCCGCCAAGCTCGCTAACCCCCACATCAAACGATACGCGTGTCCGCGTGGAAGATTTTTCAAATATCAGCGCCACGCTTTTGCCCGCAAGGGGCGTATTGCGTAAAATTCCGGCGCCGCGCTCTTTTTTCAGACGAATAGCTTCATCTATCAGATGTTTTAGCTCGTCAGTAGTCCTGTCAAGCAATGTAAGAAAATCTTTTTTCATTTAAAAAATCCTGATTCATGTTGAGTTGCAAGCGCAGCTTTTGCCATTTTCCCTACCCCTTCTTCCAGTTCCGCCATTGAAGCGTTAAGCGGAGGGTAAAAACGGACAGATTTTGTACCGCCGCCTATAACCAGAATCTTCTCTTTCATAGCGTTTTTTATAAACGTTTTATTATCCGAAGGAAGTTCAACCCCTATCAGCATCCCTCTGCCTCTGACAGATATTCCGTACTGTAACAGTGTTTCTTTCAGCATAGTCTGCGTTTTTTCCCCTTTTACGGCGACCTCATCCAGAAAACCTTCCGCCAGCAAAATATCCAGCACAGCGTCCGCCGCCGCACACGCCAACAAATTTGCGCCAAAGGTGCTTCCATGTGTTCCGTGGGTAAAAAGCGCGGCTATTTCCGGTTTTGCCATTATACCGCCCATAGGAATCCCGTTAGCCATCGCCTTAGCCATGGTAATAATATCCGGGACAATACCGAAATGAGAATACGCAAACAGTTTACCCGTCCGTCCGTACCCTGTCTGTATCTCATCAATTATCATAAGCGCGCCGTATTTGTGGGTAAGTTCGCGCAAATTCTTTACGAAAACGGGGTCTGCGGGTAAAACTCCCGCCTCCCCCTGATACAGTTCCAACATAACGGCGCAGACGTCGCCTTTCGCAAGCTCCGCTTCCGCCGCCGCCGTATCGTTATAAGGTATATATGAGAAAAAGGAGGCCGCCGGCTCAAACCCTTTACGTATCTTTTCTTGAGCAGTTGCGGACATCGCGGCGTAAGTGCGCCCGTGAAAACCATTCACCATGGTTATTATACGCGGTTTTTTGCCGTTATACACATTGTTGTTGTATTTTATAGCAAGTTTAATCGCCCCTTCGTTAGCTTCCGCACCGGAGTTGCAAAAAAACATCTGTCCGCCAAAAGCAGCTTCCGATAAGCGTTTAGCCAGCTTTTCAGGCAGTTTGTTCGGAAACAGATTGGATGTGTGCCACAATTTTTCCGCCTGTTCCATAAATTTTCCTGTAATATACGGGTGAATGTGTCCGAGATTTGTTACCGATATCCCACAGGCGCAGTCAAGATAAGCGGTTTCCGTTTCGTCATACAGATAAGAACCTTTTCCCCGAGCAAATGTGATGTCATATTGAGCGTAATTTTGCATCAGCGTCATATAGTCTGCCTTTGTTCAGCCTGCATACTGTACAGTTTATTATATGTTTCATTACCGGCAATCAGCGTTTCATGTTTGCCTGTGGCGTTTATTTCGCCGTTCTCCATCACAACTATTAAGTCTGCGTTGATTATTGTGGTAAGCCTATGCGCTATAACAAACGATGTCCGCCCCATCATAAGGTTATCGAGCGCTTTCTGCACCTCCCGTTCCGACTCGCTGTCAAGGGAACTGGTAGCTTCATCTAGAATAAGTATTGGGGGGTTTTTCAGAAGCGCCCTCGCTATGGTAAGCCGTTGTTTCTGACCTCCGGACAGCCGCACGCCGCGTTCCCCTATAACAGTTTGATACCCTTCCGGAAGGCGCGTTATGAATTCATGCGCGTAAGCCGCTTTGCAGACAGTCATGATCTCTTCTTCAGTATGATATTCATCGGAGTAAGCTATATTATTATAAACGGTATCATTGAACAGAAACGGTTCCTGCGACACATAACCTATATTTTTTCTCAGCGAATGCACTTTATACTGCTTTATGTTCACTCCGCCTACAAGCAGTTCCCCGTCGGTAACATCATAAAAACGGGATACAAGGTTTATGGCAGTGCTTTTACCCGCGCCGGAATGTCCCACAAACGCAACTGTAGCGCCGGGTAAAACAGTCAGGTTGATATTTTTTAATATATCTTCCCCTTTTTTATCATATCTGAAAGTAACTCTGCGGAATTCCACATTTTTATTTCTTGCGTCACAGTCCAGCGTACCGTCATGGTCCAATATTTCGTTGCCAACGTCAAGTATTTCAAAAACCCTTTCAGACGCGGCAAGCGCCTGCTGAATCACGCCATTTGCATTACTGAGGCGTTTTATAGGTTCATAGACCATCACAAGGGCTGCCAGAAATGAGAAAAATGCTCCGGTGGTGGACTGTCCGTTTATAACCTGAAAACCACCGTAAAATACTATAAAAGAGAGTCCTATGGAACCCACAAACTCCATCATAGGGGAGGTAACCTCAGACGCCATCCCCGCTTTCAACATGGAACGGACTACCTGATTATTTACCTTACCGAACCTGTCTATCTCTTTTTTCTCCTGAACAAATGCTTTAACAACACGTATCCCTGAAAATGTCTCCTGCAGCGCGGAAGTTAGCCAGCCCATTTGTTCCTGTCCTTTTTTGCTGTATTTTCTTATACGGCGGCTTATAATTATAAGCGGGTGTATGAAGATCGGATAAACCAACAGCGACATAGCAGCCATTTTTGGGTTTATATAAAAAACATAACCTATAAGACCCAGAACGGAAAGGATATCCCTGACCACAGATACAACGGTAGTAATAGCCGACTGCATCATATTTACATCGTTTGTAATGCGTGACATCAGTATCCCGGTGGAGTTGTCGCTGAAAAAACGCAGGGGAAGGTATATTATCTTATTATATAATCTATCCCTTAAACACTGAATTACTTTTTGCGCCATATACCGCAGAGTATAATTGAGAGCAAAACGCAGCGCGCTTTTTAAAAAGTATAACCCCACAAGGATAAAAGGGATTATCTTAAGCAGGTTTTTGTCCTGTCCTATAAAGACTTTGTCCATCAGGGGCTTTATAACGGATACGAGACCAATGTCAGTGCCGGAGCTTATCACCGACATAACAAGCGCCAAGACTATAAGCCATTTATACGGTTTAAAATATTGCCAAAGTTTCTTATATATAAAAGCCTCCCGCATTCATTTGAGTTGAAACACTGGCAATATAAAAATAATTATTTATATTGTCAATTAATTGCATTGTCTAATTGCATTACCGCTTATTCTCTGACCGAAATTGATCTGCTGTGGGCGGAAAGCCCTTCTGTCTCCGCAAGGAGTTTTATCATCTCTCCGTGCGCCTTTAAAGACGCGCTGTCATAACAGATCAAAGCGGAGCGTTTTATAAAATCGTAAACGCCGAGCGGGGAGAAAAACCGCGCTGTCCCGCCGGTAGGAAGAACGTGATTTGATCCCGCAAAATAATCCCCGACAGCTTCCGGAGTGTAATGCCCCATGAATATCGCGCCGGCGTTATGAATTAAACGCGCCGTTTCCATAGGAAAGGCCACGCACAGTTCAAGATGTTCCGGAGCGATAGCGTCCGACACTTCGCACGCCTCTTTTACATCTTTAACCACCACAATAGCCGCATAGCGGTTCAGCGATTTTTCCGCCGTATCTTTACGCGGCAGCAGTTTAAGTTGCTTATTCAGTTCGGTTTTAACCCTTTCCGCCATATCATTGGAGGTTACAATTGCAACAGCGGACGCCAGTTCGTCATGTTCAGCCTGTGACAGCATATCAGCCGCTACATATGCCGGCGTAGCCGTTTCATCAGCAATTATCAGAATTTCACTCGGACCTGCTATCATATCTATATCAACTGTACCAAAAACCATCTTTTTGGCAAGCGCCACATAAATGTTCCCCGGCCCCACAATTTTGTCAGTTTTAGGAACTGTTTGCGTACCGTATGCCATTGCGCCCACAGCATGCGCGCCGCCTATAAGAAATACCCTGTCCGCTCCCGCCAATTCAGCCGCCGCCAGAGCCGTATGGTTTACCTTTCCTTCCGGGGCGGGCGTTACCATTATAATCTCCTTTACCCCAGCCACTTTAGCCGGAATAATGTTCATCAAAACACTTGAAGGGTATGCCGCGCTTCCACCGGGTACATATACCCCCACCCTTTCAAGTGGCGTAACCTTCTGCCCAAGCAGAATCCCGTTGTCGTCATAGAGCCAGCTTTTTTCCCGCTGTTTTTCATGGAACACAGTTATCCGCTCCTTTGCGCACGTCATGGCATATTTTAAATCAGGGGGGAGAGCGTTGAGGGCATTTTTCAGCATATCTTCAGATACTTCAAATCCGCCGGCAGGATCAAAACGGTCAAAACGCTTTGTATATTCTAACAGGGCAGAGTCGCCGTTATTTTTAACATTTTCTAATATCTCCAGCACTTTCGGAAGATATTCTTTCTCAAAATATTCCCCTCTGCGTATAATCTTTTGCAGATTCGGATCGTTTCGGTTTATAATCATAATTTTATGTTATACTCATATTTTGTTACAATCTATTGTTTTTTTTTGCAGTTCGTTGTAAATTAGAAAAACTATACAATAAAAGGGGTGTATTTATGGAAAATAATAGAAAATACAGACTGGTTACGCGCAGCGATTTTGACGGGCTGGTTTGTGCGGTTCTTCTGAAAGAGATAAACCTCATAGAAGACATCCTTTTTGTGCATCCGAAAGATATGCAGGACGGTATAATAGAGATAACCTCAAATGATATTACAACAAACCTTCCGTTTGTAGAGGGGGTTCATCTGGCTTTTGATCACCACGAGAGTGAAACTATCCGTATAACAAAAAAACATGAAAACCATATTATAGAAAAACATGCGCCTTCCGCCTCCAGAGTGCTTTACAACTACTACGGAGAGGCATCGTTCCCTAATATCTCAAAAGATATTTTGGAAGCTGTGGATAAAGGGGATTCAGCGCAGTTTAATCTGGAAGAGGTGTTGAACCCAACAGGCTGGAACCTAATAAATTTCATTATGGACGCGCGGACTGGTCTCGGACGGTTTAAAGAGTTCCGTATCTCAAACTATCAGCTTATGATGGAGCTTATTGAACACTGCAAAAATATGTCAATAGAGCAGATACTGAATTTGCCTGACGTTAAAGAGCGGGTTGATCTTTATTTTCACTACGAGGAAAAATTTAAGGATCAGCTTAAACGCTGTTCCAAACTGATTGATAGTGTTGTTTTGCTTAATCTGCGCAACGAGGATATAATTTATCCGGGTAACCGGTTTGTTATTTACGCGCTCTATCCGCAGGCAAAAGTCTCCATACATGAATTATGGGGAATTAACAGACAAAACACAGTTTTTGCCGTAGGTAAATCTATTTTTGACAGGACATCCAACATAAACATCGGTGAGGTTATGTTACACTATGGGGGAGGCGGGCACGCAGCCGCGGGAACATGTCAGGTGTCACATGAAAACGCCGAAAAAGTGAAAACAGAATTAATAAACGCGCTGAAGGGCTAACATTTGACTATTGCCGCTATTTTTCTTTGTGGCTGTATTGTCGGTTTTCTGGGCGCTTTTCTGGGAATCGGCGGCGGGGTGATTATAATCCCCTTTCTGACCATAGTTTTGGGATACCCAATACATGAAGCGATAGCTACTTCACTTGCGGTTGTAGTTGCCAACAGTATTACCACATCATACGCATATCTTAGCGGCAATATGGTAAACCTGCGATTGGGGTTTGTTATAGCTCTATTCAGCATACTGGGTTCAGTTTTAGGCGGAATTATAGGGCTGAACGCAACAGCGCAGGCGCTTTATCTGACCATCGGCGCCGCGCAGATGATAACAGCCATATTTATGCTGAAAAAGCGCAATGCGGAAATTTTGTCAGGCGAAGGGGGGGGGTGGCTCTCAGGGGAGTATTATGACCCCGCAGAAAAAAAGATTATAAGATATACCCCTAAAAGACTGACTTCAGTTTTCGGAGTGGCAGGTGCGGCGGGCGTACTCTCAGGGATGGTAGGGATAGGAGGCGGAGTATTTCTTGTACCTGCCATGAATATTCTTTCCCGTGTGCCTATAAAAGCTGTTACCACCACAAGCGGACTAATTATGGGCTTCACTGCCGCCGGCGGCGGAATACTTTATATGCTTCACGGATACACACGGACAAATGTTGTGGCGGTCATGTTTCTCGGTATATTCATAAGTACGCGCATTGCCGCGAAACATTTTACAAAGGTCAACAGTATAAATATATACCGGGCATTTGTAATCTTTCTGCTGTTCGTTGCGGTACAAATGATATACCGCGGTATTATGAGCAACTCCGCAACAAATTAGAGTAATTTACAAATGCGGAACTGCTATATTAGCGGCAAGTAACAGCCAGCTTTTAAAAATTATTAAAAGTATCTTTTTAGCAGTCCTTGAAACGCCATACCGTGGCGCGCTTCATCCTTACACATCTCATGCACAGTATCATGTATGGCATCAAGGTTAAGCTGTTTAGCCTTTGTTGCAAGGTCTTTTTTCCCCTGTGTGGCTCCATGCTCCGCCATAACGCGCATTTCAAGGTTTTTCTTGGTTGATACATCAACAACTTCGCCCAGAAGTTCCGCAAATTTAGCGGCGTGTTCCGCTTCTTCATAAGCAATTCTTTTATAGGCTTCCGCCACTTCGGGATAACCCTCTCTATCGGCTTGACGGCTCATTGCGAGATACATTCCCACTTCGGTACATTCGCCCATAAAGTTTTGACGAAGTCCTTCAATAATTTCAGGGGCTACGTCTTTTGCGACACCGATTCTGTGTTCATCGGCAAAAACCATGCTTTTGTCGGACTGTTCGTTAAATTTAGATGCGGGAGCTTTGCATTGTGGGCAATGTTCCGGAGCTTCCAAACCCTCGTGTACATAACCGCAAATAGAACAGATAAATTTTTTCATTTTCATTTCTCCTTTTGATGTGTTAATTATTTTTATAAAATCAGTTGCGCCATGCTTGCATATAGGGCAAATAAAATCATCCGGCAATATATCGCCCTCATGAACGTAACCGCAAATATTGCACCGGTAGCCATTTTTCCGGACAGACTGCGGTTTTGGTTTGATATACTGTTGGTAATACGAATATGTAACACTTTCAGTTTTGCTGACTGCTTCCCCGTCCTTTATGTTGGCTTTAAACATAGAGTGTGTACCAAAATCTATTATTTCCGTAACCTCAAAAGACAGGTATGCGTTTGTATATTTTGTAAGATATAAAATGCCGTTTTTGCTTCTCGCAGCGTAATCAAAATCAGCAAACTTGTTAACTGTTCCGCCGGATTGAAAGCCAAAACGTGTAAATATTTCAAACGGCGTTTCCGTTGTCAAAACCGAAACGTTGAACTTTTTTGATTTATTGATCATTTCATGGGTATAGTTTTGCTTGTTGACAGTTATAACGCCGACAAGCGGAGAAGTTGTAACCTGTAAAACAGTGTTGATGATACAGCCGCTATCCCTGCCTCCGTCTTGCGCTGTTAATACATAAAGCCCGTATCCCAGCCTAAATAACACCGTATTATCCATTTTTACACGTCCTTTAAGACAACTTAGACATTCTATTCCATACTTGATTTTTTCACAAGTTAATTTTGATTTAACGGCGCGTCAAGTCAAAAACAGTTAATTTTTATTGGAATTATCCCGCGTACCCCAATTTTTAGAATGGAGGGTACGCGAAGTACAAAAGAGTTGACTTATCAAACTTTTAATATATAATGATATTTATGCTGTTACTGGCATAGAAAAGCGCTTTTCTAAACTTGGGACAGCAAATGGAAACCATCAAAGCGAAAACTTGGAACCTCAAAAGAAAGCAGATGAAAAAACTAGTTATACTCATTATTCTTTGTCTATGTGTACACATTGGAAATGCACAGGAAAACTGTCAACATAAACTCAGTAACATCGTAAACAAAAATGAGATAATGTATCAGAAGTCAACTAACCTGCCGGTTAATGGTATAGTATGCTATTATCATCGTAACGGAAAATTACAAGGGGAAGTTTCTCATAGAGATGGCATATGGGATGGGGTTGTTAGGTTTTACTATGAGAATGGAAAGTTATCTTCTGAAAGTACTTATAAAACTGATATAAAGGATGGAATTGCAAATTATTACTATGAAAATGGGAAGTTACAATATGAATTTCCCTTTGTAAATGATAAAGTGGAAGGGATTTCAAAAGGTTACTACAAAAACGGGAAATTACAGTATGAAACTCCATATAAAAATGACAAAATGGAAGGAATTTCAAAAGGTTATTATGAGAGTGGAAAATTGCAATACGAAATTCCCTATAAGAATGATAAGATGGAAGGAATCGGAAAGTTTTACTATGAAAATGGGAAGTTAAATAAAGAATCTACCTTCAAGAATAACAAAAAAGATGGGTATGAGAGTATATATTCCAAAAATGGACAGCTATGGGGTAGAATATTTTATAAAAACGATGAAGCTGTCAACGGCGCTTGTAACAATGGTAAAGAGTTTACCTCAACAGATATTCTTTACTGGGGGAATAGGCAAACTGTTTCCTGCGATACTGAGAAAACGCCAAATATAGCTAAAAAATAAAATTATTTCACCGCGACAACTCCAAGAACTGCTACAATATTTTCTGACAGGGATACAATGATGACGCCGGAAGAGCGTATAAAACAGCTGACTGAAATAATTTTTTATCATAACCGTAAATACTACACTGACAACAACCCTGAGATCAGCGACACCGAATATGATGCCCTGTACAGAGAGTTAAAAGAGCTGGAAGAGCGTTACCCTGAATATATTCAGACCGGTTCGCCGTTAAAAAAAGTTGGCGCTGCGGGAGCTGTTGCCGGTGTCCGGCACGCCATTCCGATGCTGTCGCTTGAAAACAGCTATAACAGGATTGACGCGGAAAAATTTGTCACAAAAATGATGTCTGAATCAAACGGACAGGTTACATTTACCGTGGAACCCAAAATGGACGGCGCAGCGGTTAGCGTTACCTACGGAAACGGTATCCTTGCGCTTGCCGCTACCAGAGGGGACGGTACTTACGGCGAGGATATAACCGCAAATGTCCGCACTATCAGGTCATTGCCTGAAAGTATTGATTATAAAGATGTTCTTATAGTACGCGGGGAAGTTTTTATGCCTAAAGCGGAATTTCAGCGACTGAACAGGGAACGCGGAGAGGATGGGCTACCGCTTTTCGCAAACCCCCGCAACGCCGCCTCCGGTTCGTTAAAACTGCTTGATCCTTTAATTACGGCAGAACGCGCCCTTGATATACGCATTTACAGTGTTGACAGCGGAGCCGGTAACATTACACACACGGATGATATGGATCTCTGCAAACGGCTTGGTCTGCCGGTGAATGATCTTAATATGTTGTGCGATGATTTAAACAGTGTTTACACGGCGCTGGATACGATAGAAAACCTTCGTTTTACGCTGCCGTATGATATAGACGGAGCGGTCATAAAGGCAAACGAATACACTGTCCGCGCCGAGGCAGGTTCCACTGTTAAATTTCCCAGATGGGCGATAGCGTATAAATATCCTGCGCAACAGATCACCACTATACTGAAAGGGGTGTCTTTTCAGGTGGGACGTACAGGCGCCGTTACCCCTGTGGCAGAGCTTAAGCCGGTGTTACTCTCCGGTTCCACCGTTTCAAGAGCTACACTGCATAATGAAGAGGAGATAACCCGTTTGGGCGTAATGATCGGCGATACGGTCTTTATTGAAAAAGGGGGGGAGGTAATACCTAAAGTCGTAAAAACAGTTACGGAAAAACGTCCGGCTGACGCTATTCCTATTGTGTTTCCCGAAAAATGCTCTGAATGTGAAACCCCGCTGATCAAACCGGAAGGTGAGGTCCGCCGGCGCTGCCCGAACCGCCGCTGCCATGCCAGAGTGAAAGCCTCTCTGCTTCATTTTGTTTCACGGAACGCAATGGATATAGAGGGATTCGGAGAAACGTTAATAAATGCCCTTGTGGAGGAGGGAAGGCTTAAAACTCCGGGAGATATATATACATTAACAAAAGAGGAGCTTGAAACCCGTGAAAGAATGGGGAAAAAATCGTCCGGAAATATTATTGCCGCGATAAAAAAAAGCAGGGAGCAGCCGTTTGACCGTGTTCTTTTTGCGTCAGGGCTTCCTCAGGTCGGGGCAAGGATGGCGAAAACGCTGGCGTCGCATTTCGGCAGCATGGATAATCTTATGCTGGCCGATATGGAAACTTTAACAAATATTCCCGATGTAGGGGATAAAACCGCAAAATTTCTGCTTGACGCCTTTAAAGACAAAGATTTTCTCAATCTGCTGACAGATCTGAGAAACGCGGGGCTGAATTTTATTGCGCATACGCCGGAAATTCCGGCAGATTCCGCCGTTTCCGGCAAAAGTTTTCTGATTACCGGCGCTCTGTCCAGACCACGCAAGGATGTGGAAGACCAGATAATATCTCTTGGCGGTAAGGTTGCTGGCGGAGTTTCAAAAAACCTGAACTATCTTATAGTGGGTGAAAAACCGGGCGGCAAACTGGATAAAGCGCAAAAACTGGGAATAACGGTAATCACAGAAAGCGGGTTCAGTGATCTGATACGGAAATTATGACAGAAAACCACTGCCGCCACTTAAAAGCGAATAGGATATGTAGAATAATACCAAGTATTTTTGATAAGCTGATATATGAAAAAATTACTCATTTTTTTAATTGTCTTGTGTTTTTCACCAACCCTACAGTATATCCAAAATGGAGTTGACGGCTTCTTTTATTTTATTTCGCTTGTTTTCGGGTAGTTTTGAAATTCTTTTCACAATAATGTCTAGGTCTTTGTCTGCCAAATAATCCCTTTCATCTTCGCCAAATAGATAACCTAGCGGAACGCCCAACACCTCAGACAGCTTGATTAATATGTCAATCCCTATAGAACAGCTTCTTTTTCCGTTCAAAAAACGAGTCAGATTAGGATAAGATATTTCAGCCAGTTCCGTTACTTTTAGTCTTGAGAGATTTGATTGTCTTATTGCGCTATTAATACGCTCCCTTATAAGGTTATTCCTATCCATGCTATTATTTTATCGTATATAAATTCAAGGAAGTATAACCCTAAAGACGTAAAATATATTTGACATTGTGACTATGAGCATATAAACTAAAGTAATCCGTTAATATATTGGGGTATTGTATGAAAAAATTAAAGTGTCTATCTTGTGCTTTGCTTATCTTTTCAGTTTTAGTTGGTTGTGGAAGTAGCGTTGATGATGACAATAGAGGTACACCGAACAACAACGGTGATGGGCGGCAACACGGCATTGTACCTGTTGAATACCGCGGGCAGTGGGTTTACGTACACAATGCTCAGGAGGTCTTTTTAGGCGCATACACTAATTTAACTCTTGAGTACACTGATGGAAATATAATCACTGTTAAAAATCAAAATAGCGCTGACAGACACCTTATACGCGCCAATTCCTCTGATGTACGGTTACATGGTACAGTTGAAGGGCTTGCTTCCGTTAGCGCGCAATCTTCCGGCAACAGGCTTATGGCTATAGGAGGTATGAATTTAATAGCCAGAAACCTAACCGATCCTAATATAAACGGACAGGCAAAAACGGATACTGACGGCAACTATTCCATAGATGATCTGCCCAACGGTTCGTATGAAGTGATAGTTGATAATAACACAGTTAAAACCGATCTGATAGATTCGGATAACGATCTTGGTATAATTACCGTTATCAATGACAACGGCTGCAATTTTAAATCTTCCGTTAAAATGGATAATCGTTTTATATACGGCGATTATACAGCATACAACGGCAATGTAATAATTCAGAATATAGGCAGGGCTGAGTGTACCGGGCTTGAATATACAATAAGCACAACAAATACTTATGTTGATAACTTCACATTTACAAGAACTCCAGGTACGCTTCTCCCAGACAGATCGATAAATATTCCTATAAAAGTATCATTCAAATATATTGATGAATCTGAAAAATATATACCTTTCATTATTGAAATGCGCGATGTAAGAGGAAGGGTATGGAATGACAGGTTAAGGCTGAAAGTTTATAGAAGCGGTTTAACGGTAAATTTTGACAGTCAGAGGCAAGTACGTGGGCAGATAATTGTACCCGGGCAGAACGCTGTAAGGATTAACTCAGCGAAAACGGGTGTAACTTTGCCGGAAATGCCCGGCAAAGAGTACCTGATAGTATTGTCAAACCCCGATGACTTAGCATATGAAACTTACTACTCTGTCGGCGTAAATACGTCTGCCAACAATCCAAACTCAATAACAGATAATGTTGATAAAGGAAACAACAGAACAGATACCGCCAAGGTATTGAATTTAGGTGGTAAAACCGACGGGTTTCTTTATAGAGGCGCTATACATACTTTCAAAATAGTAATGGATTCGGGTATATCCCATAAAGCGGTGGATCTCTTCGTAGATAAAATGGGTGTATTCTATGATACAGTTGGCAACAACGACGGTATTCTTAATAAAGGTGAAACCGCACGTTTCGACATAGGTATACACAACTCCGGTTTGTCAACAGCTAACAGAGTTTTAACAACATTGTCTGTAACAGATCCATATATAACCATTACAAAGGGTTCTTCAAGTTATTGCTCCAATCCTAACATCGGGGGCGGCAAAACAGTTGACACCAGTTACTATGGCAGAGATTCAACACATTTCAGTTATTTGAGTAATGGTTCCTCCAACGCTTGTTTTCAAGTGAGCGTTTTAAATACCGCTCCAGATAATCACATAGCTACTGTAACAGCTACAATGACAGATCAGTTCTACAACGTATGGACAGATACATTTAATATAAGTGTACTCCCATGAGAAAGACTTTATTAATAACGGTTTTCCTGACTGTGACCACCGCCGTATCTCATGCGGCGGAGTTTCAGTTTTCCGAAGGCGCCGACATCAATATCGGCATCTTAAAAGGTGACATTGTTCCGTCTTTGACTCTCCCTATTCATTGGGGGCAGTCTTTTTATTCCGTTATGGGTTTACATATTTACAATACATCTGAATCAACGACTCTTTCCAGCTTCTCCGAAAGCAGAAACGCCATATTCAGCAGAGAGATTGAGGCTACCCTCTCCCCTATCGGTTACAGAAACTCTGTTTCCTTTTTCAGTTACTTTTTAAGCCTGAACTATAACTACAGAAACACGGAGCGCAAGGAATTTGGGTATATTCATCTGCCTAATGTTCTGGGCGGCGATTGGGTTTCCCATGAAAATAACGTTAATTTTGATATTCACAGCGTATCTCTTTCAGCCGCTATTGTTTACCGCGCGGGAAATCTATATGTAAAGCTCTCTGCGGCAGGTTCACCGTGGCATTATATGAACTTAAAGCAGGATACGATGATGAAGCCAATAATCTCAAATGACGCCGATTTAAAAACTTCATCTACCGGAAAAGGGTTAAGTTATCAACTTTTGGCGGATACCGGTTATAAATTCAACGAGTATTTGGGTATCAAAGTATATTTAGGGTATGATTTTCTTCCGCTTAAATACGATCTGGAACTTGCGGATTATGAAGCGGCAACTTCAACTTTTTATTTTGCAAAGGAGCGTATTGATGAGGAAAATATCAAGATCATATACGGCGCGCAGTTGTTCTTTCCCGCAATCAGCGCCGCTAAATTAAGCCCGACAATAGGCTATGAGATACGCGAAATATATGTAAAATATAAAAATTCTGACAGTAGCTCCGGTAGTATTGAAGGGGTTATCATAGCCGGATTTACTTATAATTGGTAACGTGAGGTTGTTTTGTGAAAAGGATTGTTTTGGTAATTTTATTTATCTTGCTCTTTTTCGTATCGGTATGCCAAGCGGAAGGGATGCGTCTATGGTTGGAATTAGGGTATTTCATGCCGTCCGCTGAAAGCGTTAATTATAATGAGTACGATTATAATATGCTTTCAGGCGCTGATATAGGGGGAAAATTAGCGTATTATTTCAACAATTACTTCGGTTTTAACTTTGGAATCAGACAATATGGTTCAGGGAAAAATGGTGACAGTACGAGCAGTTGGTCGGACAACAATGATGATCAGATGGAATATTCCGTCATCACTTACGCGGCGGGACTGTCTTTACGCTACCCTCTAGATCCGATTGAATGTTTTATAGATGGTGGGTTAACCTATAACAATAATAAAATTATATTATACGGCAGAAACTCCGACAATGAATTGAAAGGCTCCGCATCCGGTTATTTTGTGGATACCGGTATAAGGATTGCTCAGGATAAAGGTTGGCTTATGGGTTTTACCGTAAGATATGCCAGCAACGATCAGAAATATAAAAACCATAGCGATTTAAAGCTAGGCGGGTTTACTATTCTATATGATGTTGGGTTTGCATATAAATAAATACAGTTTGCGGGGAACGCAGGAACGTTGCAATCCATTGGGAGTTTTTACCTGCATGGATTGCCGCGCTTCATAAAACCATTCCGCTCGCAAAGACGGTCAATGTAATGTGGAAATTCTATAAGCGCAAAATTTTTTTATATTTTTATTATTTTTCTCTTGCTTTTTATAAAACAGTAGATTATATTTCTCGTCTGCGTGATATACGCTATTGATGGAAACAACCTTTTAACAGTCTGCTTAGACTGTTACGGGAGTTTACAAGGCTCCGGTAAGCGAGTTTCCGACAAGACATTATAATATGCAAAATAGAACGATTGTATGGGGGGGAACGGTTCTCCCGATAAATCGGCGGGTGGACAGTGTTTGCCCCTGCATAGTACGACCCGCGCATAAGCGCGGGGACGATGTACAAGGCGCCCGCAGGATGCGGGCAAGATAGCCGCCCGACAAGCAAAGCGCCGGAGGGACGAAGCGGCGTACCGCAAGGCGGATTTACTCCGCCGAGGATAAAGCCGCGTGA
>JAIRQX010000106.1 GCA_031256375.1 Deferribacteraceae bacterium
GTGGCGGGTTTGGTGATTCTGATTGTATCAGCGGCGGGCACAGGTGAAGCTGTCAGGGTGGTCTCTTTCACAATATACGGATCCATGCTTATCCTTTTATATCTTTTCTCCTGCCTGTATCACAGCCTAAGTTTTACCTCCGCAAAAAAAATTTTTAAAATATTTGACCACAGTTGCATCTATCTTTTAATCGCGGGAACTTACACCCCTCTTTGCCTTGTAACGGTGGGCGGCTGGCGTGGTTGGACAATCTTCGGCGTAATATGGGGGCTTGCTATAATCGGTGTGTTATATAAATCAATATGGATGGGTAAATTTAAAAAGCTGTCCACCACAATATATATTGCTATGGGATGGTTTTGCATTATAGATATAAAAGAGTTTTACGAAGGGTTGGGGGCAAAAGGGTTCGGTTTATTGCTTTCCGGCGGGGTTGCGTTTACAGTGGGCGCAGCTTTTTACAGTCTCAAAAATATCAGATTTATGCACGTTTTATGGCATTTTTTTGTTATACTTGGTACTATACTTATGTACTTCGCTATTCTGTTTTATGCGTAACGCTTTTTCTATGATATTAGTTTGTCGTGCGGAAACCCGTTATCTGTAAAAAAATCTTCTCTGGTACGATTAAAATAACCGAATTTTATATGTTTATGTTCTTTTTTTATAAGCCTGAGCATATTTTTTACGCTTAAAATATCATCCGTCGGCAGTTTAAGCGCACTGTTTAACATATCGGCGTCTATATTTAGATTTCTGGTCTGAATAAGTTCTACCTTGTATTTTGATAAAAATTCAATAAGCGCGTTCACTTCACTTTTTCTGTCGTTTATGCCGGGCATCATAAGCAAATTCAATGCTAAGTAGCAATCCCGTTCGTTAGCCGCTTTAATGCTGCGGCAAACATCGTCAAAAGTGTAGCCATGCGGTCTGTAATATGCGTTATAAGTGGATGGAATTACACTGTTAAGGCTTACCCTGACGCTGTCCGCGCCTGCGTCAATAACTTTTGCCACTTTATCGGGGATACTGCAGTTGGAATTAAAATTTACAGTTAAATCCGGATAGCGTTTGCGGATAATTTTTATAGCATTGGCTATGTTATCAGCGGCAAAAACAGGATCGCCTTCGCACCCCTGTCCAAAGCTGATAATGGGCTTCTCCGCATATTCTGCGTGCTGACATGCCACATCAGCAATCTCCTCAGAGGTAGGCATAAAGGAAATCCTTTCCTGAGGGGACGGACAGCATTCTGATTTCTGTAGAGATATACAGCCCAAACAGTGGCTGTTGCAAGCGGAAGATGTTGGCAAAGGACACTCCCACCGGGGATAAAAAACATTTTTTGCGGCAGTGCAGTGATATTCAAGTGCGCAACGCGATAACTGTTTGTACAAACGGTTATCCGGGAAGCGGTTCAAAAAATACTCAACTTTTGAGCGAAATCTATCTGTATAATCGTACAAATCAGGTTTCCAACGCGCATCGTCATCAATTTTAATTGCCGGCGCAACAAATCTGCCATCCAACCACCCGGCGGCAGTATAGGCAAAAAGGGGCATAACATCGTTATTAATCTTTTTATACGAAGGGAGAAAGAGGCGGAGATATGCGGGGGGAAGAAATACGCTCACAGCATAACTGTTATCCAGCGTTTCAAAGGCGGATTTTTTCAGATTAAACCCCATAGCCTTTGTATGTGGCATAAAATAAAGTCTTGAACAGTCAGGCAGAGGAATCAGCTCCGTATTATACGGCATAAAATCGTATCCGCCGCTGCGGACAGTCATTTTTAAATAGGGGTGATCAAATATTTCCCCTTTGCTGTTGGCATAAACAAGATTTGGTAATTTCATAGTAGTTTGCGCAAAAAAAATTTTTCAAAAAATTATCATGGTTGATATATTATTACAACTATTATAATATAACAAAATTGTTTTTGTAATTATGAATAAAATAAGGGGTGTTCTATGACAGAGATTATTGATGTGCAAGCTGCGGAAATTATAGACTCAAGGGGGAACCCGACAGTAGAAGTCACAGTTCTGACCGCCAGCGGAATTCAAGGGCGCGCAGCCGTGCCAAGCGGAGCCTCTACCGGTGAATTTGAGGCAGTGGAATTGCGTGACGATGACAAAAAACGCTATGGCGGCAAAGGGGTATTAACAGCCGTTAAGAATGTCAACACCATTATCTCTAATGAACTCAAAGGGATCAGCGTCCTTGAACAAAAGATGATTGATGAAATAATGATTGATCTGGACGGTACCGATAATAAAGCCAAACTCGGAGCAAACGCGATACTCGGCGTTTCTATGGCTTGCGCCAAAACCGCGGCGGAAGCTCTTCAGATTCCTTTGTACCGCTATCTAGGCGGACCGTTTGCTCACATTCTTCCCGCCCCGATGATGAATATAATAAACGGCGGTAAACATGCTGACAACAATGTGGATATGCAGGAATTTATGATTATGCCGCTTGGCGCGGAAACATTCCGCGAGGCGTTACGCATGGGGGTGGAAACTTTCCACAGTCTGAAAAAAGTACTCCATGATAAAGGGATGAATACGGCAGTTGGCGATGAAGGCGGGTTTGCCCCTAATCTTTCCTCAAATGAAGAGGCTATAGAGGTTATTTTAAAAGCTATAGAGAAGGCTGGCTATAAACCGGGCGAGCAGATTATGATTGCAATGGATTCCGCTTCAAGTGAGTTTTATGAAAACGGTAAATATACGATGACCGCTGAAGCTAAACCTGAAAAAAGTGTTGATGAAATGGTAGAATATTACAGTTATTTATGTGGTAAATACCCAATCATCTCTATTGAAGACGGTCTTTATGAAGATGACTGGGACGGTTGGAAAAAACTTACCAACGCGCTGGGCAAGAAGGTACAGCTTGTGGGCGATGATTTATTTGTAACCAACACTAAACGTTTAGTGAAAGGGATAAACAGCGGCGTGGCAAACGCAATTCTTATCAAACTGAACCAGATCGGCACTATTACAGAAACGCTGGATGCCATTGAAAAAGCGAAACGCGCTGGTTATACGTGCATAATATCGCACCGTAGCGGAGAAACAGAGGACACAACCATCGCAGACCTCGCGGTGGCAGTGAATGCAGGGCAAATTAAAACCGGCGCGCCCAGCCGAACCGACCGTGTGGCAAAATACAACCAACTTTTGCGCATTGAAGATGAACTTGCAGATCAGGCTAACTACGAAGGGTTTAGTGCGTTTTATAATCTGAAAAAGTAATAAATTTCTGTATTCCCGCCCTCTTATACTTCTCCTGCAGAGGGCGGGAATCTGTCCCGCCACCGTAAAAGATAATGTGATAACATTGAACTACAGAAGAAACAGAAACTATTCACAAGATATGTCGGTATGCAGAAATGAAGCGCAGATATTGGCGTTTTCCCCTTTAATATTTCAAGCTATAAAAACAATGACAGACCTTAAAATCTTTGAGTATCTCCATAATATCGGCAAAGCGGGGCTGAATGAAATGGAAAACGCTTTGAATTTAAACAATTATGTGTTGACTGTACTGATGGATATTGCTGTTTATGCTCATCTTGTAAATGTGAATGACGGAAAATATAAACTCACCGGCACAGGGCGGTGTTTCTGTCAAGACGACACAACCATTATCAATATGAATTTTGTGAACGATGTTTGTTATAAGGGCGCGTTTTATCTGACTGAATCGCTTAAAAAAGGTAAACCCTGCGGATTAAAAGTATTTGGCGACTGGGATACAATATATGAAGGGCTTAGCAAACTGCCGGCATATGCGCAGAAAAGCTGGTTTAATTTTGACAATTACTATTCTGACGCTTCGTTTGAGGCGGCAGTAACAATACTGCTGAAAAACAATCCTGTTATGGTTTATGATTTAGGCGCCAATACTGGAAAATTCGGTAAAGTTTTGTTGCGTATGAGTCAGACAGCCGAACTGACTTGTTTTGATCTGCCGGAACAACTGGAGCTTGCCCAAAAAAATATAGGGGAAAACCCAAGAACATCCTTTCAGACTGTGGATATTCTTATAGATGATCTCCCGTCAGGCGCTGACGCTATATGGATGAGCCAGTTTCTGGATTGTTTCAGCCCTGAAAGGATCGTTTTTATACTAAAAAAAGCGGCAAATGCTTTAAATAGGGGAGGGAAGGTTTATATTCTTGAACCGTTTATTGATAAACAACGTTCAAATCCTGCCGCATTGGCTCTTTCAGCTACATCCCTTTATTTTGTATGTATGGCGAATGGGTATAGTAAAATCTATAAACAGAGTGAGTTTGAACTGTTTATTGACAGCGCTGGTCTATTGTTAACCGAAGCTCATCAGAAAATAGGCGATTACGATTACACATTACTGGAATGTATGCGAAAATGAATAACTGGTATGATAATAAAGAGCTTTCGGCAGGTTATCTGCGTTTAAGGCTTCTTTTGATAATTTACCGGCTGGCTGGCGCGATAGCGCTTAAAATAATTGTAATACCCGTTACACTGATAACGTTTTTAACCGCAAACACACAAAGAAAAGCATCTTATAACTTTTTTGCCAAACTTTACAGATTTACCAACGATAAAAAATATAAGCCCGGGCTTTTAAAGTCTTTTAGGCATTTTCTGACTTTTTCCTTTTCACTGATAGACAGATTTCAATCTTGGGACGGTAAACTGAAACTGAATGATATAAACATAGCGGATGCTGAACTTCATAATAATATTCTGTCGGATTTAAAACAAAAAAGGGGCTGTTTTATCCTATCTTCCCATTTTGGCAACATTGAGATGATAAGGGGGGTTGTACCCGGCAATATTATTGTGAACGCATTTATTGATATTGAACATACGCAAAAATTCAACCAGTTCATAGCGTATATAAATCCTGCAAGTAAACTTAATGTGTATTCCGTTACAAAAGATATGGGAATACACACAGCGGCGGTAATGCAGGATAAAATTGAATCGGGGGAAGTTGTTGTTATGATGGCGGATAGGATGCCATCTACAAACGCAAGAGCAATATGCGTTAATTTTTTGGGTGAAAAGATAAGTTTACCGCTTGGCGCTTTTAAACTTGCAACACTAACCGCTTCTGATATTTACACTTATTTTATATACAAAAATAATAAGAAATACTGTATGTATATATATAAATACTCTTCAGATCTTGATATTGAGGGTATTGCTAATAAATATATTAAAAAAATTGAAACGCTTATATTGACTTATCCATACCAATGGTTTAATTTTTACTAACTAGAATTTTAAGGAGGAGAAGTATTTTATGAAAAAATTTACTGCTATCTTATCTGTTTTATCTGTTTGTGTATTTTTGTCCGCATGTTCCAGAAATGCGCGTATTATTGATATAAATACATCTATTGATAAAAAAAATGCCTATATTATTGATATAAATACGCCTGTTGAGGCAACGGCAGACAATGCCGGCGTTAGTATTGAACAAGCCATACTGAATGCTTCATCTGCAATAGGGTGGCAGGCGATAAAAGAGTCTGAAGGTAACATAAAAGCTGTCTTGCGTAACAGAAACCATATGGTCGCCGTTAATATCAAATATACAGAAAGCGGTTATTCTATTGCTTATGCGGACAGTGTAAATCTCAGATACAATCCCAAGCAAAATTCCATACACCGCAACTATAACAAATGGGTGGTACGGCTGAATAAATGGATACTTTTTTATATTAACGGAAATGATAAGAAAGACTTACAGAAAACCCCAAAACGCTGATATTACAGCAGTTACATTTGTAAATTGCTATGGTTAATTATACTCACTGTTTACCAGATTAAAGACAACATCGGCAATATCCTGCAAAGTGCGTATTTGTTTAAAATCTTCAGGTTTTACATTGATTTCCGTCAGATTCTGAAGTTTGATGACAAGATCTATCGCGTCAATGCTGTCTAAATCAAGATCTGTTATTATGTTTGCGTCGGGAGTCAATTTATCGCGGCTACAATCAAAATCGTTCTCTAAAATATCACTTATTTTGTTAAAAATAGCTTCTTTGTTGTATTGCATTGTTCACTCCAGAATAATTTGTTTATTTTTAGCAATAAAATCAGCAATAGTACGCACAGACCGGAATAGTTCCTTATTTTCCTCATTATTGGTTTTAAACTGAAGCTGATATTTCTTTTTCATGACCATTCCCAGTTCCAGAGCATCTATTGAATCAAGCCCAAGTCCCTCTACAAACAATGGCGCGTCTGATACTATGTCGTCTGCCAAAATATCCTCCAGATCAAGCGAAGATACTATAAGATTTTTAATTTCATTTTCCAGCTCTACCCGTTTCATTATTGCAGGCTCCATATATATTGGAATTTAAATAAATTAAAACGTATCATTATTAGCTACTCAATAATAACTGTATTTTTGCCATTATATTGCGGGCATTTGCGCTGTCAAGCAGATTTTTATCAACTGTTTCAGACATTATAATAGGAGATTTAACAGTTAATGTATATAACACGGGTCTGTCAGAAACGTCATAAAACTTTTTATCCTTGCCCAGTATATGATCCGACATATCTATATGTACGGGTATTACAGAGGCATTTGATTTTAAAGCTATATAAGCCGCCCCTCTGTGATATTTTTTAGATTTGCCGTATATAGTGCGTGTGCCTTCAGGAAATATTATAATATTATAACCGCTGTTCAGCGCGCGCGTACATTCAGAAATAAATATATCAATATCTGTATTATTTAAAATATATACGCTGGAGACAATGTTTTTCATAAATATGTTATCGGTTAAACTGCTTTTTACTACGCAAAGCGGTTTTGGAATAAGACATACAAGTATTATAATATCTATTAGGGATGGATGATTCGCAACTATAACGGAGCTTTTAATCTCTTTTATCCGCTCCATATTAACAATCTTAATCTTAATAAGCCGGACAACGCACATCAGAGATAAAAAAAATTTCCATGAATACTTTATAGCGGCGGATGAAATATATCTGAATTTTTCGCGGTCAGTAGTAATCAGAAAAAACACGGGCAATAAAATGAATCCTATAATTGTGGAGCCTATTCCGAAAATGATAAAGCATACGCCGGATAAAACGCCTCTTATAAACCGTTTCATAAAAGATTTATATCAAATTTTTTACACTGAAACGATTTTTGGTCTTCAAGTATAAAACGTATAAATGCAAAAGGGTCATCTTCAACGTTGTTATCGCGGTAACTGCATGAAAAACTTTTTAATTCCCCGGGCTGATATTTACTCAACAGAAGAGCCACAGAACATGGAAGGAAACTTTTAATCCTGTCTTTATAAAAATCAGGCGCGCTTTCATCTGAATATACATAAAGAACAGTGTTATTAGTTTCCAACTGCATAAAAGTTTCCAAAAGCCCGGCTGAAAATGTATAATCTGTGGCAGATATTGATGTATAAGGTGATTTATTGCCTGTTATCAACGAAAAAAGCCCGGCGGCGGCATTGTGAACTGATAGACTGAATCCGGCTGGAGATACAGAGTTTTCGTTATAATAGTTTAGTAAATGTTTAAAGGTTTGTTGCCATTCGCCATATCTGGAGGCAAACACAGTTCTTAAATCCTTATAACCGGCTGAAGCGTTATAGGCGGCATATACGGCGATTTTTATGTTTTGGCTAAGTCTTCTGCGCAACATAGGCGGCATAAAATCAACAGGAGGGGCATCGGCAATATTATCACCGGTTTGTTTTTTATAGTCAATCCATCTGTTCCAATCGTCTTTTTTGTAAAGAGAGGGAGCAAAAGCCGAATAGTTAAGCAATGAAAACGCAAACATTATAAAAAAACCGATAAAAATTGACTTTAATCACAACTTATTATAGATATATTAATATGAAAAAATTTACAACATTATTTCTTGTTGTTTGTTTTTGCGCTATCTGTTCATGTGCTGAAAAGAATGTTTCAGGCGCTTTTTTTATTACCAACACTTTAAAAACAACCTTAATGCCGGTCATTGCAATAGAACAGCCGCTTTTATATAAACAGAAACTTACTGTGGCTTATGACGGTAATGAAAACACTGTCACCGCTGTTTTGAATATATCTTCTGACAACATAACAGTTATTGCTTTCACTGATTTCGGACGTATTTTCGCCATAACGTATCAAAACAGCGGAATAAGATATGAACTGTCTCCCTTCGCCCCTTCGGCAGAAAAATTTATGCCGATGTATATTATAAATGACATACAGTTAATATATTACCCTTTATCAGCTATAGAAAAATATTTACCGGCAGGTATTACGGTTGAGGAGAAAACAGTAAACGGTAATAAATTCAGGTTTTTTTATCAAGATTCTGACAATTTCTCAACAGTCAGATACAATACTGATTTATCAATAAATTTCACCAACACCCAACGTAACTATAGCTATACTATTGAAGAGATTTAACTTATGGGATATTATCTTTCCGCAATGTCCGCGCTGACAGCGTTAGGTTCAAAACATAGCAGAGCGTTTGAATGTTTGGTCAGCGGGGATATTTCGCGTATGATTTTTAATAATGACTACAGCAGTAATAAATTTATTATGGGAAAGATAAGTTTTGATCTGCCGGAGTTACCTTATCTGAATTTAATGTGTAACAGAATATTAGCCTATTGTTACGAGGAGATCAGAGAACAGACGGAATATATTAAAAAATTGTACGGATCAGACCGCATAGGTGTAGTATTAGGTTCCAGTAATGGCGGAATAAATGATAATTACAGCAGTATTAAAGATTACTTTGCCACCGGACACTGGAATTTTGAGCTTTCAGCATTGGACATTGGAACGCCATCAGAATTTCTTTCAAAATATGCGGCTGTGACCGGA
The DNA here is from genome assembly GCA_031256375.1 of Deferribacteraceae bacterium. GTDB lineage: Bacteria > Chrysiogenota > Deferribacteres > Deferribacterales > JAISNW01 > JAIRQX01. The sequence continues at coordinate 8,886 of JAIRQX010000106.1, forward strand.
CCGTCCTACACAATTTCAACAGCATGTTCATCAAGCGCAAAAGCGTTTGCGTCCGCCAGAAGTCTTATCCGGTCGGGTTTGTGTGACGCTGTTATATTGGGGGGAGCAGACAGTCTTTCCGACTATACAGTAAACGGATTTGACGCTCTGGAAGCTATGAGCGCAGGACACACAAACCCTTTCAGTAAAAATAGGGACGGAATAAACATTGGAGAGGGCGGAGCGCTTTTTATTATGACAAAAGAGGATTTCGGCGGTGAAGGGATAATATTGGCGGGAACGGGGGAATCATCCGACTCTTACCACATGACCTCCCCTGATCCTGAAGGGAAAGGCGCTTATACCGCTATGACGAACGCCCTTAAGGACGCCTCTCTATCTTCAGATGATATAGATTATATAAATCTTCACGGGACAGGCACTATTTCAAATGACAGCATGGAAAGCGCCGCTGTAAACTCATTGTTTGGCGCTGACTTATATGCCGGATCAACAAAACCTATGACAGGGCACACTCTTGGCGCTTGCGGCGCTATTGAAGCTGCATTTTGCTGGCTTATTTTATCACCGTTGAATAAAACAGGGCAGATGCCTGTGCACGTTTGGGATGGATGCGTTGATAAATCCATGCCCCCGCTCAGGTTTGTAAATGAATCTGACAGAGCGGGACGGCTTAATTATTGTCTCAGCAACTCATTCGCTTTTGGCGGAAGTAACGCTTGTGTGGTATTGGGCAAATGCTGAACACAAAATATAATGATTTAAAAGATATATTGCCTCACAAACCGCCTATGATTTTGATAGACCGCGTATTGGAATATGATTTGGAAGCCCGTAGTTTAGCCGCTGAATTTGACGTAACTGAAAAAAGCCTTTTTTTTGACAGCTCCATAGGGGGGGCGCCGTCATGGGTTGGAATGGAATACATGGCACAGGCTTTGGGCGCTTTTTCTGGCATATATATTGCGGAAAATGATGGCGGAAAACCCGAAATAGCGTTTCTGCTGGGTTCCAGAGATTATCAGATGTTTGTTGACATATTTGAGCTTAATAAAACTTATACAGTATATATTCTGGAAAATTTTGCTGACGCAACATTGGGAAGCTATCATTGTTTGATAAAAAATGGTGATTTTATGTGTGCGAAAGCGGATATAACCGCTTATAAACCAAAAGATCCCTTTAAAATAATAAATAACGGTTAAACTATGGCAAAGTGGGTTTTAATTACAGGCTCCTCAAGAGGTATAGGCAGAACGACAGCTATATACCTTGCAAAATCGGGTTATGATATTGTTCTTCATTTCCGCTCAAATGTAGAGAAGGCAACAGATGTAAAAAATGAAATTATTTCTTTGGGCAGACAAGTCCGTATGCTGCAATTTGATGTAAATAACAGAAAAGCGTGTGAGGATTTTCTTAAAAAAGATGTTGAAATAAATGGAGCGTATTACGCTGTAATATGTAACGCCGGAATAACGGCGGACGCGCCTTTCCCTGTGATGTCAGAGGAAGACTGGAGCAGTGTTATAAATACCAGCTTAAACGGGTTTTACAACATTTTACAGCCTATAATAATGGATATGGTATCCGCGAGAAAACCCGGCAGGATTGTGACGCTTGCTTCAGTGTCCGGCATAACGGGGAACAGAGGACAGGTAAATTACAGCGCGGCAAAAGCGGGAGTTATAGGAGCCACAAAAGCTCTGGCAGTAGAGTTAGCTAAACACAAAATTACTGTGAACTGTGTCGCGCCGGGGCTGATTAAAACAGATATGACAGAAAATATAGATATAGATGCCATGAATAAAATTATACCGATGAAAAGAATTGGTAAACCTGAAGAGGTTGCGTCCCTGATAGCTTATTTGTTGTCTGATGACGCCGCGTATATAACAAGACAAGTTATCTCTGTAAACGGAGGGTTATGCTGATGAACCGCCGCGTTGTGGTGACAGGCATGGGTATAGTCTCACCGTTAGGATTAACGCTTAATGACACATTTAATTCTCTAAAAAGTAAGAGAAATTTTGTAAAACATATGGAAGAATGGGAAAAAATAGAAGGTTTACACACCAAACTAGCTTCACCCATAGAAAATTTCACCATTCCGGAACATTACACACGCAAACAGACCCGTTCTATGGGCAGAACTTCAGTGTTTGCAGTCAGGGCATCTGAACTTGCTTTAAAAGACGCCGGTTTATTAGGCTCTTCAGAATTAGAAAACGGTTTAACAGGTGTAGCTTACGGCTCTTCCAGCGGTTCAGTGGATTCTTTTTACGATTTTTACTCAATTTTAAAAACCAATACAGTATCAGGGATTACATCATCGTCTTATATCAGAATGATGCCTCACACATGCCCTGTTAATATATCAGTATTTTTTAAACTTACCGGCAGACTTATCCCGACCGGCACGGCGTGTACATCAGGCAGTCTGGGCGTAGGCTACGGGTATGAAGCTATTAAATACGGACATCAGGATATCATGCTTGCGGGAGGTTCGGAAGAATTATCTCCGACACAGGCGGTTGTTTTTGATGTACTTTTTGCCACCAGCACAAAAAATAATACGCCCGGTTTAACGCCGCGTCCGTATGATAAAGACAGAGACGGATTGGTTGTGGGGGAGGGCGGGGCGACTTTAGTACTGGAAGAGTACGAACACGCCATACGCAGGGGAGCAAAAATTTACGCGGAAGTAGTAGGCTTTGCCACAAACACAGACGGGGCTCATGTAACGCAGCCCAATAAAACCACAATGTCCATTGTTATGAAAAAAGCTCTTTTAAGCGCGTCTCTTCCCCCTGAATCCATAGGATATATTAATGGTCACGGTACGGCGACAACGCAGGGTGATGTGGCTGAAACACACGCTGTTGATACTTTGTTCAACAGGAAAATGCCTATAAGTTCACAAAAAAGTTATATAGGACATACATTGGGCGCATGCGGAGCGATAGAATCAATATTATCAATACTTATGATGAATGATAACTGGTATGCCCCGACTGTAAACCTTGAGAATATAGACCCCGAGTGTGCGGATTTGGAGTATATACAAAGTGAAGGGGTTACAATGGACAACGAATATGTAATGAACAACAACTTTGCTTTTGGGGGAATAAACTCTTCGTTAATCTTTAAAAAAATAATTTTATAAGTAAATATTTCTTATTCCATTTTTAAATAAAAATTGCGTCCTGCAATTTTTATTTACCGGCTACGGCAAGAGTGTTATCTTGCCTTGCCTTCCAAAATGCCAAGCATTTTGTCACGGCATCCATGCCGT
>JAIRQX010000125.1 GCA_031256375.1 Deferribacteraceae bacterium
CTTTTTAAAAAATCGTAAATGTAACGTTTAAAAATGCTGTAAAATCAATAATAAATTCTATGATTTTTCTATTTTTGAAAAAAATGGGGGTACGCGAAAAAATGACTTTATTGACAGTCTGCATTGCTGCAACTATAATAGTTCACGGGAGTATATAAAGTGCATAAAAATATGATATTGCCTAATATGGTGACGCTATGCGGTTTGCTGTGCGGCATTTTTTCCATAACGCTGACTATCATGGGGAGTTATTTTAACGCGGCGGTTGCTATCCTTCTTGCAGGCGTATTTGATGGACTTGACGGCAAGGTGGCAAGGCTTATAAAAGGCACCAGCGATTTCGGAGTACAGCTTGATTCACTTGTAGATGTGGTTTCTTTTGGAGTAGCGCCGGCAATGCTACTTTTTCACTGGCAATTCCGGCAATTTCAAGAGGTTGGAATTATGGCCGCTTTTGTTTTTGTGGCTTGCGGCGCGTTACGTCTTGCCAGATTCAATGTTCAAACTAAAAAGATATCCAATCTGTTTTTTGTCGGTCTCCCTATACCTGCGGCAGCGGCTATGATATCAGCCAGCATACTTTTTGTTTACCAATTTGATCTATACGCCTTTGCGCATTTATATCTGTTTTTTTTTATAATGGTTTTTGCGCTTGCTATCCTTATGGTTAGCACGCTTCCATACTATAGTTTCAAAAATCTTGGTTTTCTGAAAATGCGACCGTTTAATACAGTGGTAATTTTGGTTGTGGTTCTTTTCTTTATCGGCAGTAAGCCGGGTATAGCGATATTTATTTTAATGTCAGCCTATATTATATCCGGCTTCGTATTGCTTCCTTTGAGAAAGCGTTTGCTGGCAAAAGAAAGAGCTAAAGAAGGAGCAAATTATATATAATTTGGAGGTTTAATGCGCCATATAAAATTTTTTGACACAACTCTGCGTGACGGGGAACAGGCTCCGGGTTTTTCTATGAAAACGGAGGAAAAGATAACCCTTGCCCTTCAGCTTGAACGTCTGGGCGTTGACATTATAGAAGCCGGCTTTCCGGCTACATCGCCGGGTGATTTTGAGGCTGTGCAGCGTGTTGCGGATGTGATAACCAAATCGTCAGTGGCAGGGTTGTGCCGCGCCAATAAAAATGATATACAGACAGCGTGGGATGCCCTTAAATGTGCAAAAAAACCGCGAATACACATAGTGATTGCGACTTCTGATATACACCTTCAGTACAAACTGAAAAAAACAAGGGAAGAGGCGCTGAAAATGGCGACGGATGCAGTAAAATTCGCTGCAGGGTTATGCGAGGACATTGAATTTAGCGCGGAAGACGCTATACGCAGCGATCCGGACTACCTCTGTCAAATGGTTGAGTCAGCGATAGACATGGGCGCATCTACCGTCAATATACCGGATACTGTAGGATACACCGTTCCCGATGAGTTTGAAAACCTTATAAAATATATAATAAAAAAAACGCCGAATATCAATAAAGCTACTATCAGTGTACATTGTCACAACGATTTAGGGCTTGCGGTTGCAAATTCGCTTGCAGCTATACGCGCCGGAGCCTCACAGGTGGAATGTACGGTTAACGGCATAGGGGAACGCGCGGGAAATGCCGCGCTTGAAGAGATTGTAATGATGCTGAATGTACGGAAAGATATATTCAGCGATATTTCATGCGCTATTAACACTAAGGAGCTTTACCGCACAAGCCGTCTGCTTTCAGGCATTACGGGGATTGAATGCCAGCCCAATAAGGCTGTTGTCGGTAAAAACGCATTTTCGCATGAATCAGGAATACATCAGGACGGCGTACTCAAAAACCCTTTTACTTATGAGATAATGACGCCTGACAGCGTAGGGTTCCCGTGTAGCCAGCTTGTCCTTGGAAAACATTCAGGCAGACACGCATTCAACACACGCATAAAAGATCTGGGGCATGATCTGGACGGAGCCACACTGGAAGAACTTTTCAAAGAGTTTAAAGAGCTTGCCGACAAAAAGAAGGATATTTTTGATGAGGACCTTGACGCCCTTGTATATGGTCGTACAAGCAATGAGAAAGATACGTTCAGACTGGATTACGTCTGTTTTTCCAGCGTATACCATCATGTACCAACCGCAACAGTTGTGCTGCCATACATAGACGGAATTAAAATCACCGATGCGTCCACCGGAGACGGTCCTGTGGACGCTGTTTTTAAAGCTATAGAGCGTATATCCTGTGTGCAGAGTACGCTTCACAGTTACCGCATAAACTCGGTAACCGCGGGTAAAGACGCACAGGGTGAAGTTGTCATTGTTGTGGAATTCAACAATTCCGGCAAAAACATAATGGCAAGAGGATTCTCTACAGACGTTCTTGTTGCAAGCGCAATAGCTTATATTGATGCGCTTAACAGATATATGGCAAAAGAAAAATTTAAATCAGAGAAATAATATAGCAAATATTGTCAAATCCATAATGAATCAACATGTTACATACTTGATATCCAGAAAATTTGGGGTACGCGAAATCGTCCTTACATCTTATCATAAATTCAGACTGTCGTAGATAGATTGATTTCCGTATAGATTTACGATGTCGGTTAATATCCTTTCATTATACTCAACTTTAAAATTTTCAGGTGTTTTATGACCCAATATAAGGTCAAGCAGATCGTTGTCCGGAATTTTCACAAGAAACGCATCAAGCTGCTCCAGCATTGATTCATCATAATTAACTGCCGTATTGTCCATAAATACTTGCATAAATGCCTCATTTTCTTTCATTGCCCTGCGTACTGCGTGATAGTAAGCTTTTTTGTAAATATGTTCTGTTTTCATGCGCCCTCTTTATTTTATAAAAAAAGTATAAAATTGTAAAAAAAGTGTATAAATATAACTACTTTAAGGTTTCTGTGCATACGGTAATGCCAGCCCAGCGCAAATGAAGGGAAAAAAACCAGCAGAGCTGCTAATTCCCGCCTAAACACCAGATGCAGCAGTGCAAAAAGAACGGATGTAATTATATTTGCCGTTTCTTTAGGCAGTGAAGCTGAAAATTTATTTAAAAGCGCTTCCTGCACTCCACCCCTGAATACTATCTCTTCTGTAACAGGAGCCGCTACAAGATATATGGCGGCAGTTTTAAGGTTCCACGGGTTACTCTGACCAGTCAGAGCAACCCATATCAGTACAGGAACAGCTAACGCCAGCGATATAAGGGTGTCGCGCGCAATCAGTCTCACGCCATAGAGGATAACACCGGCAGGCAGCAAAGTCAAAACATAATGTTTTCGCGCACCCCCGTTTTGATGTTATGGGTGTGCAAAAAATTTTGCTAATCTAACCAAATGCGAAATATTTTTTCCTGATCGTCGTCGCAAAGAAGTTCTTTTCCATCATATTTTATTGTAAAATCTTTCAGTAAACAATCCCTGTTTTCTATTTTAACGATTTCATACTCGGAAAAATCCCAACCACCCACAAAATTCGGCTGAAAATTGTCGTCTAACCAAGTCTTATATTGAGATAAACTTGTTGGAGGGTTTGAACTGCCATGACGTTTATTAAAATACTCCAGAAATGTGGCAAATACATCATCATTCTTTTCCGCCTCCTCGTAAATCTCTGCAAGGGTTACAGTGTTCAAATCAATACTTTGGGAATCGTCAGCAAAGTACACTTCCAATATTTTTCTCATATTTTTTGCATCAAATAGGTATCTGCTGTCGTTTGCAACTTCTCCATTTGATTTCCAATTAAATTTAATAATGCCTCCACCAGTGATATTAATGGTTTTGTTTGTGCGAACATAATCATAATAATCAGTTGTTTTAGCAAGATCGCTCCTGTCATGTGCACTCATTAGACCCTTAATCGTTCCTATGTACGAGTTTACGGAAGAATAAAAGTAATTCTCATCCAAACTGAAGCAATAATTATTATTTATAATAAGCTTACTTTCAAAATTATTCGCTTTATCGTTAGGATAATTGTCCTTATTCTGCAATATTAACGAATCGGTCCCACATAGCTTATCATTTACCAGTTTTAAACCCCCCAAAATTATCCAAGCAGCGCTTCCATCACCATCAGTTTGAAGGACATACACTCCATTTGCAAGAAGAGTTAAAACATTTTTTGGCTGATTGTCTGCCAGCTCATCCATCTTGTCTTTCAACTCTTGCTCAGTTTTACCGTCAAATGCGCCATTTGCAATCTCGTTTGGCGTTTTGGTTTTTATATTTCCAAGTTGAGGGATTATTTCGTTCATTACAAGCATTATGGTCTTATCGCTTATCGTTATTCCAAAGTCAACGGCAAGTTTAGCAAACATCGCCGCTACCGCGGCAGTTACTTTGTCTGTAAGTTCCTTTACGGCTTGTGACGGATTCTCAGAAAACAGGTTATCATTACTCCCCAGTCCCAAACTGTTTTTTACGTCAGCTTGGGCATTGGCAAAGGAGATTCCTTCCTGATCCATTTTAGCCTTAATGATGGTGGTAATGGATGATAATGTGGTCTGCCCTGCAGGGGTTTCAAATACTAATGGTGGATATGCCGCCTTAATGGAATAGGAAGCGGTAGCCACGCCTGTGCTTGCCAGTTCCGCTATCAGAGCCGCATTTGACACATCAGTTTCAGCGCCTTTTACTGTAAATGTACCGTCAGACTTTATAGATGCGCTTGGTTCTCCGGCATCGCACTGTTTGTTGCCGTTTCTGTCAAAACAAACCTTATCCTGATTGCTGAAAGATGAATGGATTACCTTGCCGCTGACAGATACTTCACCAGCGCCGCCGGAGTTGCCGGAACCGCCTGAGTCACTGCCAGAACTACTACAGGCATATAAAAATGCCAATACAAACACTGCCAAAAAACTAACTAAAGCCTTTCTTAACATACGAACCTCCAAATTGTAATATTGTTCATCAATTAGGGTGGCTGGAAGTTCGAAACCACACAACAATATGGCGTGAAGTATTAGACAGAAATAGTCGTATTCCTACACCTTCCAGCCATTATAAGACTGATAAGGTGTGAAAATGTCGTTTTCCACAAAAACGTTGTTGTAAGAGGTTTCGAAGCCTCATCACCAAATCCCTTGATGACCTTTTCAGTTTACTTAACAGGTACGGGAAAAGTCAATATGAAATAATATAAGCAGTTTCGCGGTACATTGACCGTCTTTGCAAGCGGAATGTTTTTTATGAAGCGCGGCAATCCATGCAGGTAAAAGCTCCAATCTGGATTGCTTCGTCACTGCGTTCCTCGCAAAGACGGGGTTTGTTCACGGGCTGTTGCGCTGTACATACTGCCGCTGTTCGTCACTGCGAGCCGAAGGCGCGCAATCCAGGTTATTTATTCCGGATTGCAACGCTTTGCTCGCAAAGACGAAAGAGGTATTGTATTCCGCACTAATAAAACTTGACTTAAGCTCTGTTTTTTCTCATATTGAGTATGGAGATTGGTATAAAAACAAAAAAATCATGTACGAAAAAAAAAGCACAATAATTTTAAATAAATTTCCGACACTGAACTCAACAATGCTGCCCAAAACAACACGGGTAAAAATTTTGCCGGACAGCAGAATTCTGCTTATCAGCAATGATGAATCAAAGTTTTACTTCTTATTTTTTGATAATAATATACAGACAGATTCTTTTTCTATTGATTACTCTTACGGTCAGCTTTTGTCCGTAACCCCTTTTAACGGCGATCTGTGGCTTGAATTCCGGTTTGTAAGCGCGCCTTATGATGAGGAGTATCTTATAGTCAGAGCAAACTCTTCCCGTACGGATATAATAGCCTCTTTCCCCAGAGAAAACTACTCCCATGACCATCAGTATCACCATCTTTTTATCAATAACGGGATACTTTTTCTGCACCTGATAAGGCATAATCGTCTGCATCATTACAAGATTACTAATATGGCGGAAGAAATTGATGTTATGGAAGGCGGCAAATGGTACCTCTGCGGCTCTTACCCTGTGTGTATGGGCGGGCGCACACTGGAGCTTTATGATCCGTCACTGAATTTATGCAATACTGTTGAATATGATTATGAAACAGACGAACTGCTTTACGCAAATTCCAATACTCACGATTTTTTTGCCGCCACATTTACTGATCTTCCTCAGGAACACACAACTCTGTTTATCTACCATAATGATAATCAGACAGCAAATATAGCGTATATAGAACACGCCGTCGCCGATATGGGCGTTTCCGCCGGCAGGGTATGGCTCAATCCGTATAGTTTCCAGATTCAGCAGGATATGGGCGGTTGTATGGTATTTGACAGATTCGCATTGCCTCTTTATATTCATATGCGTGCAAAGGGAGCCGGCACAGCTTCCGTAGGGACTTTTCCCCCTCCTTTTCACAGAAGTGAGGGGATTTATCAGATGACAGACGGCATGACGCTGGTAGCGGAATCAAACAGGCTTCTGATATTTGATTATAACTGCCGCGCTGTTCAGGAGATCTCTTTGTCACATCCTGATTGTTTTGCGGTTTCCGGCGATGGCTGTAAAATAGCCATACTAAATATTGACCGCAGCCAGTATAAACTGGATGAGGTAATAATGCATCTCAATATTTCTCTCGAAATATACCAGTGGGATGTCAACGCGGATGGCGGGAAAGTAATTGAAATGCTGAATTTTCAACGATAATTTGTTAAAATTTTGCCGGCTTAAAGTGATCTTTTATAAAAAATGACATTTTTTAAAGTCTGAGGGGAGTTATTTATGAAAAAACATGTGTGTGTTATATGCGGTTATGTATATGATCCTGAAGTGGGCGATCCTGATTCAGGCATCCCCGCTGGGACGGAGTTTACAGATATCCCCGCTGATTGGATATGTCCGGACTGCGGAGCGCCCGTAACCTCTTTTGAGGAAGAGTAAATATAGCAATTCCGTCTCCGCGGGTAACGCAGTGATGAAGAATGACAAGCGGAACTGATGAACTGATATAAATCAAATATTCAGGCATTCAACAGTTTGATTTGAAGGTTCAAGTACAAAACGTACTTTTTTCTGATTTTTGCGTACATGATGTAAACTGTCAAAAAAACGTATATTTACGCCTTCCTGTATTTCATTCAGCACTTCAACAACAGGGTAGCTGTGCACAGATTCTTTAATAATGCTGTCAATACGTTTTTCAAAGAGGTTAAGCCTTTTTGTAATAAGCTCCCTTGTTTCCACTAATTTTATATATTTCGGATGTTTGGTGAGCTGCGGATTTTTTGTCTCTTCTATAGCGTCAATGGCTTCCTTTATCTTAACCATTGTTTCAATCAGACGCTTTTTTTCTTCATTTATACGTACCAGCTTATTTTCTGTGTCATATTTTCGGCCGACAATAATCTCCATTTTTGTATTTGCTTTGGTTCCCAGATTATAAAAGGTTCCGCCGGCAAACGATATTACAGAGCCGCCCGCTATTGTTGATTTGTAATCCGCTTTTATGGTATCGCCTGAATTTAAAACAGAGTTAAACGTATATTTATGAACTATTATAGCGCCTTTGGCATTAAGAACCCCCCCCTCACAATAGTCTATATCTATAATTCCTCCGGCGGTTATAGTGCCAAGATTATTTCTGCCTTTTATGCCGCCTTTAACTGTAACGCTGTTTTCAGCTATTATTGAGGCATCCTGACATATACCCCTCAGATTTACATCTTTTCCTTTAACTACGAACCCGGGATGTATATCCCCCACTATATCAACAGTGCCTACAAAATCTATGTTCCCGATGTTGTAATCCACATCCCCGCGTATCTCAATGACCGGATTAACTGACAAAACATCACGTTTGTATGTAATATAACCGTCCGTAGTAGCGCTGAACTGAGTTCCGTTTTCAGTCATCTTTACTCCGTCGCCGGCGGTTAATTCCGCCATTTTGCCCGGAACTTGCTGTATGGGGTTTAAGTTGACCGTCATTCCGGGATTGCCGGTTGTGGCAGGTATAACCCGCGCCAGTATTTGCTCCGCTCTTACGTTTATATAACGCCGCATCTGTTTGTAATTTGCATTTCCGTCAGCGTCTTTTGGCGGTTCATTTGAAGGCATTTCAAAAAATATCTGAACTTTTGCATCTTTTCCATGAGTAGGAGGCTTGCCCGCGGCTACTGTAACACTGTCCACTATGTTGCCTTTCTTCATAAGGCTGTAAGCGTTTTCAAAAGCCTCCACATCGGCAAAACTTAGATGTACGTTTGCCGAGGAGAATGCAAGCTCAGCCGCTTCTTCTAAGGACGGGGTATGACCTCCGTTTATGGGAGGCACAAAGGTGGCTTCAACGCTCATATTGTTTGCCGCAATAGTCATTATAACCGTACTGTCCACCTTGCGGCTGTGCATTATGTTGACAGTCTGATCTGCGATAAAATTTTTACTAATTTCAAATTCCGCATAGTCGCATTTGTAATGATTCCTGCATATAGAGTCAATTTTCAGCGTGGTAGTTTTACCTAAAACTTTTAAACGCATTTTCTCACCTTCGGTATAATTATCGGCTGTTTACAAACAAAACTTAAAAAATAAATAAGTTTATCCCGCCTTTAATTCAAACAACATATCCCGCAATTTTGCCGCGCGTTCAAAATTCAGCTCTTTTGCCGCCTGTTTCATCAGTTTTTCCACCGCAGGGATATCAAGTTTGGTATCCCCTGTCAGTTCAATTTCATCTGTGTCCGTCATGGGTAGGTTTAAATAATCCTGCTCATATATAGATGCCAGAATATCTGAAATTTCGCTCTTTATACTTTCAGGGGTTATCCCGTTAGCTTCATTATAGGCGTTTTGTTTCTCCCTGCGCCGGTTGGTCTCATCGATGGTAGTTTTTATTGAATCGGTTATCTTGTCTGCGTAAAATATGGCGCGGCCGTTTACATTGCGCGCGGCGCGACCGATAGTTTGAATTAGAGACCGTGCGGAGCGCAAAAAACCTTCCTTATCCGCATCAAGCACAGCTACAAGGCTGACCTCCGGCAAATCAAGTCCCTCACGAAGGAGATTTATACCTATAAGAACGTCAAACTCCCCTTGCCGCAGCGCCCGTAAAATTCTGACACGCTCAATAGTGTCTATCTCTGAGTGAAGATATTTTACCCTTATGCCCAGATCAGCAAGATATTTTGTAAGCTCTTCCGCCATGCGTTTTGTCAGTGTGGTAACAAGCGCACGTTCTCCCCGCTCGGCTATCTTTAAGGCTTCGCTGTAAAGGTCATCAACCTGAGTGCGGGCAGGGCGAACCTCTATTACAGGGTCTGTAAGACCTGTCGGACGGATAATCTGTTCCACAATAATTCCCTGACTTTCGTTGATTTCATATTCATTCGGGGTAGCGCTTACATAAAGCGCTTTACCGATCCGACCGTCAAATTCCTCAAATTTAAGGGGACGGTTATCCAATGCGGCGGACAGACGGAAACCGTATTCAACAAGCGTTGTTTTCCTGCTGCGGTCACCGTTGTACATCCCCCGCACCTGCGGCAGGGTAATATGCGATTCGTCTATAATAACAAGCGCGTCTTTGGGCAGATATGATATAAGGGTTGACGGCGGTTCGCCGGGTTTGCGGTTTTCAAAATAACGGGAATAGTTCTCAATGCCGTTGCAGTAGCCTGTTTCAAGAAGCATCTCTATGTCAAACATCGTGCGCTGGGTAAGCCGTTGTTCTTCTACCAGTTTATTCTGTTGAAGAAGCTCTGTGCAGCGTTCCAGCAAATCCTGTTTTATCATTTTTGTTACAGCCTCAATTTTGATACTTTCGGTAACGTAGTGGGATCCGGGAAATATAGCCAGTTTCTCCCTCTCTCTTATAGTTTTCCCAGTGACAGGGTCAAATTCGCTCAACCGTTCCACCTCACTGCCGAAAAATTCTATCCTGTAGGCAATACTGTCTTCATGCACGGGGAAAACTTCCAAAGTATCACCTTTTACGCGGTATGCGCCCCTGTGGAAATCGTAATCGTTGCGATCATACTGTATCTCAATAAGTTTAGAGAGAATACTGTCAAATTCAACCTCCTGCCCCGCCTCAAGGGTTATAAGCGCCCCGTAGTACGCTTCCGGCGAACCGATGCCATATATACACGATACAGAGGCTATCACCACTACATCACGTCTTTCCAAAAGACTCCGAGTAGCCCGGTGGCGGAGTTTGTCTATATCCTCATTGATTGATGAATCTTTTTCAATATATACGTCGCTTGACGGGATATACGCTTCAGGCTGGAAATAATCGTAGTAACTGACAAAATATTCCACAGCGTTGTTCGGAAAAAATTTCAGAAATTCACCGTAAAGCTGTGCAGCCAGGGTTTTATTATGCGCTATTATAAGTGTGGGGACGTTAAGTTCTTTTATCAGATTTGCCATTGTGAAGGTTTTCCCCGAACCGGTCACTCCAAGCAGCACCTGCCTATGAACGCCGCTTTTGTAGCTGTCTGTGAGCGATGATATTGCCTGAGGCTGGTCACCTTTCGGTTGAAATTCGGAGACAAGATCAAACGCCATTTTTACCTCATATATAGTGTATTTTGCAGTATAACCATGCAAAAAGCAATCTTAAAATGACATTTTCCGACGGCAAAACAAGTTAAAACAATGATTTATAAAAGCTAAAAAATATAGTAGCATGAGAATAAATGCCTGAGAAATTATTTGCTTTCAAAACAACAATTCCCATAATGCTTGGTTATCTTGCTATCGGTTGCGCATTTGGTTTAATTATTCATAACGCCGGATATCCGTGGTATGTGGTGATGTTAATGAGCCTTTTAATGTATGCCGGAGCCGGACAGTATGCCGCCACCGGTATGTTTGCCTCAGGGGCGGGATATATTGATATAGCCATTGCAATCTTTCTGATAAATTCAAGGCACATGGTTTACGGGCTTTCACTTTTGGTAAAATTCAGCGGGTGTATGCCTTACACGCCTTACCTCATTTTTGGGCTTACCGATGAAACTTACGGTTTGCTGACAACTACAAAAATACCTGCCATGCTGAATAAAGCCAAAACATACTTCTGGGTAACCTTATTTGATCATAGTTACTGGGTTATCGGCGGGATAATAGGTTTCTTTATAGGAGCGGCAGTTCCTTTTGATTTTTATGGCGTTGATTTTGCGCTGACAGCGCTTTTTATTGTACTTCTGACGGAACAGTGGAAAAGCTGCCCCGAAAAGCCGCCTTTTATTCTGGCTGGCTTATGCGCAGTAACCGCCGCACTTTTTGCGGGCGGTAAAAATATGCTGATTGTATCTTTTGTTATGTCTCTGACCGGAATAATGCTGATTCGCAGATGGGTGGAAAAATGTTAAGCGTTCAGCAGATAATCACAGCCACAGTGATAGCCGCCGCTGTAACACTTTTTACAAGGGCTGCGCCTTTCGTATTTTTCGGCAAAAACAGACCGTCCCCCGCAATAATGTATATGCAGCGGTATATACCGCCGATGACCATGGTTATACTTGTAATTTATTGCCTGAAAGATATCGCTTGGCAGACATACCCTTATGGATTTCCGGCGCTTTTCGGAGCGGCGGTCACCGCCGCCCTGCATATGTGGAGAAGGAACGCGCTGATAAGTATATTTGCGGGAACTACGCTATATATGTTTATGATACGGGTTTTATAATGTGGTATTCAGGGTTTACTGGGCATTTGCCGCATAACGGTCTGCGCGCGGCGCACAGATCCCGTCCCAGCAAGATTACCTGATGAGAAAAATTAATCCACTCTTTTTGTGGTACAAGTTTTTCCAGAGCGCGTTCTGTCTTTACCGGGTCGCCGCCCGGTACGAAACCAAGGCGGTCAGATATACGCATAACGTGCGTATCTACAACAACTCCGGGTACTTTGAAGATATTTCCCAGAACTACGTTTGCCGTCTTACGCCCTACGCCGGGTAATTTTACAAGCTCCTCCATACTATCCGGCGCTTTGCCGCCAAACTCCGTTACCAGCATTTTTGCCATGGCGATAAGATTTTTTGCTTTATTTTTGTAAAACCCGGTAGAGTGGATAATTTTTTCTACATCAGCCTGCTTTGCTTCCGCCATTACAGTGGGGGTAGGGTATTTAGCGAAAAGGGCGGGGGTTACTTTATTTACGGCAACATCTGTACATTGGGCGCTTAAAATAGTCGCCGTTATCAGCTGAAAGGCATCAGAATGTGTAAGTGCGCATACCGGATTTGGGTATCGTTTCTGTATCTCCCCAAGAAAAAAATACATTCGCGCTTTTTCATTCTGTATTTTCTCAATAAGAGGGCATTTGAAACTGTTCACAGTTTAATCCCGTACTCTTTCCAGCGCGCCGTAACCATTTTTTTTATATCTTCCTGCATAGTTATATCCGACGGCCATGGGCGCGTATGTCCCTCTTCAGGCAGCTTTTTAGTGGCGTCAATCCCTATCTTGCCGCCCCAGTGAGGCATGGGAGAAGCATGATCCAGCGCGTCCACAGGACCTCTGCTTATCATTATGTCCCGTTCCCAGTCAACATTGTTTCCAATACGGAATAAAACATCACTTGTGTTAAAAACGTCTACATCTTTGTCAACCACAACTATCATCTTGGTAAACATCATCTGCCCCGCGCCCCACACATAGTTCATTACTTTGCGGGCATGCATCGGGTACTTTTTATCTATAGATACAAATAACATATTATGAAAAACCCCTTCCATAGGGAGATTCATGTTCACAATCTCCGGCATCTGAAGCCTCAGAAGGGGGAGGAATATATGTCCTGTGGCTATTCCCATATAAGTATCCTCCATAGGAGGTCTGCCAACCACAGTGGCGGGATATACAGCATCTTTTCTATGGGTTATACAGGTGATATGAAATACAGGGTAGTCGTCTGCCAGAGAGTAATAACCGGTGTGATCGCCGAACGGTCCTTCGCGGCGCAGTTCTCCTGCGTTAACATAGCCTTCAATAACTATTTCGCTGTCTGCGGGGACTTCCAGATCAACCGTTTCACACTTCACCATCTCAACGGCTTTCCGCCGTATGAAACCTGCAAAAAGCATTTCATCAACATTGTCCGGTACGGGAGCGGTAGCTGCAAAAGTTATAACGGGATCACCTCCGAGAGAGACGGCTGCCTCTATCTTTTCATTGCCAGCGCGTTCAGAGCTGCGATAATGATCCGCTCCCTGATGGTGAGTGTGCCAGTGCATCCCTGTGGTTTTAGCGTCATAGACCTGCATTCTGTACATACCGCAGTTGCGTATCCCTGTTTCTGGGTTTTTTGTAAATACGCAAGGGAAGGTTATAAAACGTCCGCTGTCTTCAGGCCAGCATTTTAGTACCGGAAATTTTAACAGATTTATATCATCCCCTTTTAATATAACCTCCTTGCACACCCCTTTACTTACAGTTTTGGGAATAATTTTGCTTAATTCCAGAATAGTAGGGAGAGATTTCAGTTTATCCGCAAAATTTACTGGGGGGGTATGTTTAAGAAGGCTCACGATTTGCTCCCCTATCTCCCTTGTGTCTTTTACACCCAGCGAGAGCGCCATGCGTTTTTCGGAGCCGAAAGCGTTTATAAGCACAGGGAAAAGACTTCCTCGGGGATTCTCAAACAAGAGAGCCGGACCGCCAGCCTTACACACACGGTCGGTTATTTCAGTAATTTCAAGTTCAGGGTTAACCTCCGCCTTGATCCTGACAAGTTCCCCTGCGGACTCAAGTGTGGCTATAAATTCACGTAGGTCTTTGTATGGCATTTTAACAACCTTGCTGTAAAAGCGGGTTAAATATTTTTTATGGTTTTATTCAGATAATGGTATCTGCTTTCGTTTCGGCTTGCAGCGTATCACATTATCCGGATTCTTTCAATTGGATTTTCAAAGGTTAAATATTTACATGGGCCCTAACAGGAATCGAACAAACTACTAATTGCATGATATATAAAAAGAATTAATATTTATATTTTAAAACTCCCTATATGACTACCTACAAAAGCAACTGCCATTATTTTCAACACTTTCAGGGCGTTATCGGCATTTGCAAGGGTTTAAATAACAATAGTCATCGTTAAACTCCCACCAAATAAAAAGATTAGGGAAAGTCATTGACAAAATACCATTTTTAGAGGTATGAAACAAACACAGGGCGGTTGGCGCCGCCCTGAATACGCTGGATGGACAAAGCGGCTTTTGAGGATATAGTTAAGGGTATGCAGTCAAGAGAAAGAGATGGCGCACAAATAGACCAGCCAGACATTGAAGAAATGATGAAGAGGCGACCTATCAGAAAGATAGAAGAGACCAAAGAAAAAAGACGACTTATCAAAAGAGGCTTAAAATCAAAATAAAATCTACTTCACATAATCACTATTATCGGATGTAAATTATATATTTAGTAATATCAATGATTTCAGAGATTAAAAAAGCGGCCTTATGTAAAATATCCCGAAGAAGTGAAAATTATTGGCGTATTTATTGCCGTTTTCATGTTTCTTATTATTACAAATACGGAAGTTCCACTTTAAACTGACCGTCTTTGTGAGCGGAATGTTTTTAATGAAGCGTGGCAATCCACGCAGGTGAAAGCCCAAAATGGATTGCTTCGTCCCTGAGTTCCCAACAATGACAAGGAACAGCTATATCTTTGCAAATGGGTTTCCTCCTACACAAACATCTTGGAAAGACAGGCTTTCTTGATGTTTTGCAACTTTTTTAGCTCTTGCTCGTAAGCGCTTATAAGGTAGTCAAGTGATGAAAAAAACTCTGCAATGACTATCTGCTCGTCAATATGAGGTAAAATAACACTTAAACAATCATATTGACAACTCCATAAACAGCATACGTTTTTAAAGGGCGATGCGTTATTTTTGACCCATATAGCAGTTCCACTCGTCATTGCGAGGAACGCAGTGACGAAGCAATCCAGTTAGAGCTTTTACCTGCATGGATTGCCGCGCTTCATAAAAACATTCAGCTCGCAAAGACGGTTAATGTAAAGTGGAACTGCTATATAGTCACATAACCATAAAAAAGCAACAACTTTTTTAGCAAATTATATGTTTTTCAATGTTTATTTAAAATATTTGGTTATGTATTATGGGAATGCAGGATGTATCATTAATTTATAATGGAATTACTATAATATTTAGACTTTATGGTATTATTTGATAAACTTAGCAAAGTATTCATCTATTTCAGGTCTTAGAATGACACCAGCTTTTTCAAAACAATTAAGAAGTTCGCTATACGCCCCTTCACCGCCCAAAAAATCCCAAAACTCTTCCGCTACAAATAACTCTTGAGATAAATCAAGCATCCCCGCCATTGTCCATCGTTGATAAGGAGCAGGGTAATAGGGATTATAAGGAATTGCAATAAGCGTGTGAATATTTTTATTGCTGTCCTGTGTTAATGCTATCCCTGCCCATTCTAATAAAGTCTGCTTAAACTTTTGAAACTCGCCTTTATTTGGTTTTGCAGTTTTCAAATCAAACAGATACTGATCGCCAGATATTGTTTCAACGAATAAATCAACTTTTGTAGATTTCAAAATATTTATTGTTCCTGTCAACGATTTTCGTAATTTGTCAATTTCCTCTAATTTATTTGGTTTTGGTTCAGTAGTCAATTTGTTATTGATTTCCTGAATAGTTTGCTGGCAATTTTTATAGATGCTATTCCCAACAATATACTGTGCTTCAACTTTTTTAAACCGGTCTTGCGCAAGAGCGACTGCAACGGGCTCAAAGATTGACGTGCCAAATGTTGTATTTAATGATTGAATAAAAGAAAACAATGCCATCCGGTCTTGACCAAGCAACCGGAAATGAAAGGGCATATTACTGCTTTCCGGAGAATATTTAAGAAATTTTTTTCTGAGTGTTTCTACAATTATCGCTTCAATATAAATTTGTTGTTTTTTTGATAGCGCCATCATCTCTCTCTCAGTAAAAAAATTGTTTCAGAGTATGCCCCTTTGTCTTTTTCAGTACGGTTAAGTACAGGGCGGTGAAATTGGTTTATCAAACACATTCCTGCCTTTTCTGCAATTTTGGGGTATAAATTATATTTATCATTTGCTACTAGAAATATATTATAATCGTCCGCCAGAAACTTTTTACAGTTAATCAACACACTGGATATACCGTCAACATAACTTTCTTTTGCGCTATTCCCCTGACCTTTAAACAGTGGTCCTATTTCTAATTCATCGTTACGCGGGAACTTAAATAAATCATACGCATACGCGTGTTGCTCATGATAATTAATCAATCCGACATAAGGCGGCGATGAAAATATCCCCTGAATTTTTTGCGTCTTAAGCAATTTTGCAAAAACAGGGTGTATTGGTTCAGTTTCATTAAAAATGTCAATAATTCTGCTGTCTCCTACAAGACAAAGTTGATGAGTTTCGGTTCGAAACGTATTAAATTCACGAAGCCGTGCAATAGTATCTTTAGTGTACGTTTTCCACCATTTATAAATTGAAAATAACGGTTTACAAATTTTACCGTGTTTACGGCAATAGTATGTAGAGGTAACCGGTTCAAGTAACGTGGCTAAATCAGAATGGGTTGTCGCACGGCAACTTCTTATTGTTCTGCTTAAAATAATACACAATATATTTTTTGTGTTTTGGTTTTTAACTTTTTCAATTTCATTGTAAACAAAATCTATCTCTGAGCATATTTGCCCCAAATACCACTTGTTGAGAAATGCAGCGTTGCTTTTTTGGTTGAGTTCAATATCATATTTTTTGACAAGTTTTTCATATATTGGTAAAAAATCCCTTTCTTTAGCTATACTGTAACATTTCTCATCTAACTCTCCGTTTCTGATTTTATACTTATACTCCGGTACAGGGAAATAATTATTATTAAAATAATATAATTCACGGAGTAATTCTTCTTCAAATTCACCTATATCAGATTTACTTATAAAAGTCTGCAAATCATTTGTTATACGAGTAATCTCAACAATAATATCATTAATGTCATAATATGTTACTTTACAATTACCGATTAATGCGTTAAAAGCAGACACATCAATACCAATTGCATGGATACCTAATTCGGAACTTTGAACCATTGTTGTTCCGCTACCGGAAAAAGGGTCAAGAACTATATCGCCTTTTTTAAAATATGCAGTACTTTTAAACTCATCGGTGTGACCATCAAGAAAATATTCAACTAACTGAGGTATAAATTTCCCCTTGTATGGGTGAAGCCTGTGAATATGCTTGGTTGTTTCCGATTCTTTGTATTTATCGAAAGAAAGAGCCCAGTTTATGTGGTTACCCAGCTTTTCCCTATAGGCAGTTTCACGGTAACTGTTATAAGATTTGTAATACTCTTCCAACTCTTCAGAAGAGACACATACAGCGCCGCCAACATCAAATTTTTTTATACGCCCGTACTGAATCAGATAAGAAATATTTGAAACGGTTACCGTTTTTTTAAGATACCTTGTAGCCCAAATACTTGCTTCTTTTACAGTCAACAGATTTTCTTTAAAAGTAGGTATGGCAGACGGATAATTCAAGATTCTACCTCTTTTTTATCTTTTTTCTCAATGCTTTCATCTGTTCGGTCTCTTTTGGCATCTTCAGCTTATCGTAAATTTTTATTGCGGCGTCCAGAGCAGGGGCGGCAAAATAGTCTTCAGGATCGGTCAGGTATATCTTGTGGTAGGTTTTAGCCGCATCTCCGCCTTTTCCGTTTTCGTTCTGCATTCGCGCCAGAGCAAACAGTCCCGCACAACTTAATGCCTTTGATTTATCGTTCAGAAGCGTTTTTATAAACTTCTCATTATCTTTTAACTCGTCAGGTTTAGCCGTTTCCGCATACCGTCTGACTCCCTCCGTATATA
Source organism: Deferribacteraceae bacterium (assembly GCA_031256375.1). Lineage (GTDB taxonomy): Bacteria > Chrysiogenota > Deferribacteres > Deferribacterales > JAISNW01 > JAIRQX01. Next base: position 17,866 of record JAIRQX010000125.1, read on the forward strand.
ACAGCGGATTGTCTTTTTTAAACTCTCCTGCGATGGAAAGGATTTCCGCCGACTTATCTGAAAGCTCCATTATTTTAACTGCCGCCGGCAGATAAAACTGACCTTTTTCCGCAAACATAGCGCGGTAGTCCGTCAGAGCATTCTGCATATTTACCGCTTCAGTACACTGGGCTTTTATAAAACGCAAATCCTGAGCCAGCAGCGGACTTTTCCCCACCGCGTCCGCTATATCCCTCAGACATTCCTGAGACCGACCTGTGGTATAAAAAAGACGCGCTCTTTCGGCATACATCTCATTTGCGTAAGGAGAATTTGCGTAAGCAGGGAAAAAGATATTGATTATCTGTATAAGTAGAACATTTTCACCAGCGCGGGCAGTTTTTGACGCCATTTGGCTGAGTAACATATCTTTTTGCTGAAATTCCGGCGCGCGCTGCAATTCTTTTAATACGGAGGCAATAGCCTCCATCTCGCCCTGACTGGTTTTTTCCAAGGCAATAATGCCGGAAAAAGCATCATACGCAACAGAACTTTCTTTTGTCAGCTTTTTGTAAGCGGCTCTCGCCTCTTTTGTTTTGCCTGACCACGCAAGCAGTTTTGCATTTAATATTTCCATATCCGGAGGCAAATTTTTTACGGAACTCAGAAGCTTTCCCGCGCGCGTATAATCGCCTGCAAGCATTAGCTCTTTAACCCCGTCGTAAAGAACCGGACGGTATTTCTGATTGGCGGTTAAAATGGCTGTACCCTCCGCCACATTTCCCTCTTTAAAAGCCAGCATCATTTTCAGGTGTGTGAACTCTTCGGAAGTGGTTTTAGCCTCTTCTATTTCACGCCTTGCGGCATCGTAATCCTTGCTGTTGAAATATGCGGTGGCGCGGATAAGGCGCGCCTGAAACGAGTCAACCCCTTCAATATTGGTCATTGCCATATCATATCTGCCGCGGTGCAAATATATTTCACTGCGGAGCTGCCGGCAGTACTGTTCCGGACAGCCATCCAGAAGCTGAACAGCCTCATCATACTCTTTTTTTAAATAATAAACCTGCGCCAGCAAATATCTTGAAGCTGCAATCTGCGAGGAGTCTCTGGAATAGTTCAGTATATCTATTATTTCGCTTTCCGCTTTTGCCGGGTCTATATACATAAGCGCCACTCCCCTGTAAAATTTTGCCTGCCATATCAGTTCAGGCGTGGTTTTAACCCGGGCAAAAAGTTCCGCCGCATTGGAGTATATTTTTGACGCAAACTTCTGTAACCCTTCGTAATAAACAGGGTAATCCGCATATTCAGGCGATACAAAACCAAACTGCGAAAGAAAATCACGGTTAAGAGCGGGAAATTCAAGAGCCATATAATAATTTAGAAGTTCAAATCTTTCGCTCTCATTTGTTACGAGTTTCAGAGCGCCTACAGCCTCTTTAAGCTTTTTCTGGCGTATTTTTATCTTGGCTTCCAAATAACGCCGGTCAGAGTGTGAACTTACTTTTTTTAAAAACTGTTCCGCCTCACTGATTCGCCCGAGATTTATGTGAGAGTCAGATTGTATAAACACCAGATTATCGGTGCAATAAGGCGCAAGTTTCGCCACATTCCCGTAATTGTTTTTATAGTATTCAGCTGCGGCGCGAAGATCGTTAAAATCTTGATACTTAAAGATCAGATCAGGATTTTCGCTGATTAATTCAGCGCCCTTAGCAAATTCTTTATTTTTAAAAACGGATAAAACATATACTGAGAAAGTATAGGCGGGCAGAGGATTATGCAACTTCCCACCTATTTCCGCTATTTTATCGTAATCTTTATTATCCCACAAAATCTCCATATATTTATCGCATACCTCATTCCTGAACTCCTTTCCGTTCAGGCATGAATCGGCAAGAGTATCAACCGCTGTCTTATCGTTCCTGTTAAAAAGGCTAAAAGCGTAAAGAATACGCGCCTCCTCTTTAAACTCAGGGGTGGAAAAGTCATCTTTGTAATCTTTGTAAGCTTTGATAACCCCTCTATAGTCCTTTAACAGAAATCGTTTTACGAAATAGTTGCGGTACGCTTTATCACCGTTAAAAATTGACGATATTGTAGTTGTGGGGCGGAATCTGTAAAAAAAAGAGGGTTCCGCGGCGCCATACTTCGCAACCATCTCCGAAGCAGCTTCTATGGTTTGTTTCTCAACATAGTTAGTATATGACGACGGGATGGAAAGTGGGATCTCAAGGTCTCTGAATACCGGACGGATAGCAAATAAAGATAATTCCTCCCCCTGAAAAGAAAAATCCGGCATATCCACTGCATAAACGACTGAAGCAAAAAAAAAGAACAAAAAAAACAGTATAACCTTATAATACATAGTCTATAAGTACAAAAGGGAGCGGATCACCGGAAGTTTTATGTCTGTCAATGTATTGCTGCAACACTAAATTAATCCCGCTGTTGTACGCTCCGTTTAATAAACCATATTGAGATATAAAACGTATGGAGGCGTTGTTATGAAGCTTTCTCAGCGTTATCCCCACGCGCAGCACCAGTTCTTGAATAAAATCCATATGAGCGTCGCCTGAAAGTTTTTCTGAGTCAGCGCTGTACAAATTCAGACTTGCAATGATCTTTCCGTTTTCTATGATCGGTGCGATCAGATAGGACGCTATGTCGGGGATTATATGAAAATCGCTGATTAAACCGTCCAGATAGCAGCCGAAATAAGGACGTTTTTCAACATAGGCGTAACGCAAAATCTTTTCGTTCACGAATACCACTCTGGAACACTCGCCCTGAAGCGGTTTTTCAAGTTTAATTACATCTTCGTCTATAAAAAGCGCAGCGCGGTCTATTTTAAAAATCTCTTCCATGTACGCCAGCGCTTTTTTATCCATATCCTCCGCAGACTCTGACGCGACAAAAGCGTCTTCCACAAGGCGAAAGCCTTTATGCTTGGTCTCATTTTCCTGAATAAGATTTACAAGGCGTTTGAGTTCGTTTTTCAGCGTCATATTTTCTTTAAATATTGTATAAACCTTGTTTTTCACTATTTCAGCTCCCCCCAGTCCGCGCCGGAGCTTGTATTAACTACAAGCGGCACATTCAAACCGACAGCGCTCTCCATCTCTTTTCGCGCAAGCGGAAGAAACGTTCCAGCAGCCTCAAGTCGCACTTCAAATATAAGCTCATCATGTATCTGTAAACACAAACGGGCATCAATACTGTTGTCTTTTATTAATTTATCACACTTTATCATCGCAACCTTAATTATATCGGCAGCGCTTCCCTGAATAGGGGCGTTCATCGCCGCCCTTTCAGCCTTCTGGCGGGTTAAGCCGTTTCGGCTGTTTATATCGGGAAAAAACCTTTTTCTCCCCAATATTGTTTCACAATAGCCTTTATCTCTTGTAGATTCAATAACATTTAAAATATATCCGCGCACATTTTTATAAAGAGTGAAATATATATCTATAAAATCTTTTGCCTCTTTTGGGGTTATCCCCGTATCTCTTGACAGCCCGAAAGGGGAAAGACCGTAAATTATCCCGAAATTTACCGCTTTTGCCAGACGCCGGATATTCGGTGTAACATCTTCCCTGTTTTTGTTGAATATTTTCATTGCGGTAATGGTGTGAACGTCTTCCTCTTTATGAAAAGCCTCTGTCAGCGTAGGATCGCTCGAAAAGTGCGCTAATATGCGCAGTTCAATCTGTGAATAGTCAAGCGATACAAAACAGTAGCCATCATCAGGGATAAACGCCGTACGGATCGTTTTACCTATCTCTCCGCGCACAGGGATATTCTGTAGATTCGGGTTTACTGATGACAGGCGCCCTGTACTGGCGCCTGTCTGCTTAAACGTGGTGTGTATACGTCCGTCTGCGGCAACCGCGTCCGCAAGCGGGGATGTGTATGTGGACAGCAGCTTTGAATACTCCCTGTATGTTAGAATATCCTCTATTATCTCCTTATGGGCGGGCGATTTATTTATAAGTTCACGGAGCACATCCTCCGCAGTGGAACGGTTGTTTTTGCTGACAGGAGAAATTCCCAGCTTATCATAAATGTACTCGGAAAGCTGTTTCGGGGAGTTCAGGTTTATTCCGCAATTTGACCTTGTAATCAGCCGTGAAGCAACTTCCGCAACCTTTTGTTTCAGTACATTTGCCGTATCGCTCACACGGGCGGGACTTATGCGTATTCCTGTCTGCTCAGCGCTTCCCAGTATATACGCCACAGGAATTTCAAGCTCTTTGTGTAACTTTTCAAGATTCAGCTTTTTTAATTTACGATCCAGATCCGGCACAGCGTTCAAAAAACGCGGGATAAATTCTTCCAACGGCTCCAAACGCCCTTTCTGAAGCCCTCCTGAATCAGGCTCGCAAAGCCAGCTTATCAGAAGATAATCTCTTGCCCCGGGATAAAAATTCCCTGCGATCCTTGAAAACGTTTTGACATCATAAAAGGCTGAATCTTTTTTTATAAGATGCGCTTCTGTGCGGAACGGCTCGAAACAATTCCCGTCTGTAACCCACAACCAGCCGTCACTGTTTTCTGAGGGCTTTACAGCTATAAAATGTGTAGGATTGTTTACCTTACCAAAGAGGCACGGTGAAAATGTTACGCTGGCGACGTTTGTTTCTTCGGATTTCTGTGAAAACGCGCCGTCATAGGAGGAAAACAGCTTTGCGGCAACAGTGCGCAACCCAAGTTTTTCAAGTTCCGGACGCAGTTTGCCGATATCTTTGGCAATCACAGGCTCGAAAAGAGGCTCAATCATTTCCAGTTTTATTAATTCCATGGCAAGGTAAGCATTCTCTTTATCCCGCTCCAGATACTCTTTTACCTTCCCTTTTATCTCATCTGCGTGTGCGTATATATTATCAAGCGAGCCGTACTCCTGAATAAGTTTTGCGGCAGTTTTTTCCCCCACTCCGGTTATGCCCGGGATATTGTCGGATTTGTCTCCCAAAAGGGAAAGATAACTTTGCATCTGCTCCGGCAGGACGCCGTATTTGGTTTTAGTTTCTGCAGATCCCAAAAGGGTTCCCGTATGGTCGTCATATATCTTTATGTTATCGTTAATAAGCTGAAACAGGTCTTTATCTTTTGTAACTATAACAACAGGCTCTTCAGCTATTCTTGCTAGAGTGGCAATAATATCATCCGCTTCTATCCCCTGTTTCATATAAACAGGGATTCCGGCAAGGGGCAAAAGGGAGCGGATTGTTTCAATCTGAACGGCAAGGTCTTCCGGCATAGCTTCGCGCGTTGCTTTATACTGCGGATATTTTTTATGCCGCGTGGTCTCCCCTTTTGCGTCAAACACAGCAAAAATTTGTGAAGGGTTAAGTTGGGCGCGTACCTTTTCCAATATTATAAAGAATATATGGACAGCTCCGGTTGGCGTACCGTCAGGGGCTGTCAGCGGCGGCGCTTTGTGGTATGCCCTGTAAGCTATCCCGTTACAATCAAGGATAATTAGCATTACTTATCTTTCCTATTCTGTTGTCAGCGGTCTGTGCATCAGATCCCATACTGACTGTGACGCTTTTTTCCCCTCATATACAATCTTGTAAACTTCAGTGCAGATCGGCATTGAGATATTAATCTTCTGAGATGCAATGTGAACCGCTTTAGCTGTGAATATCCCTTCAGCCACACTTTTCTGTTTGCCTGTAATCTCTTCCAGAGTGGCCCCTTTTGCAAGACTCAGCCCCGCCTGACGGTTTCTGCTGTTATCTCCTGTTGCAGTCAGGACAAGGTCACCAAGCCCTGACAAACCTGTGAAAGTTTCATGTTTTGCGCCGTAAGCGACGCCAAAACGGGTAATCTCCGCTAACCCCCTTGTTATAAGTACGGCGCGGGCGTTGTGATCCATATTCAGCCCGTCACTTATCCCTGTAGCCACGGCGATAACATTTTTTAAAGCCCCCCCGACCTCAAGACCTATAATATCGGTTGAGGTGTAAATCCTGAAATAATCTGTGCAAATCTGATTCTGCCACCAGTTAGCTATCTCTATGTTCCGTGAGCCAAGGCTGACTGCTGTGGGTTTTTTCTGCGCTACCACACTGGCGAATGAAGGTCCTGATAAAATGGAAAATTCAGCGTCTATCTCGTCTTTTAAGGTACTTATAACAAGTTTGCCTGTTTCTATTTCAATCCCTTTAGAAGCGTTGAGAATATTGCGCCCACTGAGCGCGTCTTTGTAGCGGCGCGCGGTCGCGCGGGAAAATTGGGTAGGGACTGTCCACACTATATGTCCGGTATCGCATTTATTCAGAGCATCCATCTGTTTGGCTTTAACTGAATCGTTCAGAATTATTCCGGGCAGAAATACTTTGTTTTCATGGCTACTGTTTATGGCAGTAACAACATCGTCTTCTATTGCGTATATCTCCACCGGTCTGCCGCTTTCCGCCATAAGGGACGCAAGTGCGGTACCCCATGCCCCGCCGCCTATCACGGCTGTCTTCTCTTTCATCTAAACCCTCCTTTAATTATAGCATTTCACTTGTCATTGCGGGGAACGCTTTGGTAAAGCAATCCAACGGGAGCTTTTACCTGTATGGATTGCCGCGCTTCATAAAAAACATTCCGCTCGCAATGACAGATAGTGTGTTGTGAACTGCCACATAGCTACTGCACAATTTTATACGCGTGTTGTCCATAAAATCAATAGATTTTTTGTGCTAAAGTATGGCAAAAGCAGATACATGGCGATTAGATAAAAAATTAGGTAAAAATGTAAAAAAAGTATTGACATCTTTATTGCAATCAAGTAGGTATAAGTCCATATATTGGCTCTAAAACAATTAGGTCAACGGGTTTCTGTCTTTTTCGGCTTTTTTTTATAAGTTATATTGACGCTAAAACAATTAGGTCAACAGGTTTTTAACCTTGTTGACCTTTTTTTTGTGAAATAATTAAGAGGTATTGTGACAAACTAACATTTATACCAAATAGCTAATTTCAAAACACATAATACGCTTGCGTGAACACACTGATTTTCAGTGTGAAGCGGTTTTGTGTTTAATAGAGGAAATATATGACTCTCAGGGTTGTTGAACGACCAAAAAAAATTGCGTCTGTTAATAATATTGTATCAATCAATAATTACATTTCCGATATATCCGCCGAGGATTTAGTCAATCTGCGTTTTCTGTTTAAATCTGACACAAACTATGCGGAACGCATTGTACAAAATGCGTCTGTTTTACCCGGTTTGAATGGCGGCGGAAATACCGCGCCGCTTAGCTATATCGTATCTGAATATAATAAGGTCGGGGAGGTGAGCGTGACAAGATAATACAACCTAAAACAGCAATACAATTTAACGCCAGCGCGCAATATATGCTTGCGTGAACATACTGATTCTCAGTGTGAAGCAGTTTTGCGCGTGTATTTGAACAATTTAGACAATGGAGGTTCATATGACTCTCAGGATCCTTGACGGATATTCCGTTGATTCATCTCCGTTTGTTGGTAGAAAAACGCCGACAAATACTCATGAATCGCTTTCGGAATCGGCAACAAAACTTTTACGCGAAGTTAATTTCAAAAGTTTTTTTGATTGTTGCGACAGTAATACCCGCGCTGTTGAACAACCTGAAAAATTTGAGTCTGTTAATGTCGTTGTATCAATCAGTAATAGCATTTCCAATATAACCACCGAGGATTTAGTTTATCTGCGTTTTCTTTTTCAATCCGGCGCAAACTACGCGGAAGGCATTGTGCAAAATGCGTCTGGTTTGCCCGGTCTGAATGGCAGCGGAAATACCGCGCCGTCTGGTTTGAATCGTAACACAACTGATTCTAAAAGGGTCGCAGAGCTTATTGCATCCAGATATAAAAAGGTGGGGGAGGCTGGCGCGACAAGATAATATAACCTAAAACCAAAATACAATTTAGCGCCCGCGCGCAATATACGCTTGCGTGAACATACTGATTCTCAGTGTGAAGCGGTTTTGTGCGTGTGTTTGAACAATTTAGACAATGGAGGTTCATATGTCTCTCAGGATCTTTGGCGAGTACGTTTCGTGCGTACCGCCGCACGTCGGTATAAAGGCGCCGGTAAGTATGCGTGAACTGCTTGTAGAATCAACAACGCAGCTTTCGCGTGAAGTTAATTTCAAAACTGTTTTCGCTTGTTGCGACAGCAATGCCCGCGCTGCCGAACAGCCGAAAATATCCGCTTCCGTTCAGGATAAAATATTACAAAATAATAACAGAGACTCTTCCGAAACAACCGCCGAAAATGTGATAAAGCTGCATTTTTTGCGACAAAGCGACATTTCAAGGGATAGCCCCGGGTAGAAAAAACTTTCAGCTACGTGGAGCGCACAACCACACACATCTACTAGGGTGATAAGCGCTATCTGCCTACAGATGAATATCAAGTTGCAATCTTATTTGGTTGCAGGGCGTGTTCAGAATAGGAGCGCTTTGCGCATTTGTCAGCGAATGACCCGATACGGTGGGAATACGCATAAATATGCCTGTTCAGTACAATTAGCGGTACAGATACCGAAAAATTCGTATCTACACGGAGGTTAATCATGTTAGATATTTATACAAATAATTATTCATATATAGCGCAAACCAATCTTGTCAAAGCAACCAGCGCCCAAGCGAAATCTATTGAGCGTCTATCTTCCGGCTTGCGCATTAATCACGCTTCGGACGACGCTTCAGGTCTTGCTCTGTCTGATAAGCTGCGCGCTCAGATCGGAAGTCTTGCAAGAGCGAGCATGAACGCTCAAGACGCCATATCCTATTTGCAGACCGCTCAAAACGGTCTTGATGTTATAAGCGATATGCTCAATCGTATGAAAGATCTCGCGATTCAGGCGGGAAATTCCGCATATACGTCAAACGATCGCAGAGAGATGCAAATAGAGGTGGATCATATAAAGAATGAGATAAACAGAATATCCTCCTCTACCGAGTATAACACCAAAAAACTTCTTACAGGCAGTTCGTTGGCTTTGTGGTCTTCAAACAGCAGCGAGATTGATGCGATTATAAGGGGCGCGGTGGCAGAAGGGAACTATCGTCTCGATATCACCATAAATCCGGGGCAAAATGCAATCTATAGAAGCGAAACTATGAATATGAAAGAGCCGGGTTATGACGTAAAATATTTTGGCGTAGGCGCGCCTGCCGTTAGCTCTGTCAAA
>JAIRQX010000036.1 GCA_031256375.1 Deferribacteraceae bacterium
CGCCGGTTCCTGACGGCAGAGTGAAACCGCGCGCGGTAAGCGTATTTATTATGGTCTGCGCACGCTGAACGGGCGGCGCTGAATCCCTGTTTTTACCCGAATATATAAAATAGTCAGCCCGTACTTCTGCCGGAGTGAGCGAAGGCATAATCACATCGCCTATAGTCAGCCCCTGTAAACGAATGTTGTCACCATGCAGACTGAGAGCGCTGGTTACTGGAATGTGCGCGCTTGGGGTCATCAATCGTGCAATAGCCATAAGGCGCATTGTTTCCTGCGCTCCGTATGAAATTTTATCATATAACGGCGTATCAGGGTGCGGGGTAAAAGGGCTTATGGAGATCATGTCCAGTTTGAGTTCAGCAAGCCGCATGAGATCAAAAGCCAGAGTCTCCGGTGTTTCTTCGGGCAGTCCGCCGATTAATCCAGAACCGCATTCATAATCAAGACAAATCAGATTATGCAGCGCTTCCAGCCGCCGCGCCAAAGTTGCGCCGGGACGCAGAGCGTTGTGGCGCGTTTCTGAAAAGGTTTCCACTTTCAACAGATAACGGTCCGCGCCGGCGTTTTTCCAGACAGCGTAGTCCGATTTGCCGCGTTCCCCCAGAGAGAGGGTAACCGCCAGCCCTAAGCCGTTTTTTATCTTTTCAGTCAGACGGGCTATATCTGTACCGCTATACTGGGTATCTTCGCCGGACTGAAGAACCACTGTATTTATCCCCAACATCTTTATCTCTGATGCAGTCTGAAAAATTTCGTCAGGGGTGAGGCGGTAGCGGTTCAGATTTTTATTGTCCCTGCGCAATCCGCAGTACAGGCAGTTTTGCCTGCAATAATTGGAAAACTCTATAATGCCGCGCAAAAAAACATTGTTTCCCCAAAACTTTTCACGCAGTCGTTTTGCTTCGGCAAACAGGGTTTCATCGTGTCCGCCTTTAATCAGATCGGGCAGCAGGGGAAGCGGCTGCGGCATATCAGCAATATATGTCACGCTGTCCGCAGGCTATCTGTCTGAGGCGGTCACTCAAAATATCCCGCCGGTCATTATTATCTATTTCGGCTATTTGCGCCGCAATAGCGGCTTCTCCGCTACGGCGCAGTTCGTCCGGCGCATAGTCGGCAAGATATTCCGCAAATGTTGTTATAGCGTTGGGCAGACAAAACTCTTTTATGAACGCTGTTTTGGCAAATCCCATAAAATGATCGCCGGTACGACCAAGCCGATAACAGCTTGTACAGAAGGAAGGGATAAAATTGTCCGTTACTAACTCCTGTATTACTTGCGCAAGACTGCGTTCATCCCCTACCCAAAACTGCTGCTCGGAGGGTTTATTGGCGGAGGTATCCGCGTAACCGCCGGGATAAGTGCGTGAAGCGGCGCTGAGTTGGGAGATGCCGATGCGCAGCAGTTCGCTTTTTAATTTTGGTTTTTCGCGTGTGGTGATAATCATCCCTGTATATGGCATTGCCAGACGGATTAAGGCGACAATGCGTTTAAACTCGTCATCAGTGACGGCATAGGGTGGATTTTCAGACAATGAGGAATTTTGCGCCGGTTCTATACGCGGCGCTGATATGGTGTGCGGACCTACCCCATATTCTTTTTCCATATCCAGAGCGTGCGCCAACAGCCCAAGCAATTCAAAACGATAATCAAACAAACCGAACAGTACGCCAAGCCCCACATCATCTATTCCCGCTTCCTGCGCACGGTGCATAGCCAAAAGCCGCCAGAGAAAGTCGCGTTTTTTGCCGCCTGTGTGAACACGCTCGTAACATTCACGGTTATATGTTTCCTGAAAGCATTGGTAAGTTCCAATTCCTGCATCACGGAGCGTTTTAAAACCATCAACATCTAAAGGCGCGCTGTTTACGTTGACGCGTCTTATTTCAGAGCTATTTGTACCGGAGCGCTGTTTTACAGAATATATAAGTCTTACGCTTTCAGCAATAGCATTGGCGTTCCATTTAGGATGTTCGCTGTAAACGGTCAAAATACGCTTATGCCCCATATCAAGCAGAATGCGTACTTCCTGCGCCAACTCTTCACTATTCAGGCTGCGCCGTACCAAATCTTTGTTTGATATGTTAAACGCACAGTAAGCGCAGCTGTTGCTGCATTCATTACTTACATAGAGCGGGGCAAAAAGAACCATGCGTTTTCCGTAGATGGCTTCTTTTACTTTCAGAGCGGTTTCAAACAGAAGCTGTTCCTGTTCCTCAGACATTGCAGCGAGCAGGGCAGCCGTTTCATTCATATCCAACCCTTTCGCTTCGGCGGCTTTTGCCAGAATATCATTGACACGCTCAGGGCTCGGCGCGCGCTCTTTTTCCAGTGTTTCCCAAATAACCGCTTCATTTATGAAAGATTCAGTTCTCATAATGCTGTTTCAGCGTAAAAGTTTTTACTATTTTGTAACATGTCTATTCATTAACGCTTTTGTGCGGTTGTATATTTCATTAACATTATTAAGTGATTTGGAAATATCGCTGCTTATGGTTGTAACCATGCGGGCAATGTTTCCGAGAGCGCTTTTAGCTTCGTGAGTCGCGTTGGTAATTTTTGAGGTGGCGTCTTGGGTTTCACTTGCCAGAGTGCGGATAGAGTTAGCCACAACTGCGAAGGCGCGCCCGCGGTCGCCGGCGTGTACAGCCTCAATAGAGGCGTTAAGAGAAATCATATGAACATTTGTAGCAATTCTGTCAATATCTTTTGCCATAGTATCGTAAAGATTTATTAGATTATCAACGCCGCTTACCGTGACTACAATACCGTCCGACATCTTTTTTATCTCTGTGATATCAGTTTTGAAGGTTTCAATAGATTTTATGCTTTCTGACTGCAAGTTCATAATAGTAGAATTCTCATCGCGCATAATATCATGAGCTTTCTTAATACAGTTTTCGGGTATATTTACTTTTTTAGCTATTTTTATAGCCATCTCAAAACAGGTATCGGAGCCGCAGGCGCCGCAGTTGTAGTTCCGGTTCTCTTGGTCATATTTGCCGAGACTCTTAAAAGCCTCTTCAATATCGGCGTCGCCAATAGTTACATTGCGTACAGGGGTTGCGCGGTAGCGGCGTATAAAATCGTTCAGATTCAGGGTGTTGTCGTATTGCTGATAAAGTTGTTCAAAATACTCTTTTCCCCGTCCGCTTATTGCGTTTTTGCGCGCTCTGTCCATTGCCGCGTCTATTTCAAACATTGTTTTATCATGATTGCATCCGGAGCCTTTATTACACCCTTCTCCGCAGTTCAGCACATCAAAAATAGCGGGGAGATTAATTTTATCTTCCTGACTGAAAATATTAAGAGCTTTATATACCACGTTTTGCCCTTCGCATTTGTCAACACGCAGTTCTTTACCTAAAATGAATTCCACATTCTCTTTCAGACCGCCCGGCATGGAGAAAACTGAACCCAAAGAAGAATCAATATGGTCATACCCTCTGCCTTTCTCCGGCAGCTTGATGTTGTTGCGCTTTATGTACTCTTCCAGCATAAAAAACGTAACGTTGTAAGATACCGTGTTGCCATTTTCTTCAAATTCATTGATCTTTGCTATGCAGGGGGATATAGCGGCGAGTTTATCGGTTATACCCATATATTTTTTCATATATATAGCGGTACACAACATGGGCGACTGTACAGGCGACAGATAGGGCAAGAGTTCGTTGTGGTGTAAAAGTATGTAGTCCACAATCGCGGGGCAGGGCTGGGTAATTAATGAAGTGGTTTTATTTTTTTGTATATAGCGTATATATCCCCATACGCAGATATCCGCTCCCATGGAGACATCGTATATTTTCCGCACGCCCAGTTGCTGAAGCCATGCCAGTATTCTATCCCATTCACCCAGATTGGCGCGGGCGGCGGGGGCGCAAAATAAGGAAATGGGAACTCCTTTGCGCAAATCATCAAAAAAACGCTCAGTGTCATCTTCATACGAGCGGGAACCATGATGACAGATATGCATACAGGCGCCGCAGGCTATACATTGATTGTTATCCACGCGAACTTTGTTTCTGCCATTTTCTACATAAGCCACATTTGCTTCAACTATCGGACATACGCGAATGCAGCGGTTGCATCCCATACACTTATCCATATCATTAATTATAACCTTCCGCATGAATTACACCTATGATATTAGTTATGTACCTATCTTAAAGCATTTATAATGAGTATAAACGCTTTAAGGTATGCTACCATAATATTATTATTTTTTCCAAGAAAAAATTAGAACTCGCGTCTCGCCGGTTGCATTTATCCGGGTCTACTTGACAAAAATATACGCATTATGCAAAATTCCGCACTTTTTAGGCGCTAATCGCCTACATATCCTTGTTTTATAAGGCTTTGTGGCTATGCCTAAAATTCATTTTTGGCGCTAACAAAAAGCAATAAAATCGGGACTTTGATAATTTTAACGCTTAATTTTTGCGGAATTTTGGATTTTGGAGATTTTATGCTTGACAAAAGGGCACATAAGGAATTGCTATATCACGCTGTAAAACAGCTCCGAATAACTCGGCAGCGGCCAATATTTTTTCGCTACAAGCGTTTCAAGTTTATCAACGATAAGCCGCAGCTCCGCCATGGCAGGGAATACCCTGTCGCGGTAAAAGCCCGCGCGGACAAAGATATCCTGTTCTACTTTCGGTTCCGGTAATATACTTTCAAGAACTGTCAGCTTTTCAAGCAGACAAGCGGATAGCTTTGATATATGTCCGAGTAGATATCCCTCAAGTGAAACATCATAATCCCCGCAACCTTTTTTCCGTTCAAGCAGTTGCGCTATTTCGTTCTGATAAGTTATACATGAAGGTATAATCTCTCCCTTAACCATATCCGCCATTGTAAGCGCTTCAATACTGAGCGTTTTACAATAACCTTCCATAAGAATTTCATAGCGTGAATAAAGCTCCAATTCGGAAAATACATGGTGTTTTTTAAACAACGCAATACTTTTTAAGGAAATAAACTCAGGTAAAGCGTCCACAGTGGTTTTAAGGTTTGACAGTCCGCGGCGCCCCGCCTCCTTAACCCATTCGTCAGAGTAATTATTTCCGTTAAATACAATTCTCTTATGTTCGCTGAATGTTTTCCGGATAAGCGCCGCTAGACTTCCCGCAAAATCATCTGACGGCTCCAGCTCATCCGCAAACTGCCGCAAAACTTCCGCGACTGCCGTATTCAGCACAATATTAGGATCTGCAATAGAAAACGCCGATCCCGGCATACGGAATTCAAACTTATTGCCTGTAAACGCAAACGGAGAGGTGCGGTTGCGGTCTGTAGCATCTTTATGAAAATGAGGAAATACTGTCACACCAATTTCCATCTGATGTTTTTCTTTATTTTGATAATCTGTGCCGGCTTCGAGGGCTTCAAGGATCCCTGTCAGCTCTTCGCCAATAAACATTGATATTATAGCGGGCGGAGCTTCATTTGCGCCCAGCCTAAGATCATTGCCGGCGCCTGCAACCGACACCCTGAGTAAATCCTGATAATTGTCAACCGCTTTTATTACAGCCACTAAAAACAATAAAAACTGTGCGTTCTCATGCGGCGTATCTCCAGGCTCAAAAAGATTGCCGCCGGTATCGGCGGCGATAGACCAGTTGTTATGTTTACCGCTTCCATTAACCCCGGCAAATGGTTTCTCGTGAAGCAGACAGGCGAGTCCGCGCTTATCCGCTATACTTTTCATTAGTTCCATTGTAAGTTGGTTCTGATCTGTGGCAATACTGGCGGTTGTATAAACGGAAGCAAGCTCGTGCTGTGCCGGCGCTACCTCATTGTGTTTGGTTTTTGCATATACGCCGAGCTTCCAAAGTTCCTCATCCAAATCATTCATAAACGCCGCCACCCTAGGCTTAATAGCGCCGAAATAATGGTCATCCAGCTCCTGCCCTTTGGGCGGGCGGGCGCCAAACAACGTTCTTCCGGTATATACTAAATCGGGACGTTTTAGAAAAGCGGCTTTGTCAATTAAAAAGTACTCCTGTTCCGGGCCGGCTTCCGCTATTACACGTTTTGCTGATATGTTGCCGAAAAGCCTCAGAATACGCAGAGCTTGTTTGTCAATAGCTTCCATTGAGCGGAGCAGGGGGGTTTTCTTATCCAGAGCCTCGCCGCTGTATGAACAGAATGCGGTAGGGATACACAATGTCCCGTCTTTGATAAAAGCGTATGAGGTAATATCCCAAACCGTATAACCGCGCGCCTCAAATGTGGTGCGCAGCCCGCCTGAAGGGAAACTGGACGCGTCAGGTTCACCGCGGACAAGCGCCTTACCTGAAAATTCCATTATGGCTCCGCCATTATCGTCAGGCGTTATAAAGCTGTCATGTTTTTCAGCCGTAGCGCCTGTCATAGGCTGGAACCAGTGGGTAAAGTGAGTGACTCCGTTATCAACCGCCCACTCTTTCATAGCGTTAGCGACTGAATTTGCAATGTCAAGTTCCAAATGCGTCCCCTGTATCATTGTTTTTTTCAGCGCTTTATAAATATCTTTTGCAAGCCTTTCACGCATAACTGTATCGTTAAAAACACGGCTTGCGAACAATTCAGGTATTTTCTTCATACACACCTCAGACATAATTATGAAAAATAGTTTACTCCGCCCTCAAAGATGGGCAGAAATTTATTACCGATAATATTTTTAGCGACATTTTCGGCATATCTCTCGGGATGAGCCATCTTGCCCAGCACACGTCCATCAGCGCTGCATATACCCTCAATAGCCCAGTCAGATCCGTTGGGATTAAAGGCTATATCCATTGACGGTACGCCGTTATTATCGGCATACTGGAAAACAATCTGACCTTTCTCCCTTAATTGATTTAATATATCCTCTGACGCAATAAACCTGCCTTCGCCATGAGACACCGGCTGGACATAAACATCATCCTGCAAACATTCTGAGAGCCACGGTGAAATCATTGAAGATACGCTGACTGAAACGTAACGCGCCTGATGCCGCCCAATGCGGTTAAAGGTAATGGTAGGACTTTCCGCAGTCATCGGGGCTATCCGACCGTAAGGCAGCAATCCCATCTTAACAAGCGCTTGAAAACCGTTACAAATACCGAGAATCAAACCATCTCTGTTATATAACAGATCATGAACAGCATCGGTAAGACGCTGACTGCGGAACAGCGACACTATAAATTTGCCGGAGCCGTCCGGTTCATCGCCGCCTGAAAAACCACCCGGGAAGATGATCATCTGCGCGGAGGTTATTGCTTTTTCCAGTTTTATGATGGATTCGCTTAACATAGCCGGAGTAAGGTTGCGTATCATAACAACTTCAGCCGCGCCCCTCGCCCGTTCAAACGCCATTGCAACGTCATACTCGCAATTAGTACCCGGAAATACAGGGATTACCGCTTTGGGTCGCGTTACAGAAACTCCGGATCTGACGGAGGGGCGTCTTTTATCTTTAATAACGGGAACATGACCTGATTGGGAGATTTTTGTTGAAAAAATCTCCTCAAGCGGAGCCTCCCATACATCGCGCAGCTCCCGGAGAGAAAGGGACAGCATTGTACGGGACTCTGTCTTTGGTGTCCCGCTTAAATCCCGCAGTCCTGAGAGAGAGGATTCGCTAAAGTCAAGCGTAGGGCTGGACTGGGTATAACCCAAAAGTTTATATCCATCCAATTTCTCAGCGGCTTCAAATATTATTGAACCCCAGTGATTATCAAACAATCCGGCGTCCGCTACCCCTGAAAACCCTATCATGCTGCCTAAAGCCATTTTAAAAATACCGCCGTAAACTCCGCCTTTTTCACACGACCAAGCGGCAAGAACCTTTCCGGCGAGGCATAATTCTGAATACTTTTTCCAAACTGTACGCAAAGCGGCATAATCCGGCAGACCGTCCTGACCTGCCGGCGTTTCCAACAGATAAACAGGGCTACTCTCCCTTTTAAATTCAGGGCTTATCAGATCAGCCGCATTACCTAATCCGATCGCAAAAGATATAAGCGTGGGCGGCACATCCAGTTCTTCGAAAGTACCGGACATAGAGTCCTTGCCACCTATTGCGGCTATTTTTAAACCCATTTGCGCGAAAAAAGCTCCCAGAGCCGCTGAAAAAGGCAATCCCCACCGCACCGCGTCATCTTTTACGCTTGGGAAAAATTCCTGAAGAGAAAGGTGTATTGTATCCAATGCAACGCCTGACGCAACCAGCTTAGCAACCGAGGTTACCACAGCGTAAACCGAACCGCCGAAAGGGTCCGCTTCAGTAAAAAACGGATCAAAACCGTACGACATCACAGAGGCGGTACGCGCTCCTGTCATCGGCATAAGCGCTGCCATAATCTGTGTTTCGGTCAAAAAGCGCCTGCCGCCGTGAGGCATAAAAACACTGGCTGCGCCTATTGAATTATCAAAACGTTCAACAAGTCCCTTTTGTGAGCAGAAGTTCAAATCTCCCGCAAGGCGGGTCAGCCTCCCCGCTATATCTGTGCAGTCAGGTTCAGGTTTCGTATCGTTCACCGGAGGCGCGTAAACTTTTGCGTACCGTTTGACGCCGTTTGTGTTCAGAAAATCTCTGGAGATATCCACAATTTTAGCGCCGCGCCATTTCATTATAAGCCGTTTGTTTCCGGTTATCCGTGCAACTGCGGATATTTCTATATTTTCTGATTCCGCATGACTTAATAATTCCGGCAAATCATTTTCCGCTACCACAACCGCCATACGTTCCTGTGATTCGGAAATTGCAAGTTCCATGCCGTTTAATCCATTGTATTTTACCGGAAAAGCGTCAAGATTTATTTCAACTCCGCCAGACAGTTCACCGATTGCTACGGACACGCCGCCTGCGCCGAAATCGTTGCAACGTTTTATAAGACGCGTCACATTTGGGTTGCGGAACAAACGCTGAAGTTTGCGTTCTTCAGGCGCGTTCCCTTTCTGAACTTCTGAAGCGCACTCGGATACTGTGTTTGCCCCGTGCGTTTTTGACGAACCGGTAGCGCCGCCTATCCCGTCACGACCCGTGCGTCCGCCCAGAGCAACTACTATGTCACCGTCCGCAGGACGTTCCCGCCGCACCCATGACAACGGCGCAGCGCCGACTACAGCGCCGGTCTCTAAGCGTTTAGCAATATAACCGTCGTGATACAACTCTTTTACATATCCTGTAGCAAGACCTATCTGATTGCCGTAGGAGCTGAAACCGTTAGCGGCCGTTACGGTAAGTTTACGCTGAGGAAGTTTCCCATGCAGGGTATCCTCTATTGGTTTCCGCGGATCTCCCGCGCCTGTAATACGCATGGACTGATACACATATGCCCGTCCTGAAAGCGGATCGCGGATCGCCCCGCCGATACAGGTGGCGGCTCCGCCATAAGGCTCTATCTCTGTGGGATGGTTGTGTGTTTCATTCTTGAAAAACAGCAGCCATTCTTCACTCCCATGCGTAAAATCAGCATTCACCCGCAAAGTACAGGCGTTATTTTCTTCGGATATGTCAAGCACGGGCAGCCCGCCGCTCTCTTTAAGATGACGCATTGCGGCAGTGGCTATATTCATCAGAGTGACAGGTTTTTTGCCGTTTACAGATAAAAACAGATCATAAGCCCGTTTTACACGCAAGTCGCGTATATCAGCAGAATCTATTACAGTGTTGAATGTTGTGTGGCGGCAATGGTCAGACCAATAGGTATCTATTACGTAAAGCTCGGCAAGGGTAGGGTCGCGGTGTTCGTCTGCAAAATATTCGCGGATATAAACAAGGTCGGCGGGTGACATTGCAAGCCCGAGATTTTGACGTAAATTTTTGATCTCCGGATCGTTAAGCCGGATAAACCCATCTATTACAGGGATATCTCCGGGTGTCTGACCGCCGGAATTAATCAAATCCGTTGGTTTATCCGGCGAGGCTTCGCGGCGCTCCACCGGGTTTATAAGATACGCTTTTACTCTATTAAACTCATCATCAGACAGACCGGCTATCGCATAGACTACGGCAGCCCTTACAACAGGTCTTGCGCCGCCCAGCAACATCTGGATACATTGTTCGCATGAATCAGCGCGTATATCAAACTGACCGGGCAAAGGCTCAACACATATAAGCCGTGTTCCGGCGTTAAAGGACGGCAGATTTTCCTCATAACAAAAATCAGATGCAGGTTCGCTCAAAACTGTGTTCATAACTATCTGCCATCTGTCTGCCGCAAGGTTTTGTATATCGTAGCGGTTAAAAAGGCGTACATTCATGCTGTTCAGACGCAGAACCGCAGACAATTCAGTCTGTATCGCAAGCGCGGCTACATCAAATCCCGGTCTCTTTTCTACAAAACAACGGTATATTCTGCTGTCCAAATCACCCTCCCGCTTCCACAATATTATATCCTGAGCAAAAGTGAGCGTCAAGAAACGGTTTCAGGCAGGAACGGTTTATTGGTTTCGCTGAATTCTTCAACGCCGGACAAGGCTTTATTCATGGCTTTTGTTCTTTTGCCGACAATTTCCTCAAAAGTTTTGTCCACAGTCTGAATTTGCTTGTGGGCTTTATCAAGAATATCCCCGAACTTTATAAATTCTGACTTCACATTCCTCAATGTATTCCAAACTTCCAGCGACCGCTGTTCAATTGTAAGCGTTTTGAAACCTACTTGAAGCGAACTCAGAAATGCTGAAAGCGTTGTCACACCAACCGCAGTGACCTTGTATTTATTCCGTAATTCCTCAAACAAGGCGGCATTTTGAACAACTTCAGCGTATAACCCCTCGGTCGGCAAAAACATCAGCGCAAAATCCGTAGTTTTGGGCGGCATTATATACTTCTCAAAAATATCTTTGGCAGATGTCTTTATCGTTTGGGCAAGTAACTTTCTTGCTTCGTCAATAGCTTTTTTATCCTCGGCGTCAAGCAGACGGTTATAGTCCTCTATCGGAAATTTTGAATCAATTGGCAGCAGGAGCGGTATTTCATTATTACCTGGTAGTTTGACAGCAAATTCTACCCGTTTGTTGTTACTGATTTCAACATTCATCTCATACTGTCCCGGCGCAAGTACGTCAGAGAGCAGCTTTTCAAGCCTCACCTCTCCGTAAGCGCCGCGTTCCTTGACGTTAATAAGTGCGTTTTTCAGGCTTTTTGCGTCGGCGGCAAGGTTCTTCATTTCACCCAACCCCTGCTGAACACTGTCAAGCTGTTTGCTTACCAATTCAAATGATTGCGCCAAACGTATTTCAAGCGTTTTCTGCAATTTTTCGTCCACCACACTCTGCATCTTTTCCAACCGTTTCTCGTTGCTCTCTTGGAGAGATTTCATTTTGCTTTCAAGCGTGGCATTTATTTTGTCAATATTTTCTGAGTTGTTTTGCTGAATTAAGGAGAGTCTTTTGTCAATCTGCGTTTGGAATTCGCGCAGTTGTTTGTTAACCTCTTCACGATTACTTTTTAAGGTTGACTGAACACTTTCCTGAATTAAGCCAAACCTTTGAAATTGTTCTGTTGTGGCGCTACTGATTTGCTTGGCAACGCTGTCGCGCTGCTCTTCATTGTTTTTCTTAAACAAAGCGAGAAATGTTTCTGAATCAGGCTTATTTTTGCCTTTAAGCAAAAGAGCGGCGACAAAAACAAGTGACACAAAGGTTAAAACGTTTAAAACCAGTTGAATGTACATTTGCAAAAACTCCTTAATTTATCCGGAATAATTATATGGTATTATATTTAACTTGCAATAGACAACCTTAGTCGCGCACCCCCAAAATTTTTGCCCATTTTATTAAGGCAACCTCCAATAACCCTAAAAAGGTTCATTCCGCATATCTCTCGTGCGGCACTCCCAACCTTGTGATATATCCAAATATATGCTCTACTCTTGCTCGAACTCTTGATTTCTCCCTATTGCTTGCTTTTTGTTCGTCTGTTAACGGTCTCTGCTTGTAGCCCTTCTCATGGATTCTCGGTTGAGATTGGGGTTCTTTAACTTCATCTCTTCATGCAGCTTTTCTCCTACATAAGCGCTATCTGCATACAATACTTCGTCTTTCTCATCAATCAATCCTAATATCTCTTGACTGTCATGGACTTCGGCGCTCGTCACTGTAAATGATGTTATAATTTTGCTCTCGTTGTCTACCTTAGCATGGTCTTTGTAGCCAAAGTGCGTTTTGCCTACTTTCTTTGTCCATCGCGCTTCTGTGTCTTTCTGCTTTAGCTTGGATTCATTTTTAGGACTTTTACACTCTTCAGCAATGACTCCATTCTTGATTGTCTGATTTTCTTCCCTGCTGTTA
>JAIRQX010000051.1 GCA_031256375.1 Deferribacteraceae bacterium
ATAGATTCAGGAAACGAAGAAAACAAAATGACCAATTAACCACCGAAGATTTTCTGGGTAAATACCATGATTTCTCTCTTTGCTGAAAAAATAGGAGAAAAAATTGGGGGTACGCGAAATATTTTTTAATTGACAATTAATACAATAGTTTCATTTTTCGTCTTTGCGAGCGGAATGTTATTTATGAAGCGCGGCAATCCATGTAGGTAAAAGCTCATGTCGGATTGCTTAGTCACAACGTTAATAAATAAAATAAAAATTCTTCTAAAGTTTTTTTTTAATATGCCGATAAGTATCCTGCACAAGGATGTGCGCGCCCTCTATTGAAAAAATCAAGGAGGATTAGAATGGCGTTAATAGTTTATCAAAACCTATATGCGCTGAGCAGTCAGCACTATTTAGGTATCAACCAGTCAGCATTAGGCAAATCAATTGAACGCCTGTCTTCTGGTTTGAGAATCAACCATGCGGCGGACGACGCATCGGGGATGGCTATTTCCGAAAAGATGAGAGGACAGATTTCCGGTCTGAAGCGGGCAACATTAAATGCTCAGGACGGTATCTCGTATCTCCAGACAGCGGAAGGGGCTATGGAACAAACATCCTCCATCCTTCAAAGGATGAGAGAGCTTGCAGTGCAAGCGTCAAACGGTATCTATACCACCAACGACAGAGCTGAAATCCAGAAAGAGATTGATCAGCTTAAGGCGGAAATTGACAGAGTTTCCACCTCCACAGAGTTTAATACCCGTAAATTGATCAACGGCAATGCCACCGCGTTGTGGTCGGCGGATACAAATCTTTTATCCGCAATTATACGCGCCCCTGTCGCTCAAGGGAACTATGAACTCACAATGTCCGTGGATCCTGGCAAAAACCAGATCATGAAAACGGACATTATGACCCTCAACGAAGACGCAATAGGCGCAGAGATCGTTACTTACTCAATGGGCAGTACCTTAAACAACGACACTAACGTAGGTAATGTAACCAACCCCAACACGCTGCCTCCTACCGGAACGGCGTACTTCACAGTGATTGTGAGTAACAGCGCGGCTGCAACCGCTGGAATTACCGCTTCAGCGGCGCTTGAGGCTGTTTTCACACATCAGGGATCTTCATGGACATGCACAGATGTAGATTCAACAACGGCATCAGCAAGTGGTTATGTGGAGATTGAGTTTCTTAACACTGTCACCTCTACAGACACGGTGTTATTCCGGGCGCGCTTTATTAACGCGGCAACCGGCGAAGTAGGCAACTGGGTTACCATTGACACCAATGCTGCCACAACAGGTTTAGACGCATTCAGCGTTTCTGATTTATCCGGCAATTCTGTCACCATATCCGCGGCAATTACCATAGGACTGAGCAGCAGTATTCAAAATGGCGACAAGATGCTTGTCTCAGTCAGCCGTGATGTAGCCGTAAGCGGCATAGCTTCCGGCGGAGGCACAATCCAGATAACGGGCGGTCCTGATAAGGCAATCGGTCCGGTAGTAGTTTATACCGGTGCAAACTCGCTCACAATTAAAGATAACGGCGACACCTTTATGGACACAAAATCCACAACGGTTTACTACGTTAATATGGATCCCAATACCGGCAATATTAACCTAGGCAACATAACGTTTGAATTTAAAGAAACTATAGACTCAACCACGTTAGAGGGCAGTTTTGACTTTGCCGTTCGGGGTGGCGGTGAAGCCGCTACAACAAGCACCAAACTCAAAGATATCTCCCGTTTTACGGATGCAGACGGCAATAATATCTTTGATCATAAACAAGAGTTGCAGATATTCGGCAACGGTAAATCAGCTATTGTCCATATTGAAGGAAACGACACAATATCTACTCTGGTTGAGAAGTTGAAAAAAGCAATAATCAGTCTCGGCATGGGATCCAACGACTCGCAGGTGAACTCAAATCTGGTACGTTATATTTCTGTACCGGATCCTACGGGCTGGGGCACAGTCAAAGGAACTCTGTTAATACAGTCAGCCATGACCGGTTCGCAGGGACAGATCTCATTTGTAGGTAATCAGGTTCTCATAGACGCTCTGTCAATCGCAGAAGTGCAAAAACCTACCTTTAACGAAAGTACAGTGACAATTCGCGATGCCCACACAGGAAATCTCATAGGAACTGAAGTTACCGGCGATGACCGTATTTATTCCCTTATTCAGGGCGCAGAAGTTGTGCTTGACTCCCGCGCTGGCGTACAATCAAGATGGGATCCGAACCGTAACGCGATTGTTTTTGAAAGCCAGCCTGACCTTATCAATAAAAAGATGCACCTTCACCTGGTGGATAACCGTACTATGCTGCAAATAGGCGCAAACAAAGGGCAGGATTTGAACGTTTCCATACCGCAGCTCGATCTGATAGGTTTGGGGTTGGAAAATACGGTGGTGGTAAGTCAGGCACACGCAAGACAAGCTATAGGCGATATAGACCGCGCGCTTGCAATGGTTGTATCTGCAAGGGCTACTGTCGGCGCACAGGTATCAAGGCTGGAACATACGATTGAAAACCTCTCTACGGCAAGTCAGAACCTGACAGCATCCGAATCACGGATACGCGATCTTGATGTTGCGGAAGAGAGTACAAAATTTACCAAGTATCAGATTCTGGTTCAGTCCGGCGTAGCAATGCTCGCGCAGGCAAACCAGCTGCCACAGGTAGCTTTGCAGCTGATACAGGGGAGATAACATTATAATATAATAAGCCAAAGGATTGGCTGGAATAAAAGTTCCTAAAAAAACATCATGGAGGATGTAATTATGTCAGCATTAAATATGAAACAGGAACAACATGCAAAATCGCAGATTACAAAATTATATGAAATGTTGAGAGAGATATTTGACAGTGGTTTTTACGGCTCTCTGGAAGTAAAATTTGAGGCGGGAAAGGTCACAATTATACGGAAAACAGAATCTATAAAGCTGTAAAATCTGAAGCGCGGCGGGCGCATATCCCGCCTGTTCACAAATCTCCGAACGGACGCGGAGATAAACGCCACGGAGGGCAAAAAGTTCCGGGATACGAACTTTAGTGAAAAAACAGGATGTTGACAGGAAAAGGGGAGCTTTTTCTGAAAAAAATGACAGGATGTTATAAAAAATAGCCGGATATAACTCCGGCTTTTTTTATAGCGGTTCTTGCGAGGAACGTTGTGTAGAAACAATCCGGTGGGAGATTTTATAGTCATTCTGTTTCAAAAAAATGACTATTGTAATAATAATTGTTCTTTCAACTGCTATAAAATTAAATTGGCATATATTTTGCTTTATAGAGTTTAAGTCTGGTATTTGGAGGAAAAAAATGCAGGACAAATTGATGATCAATAATATGTACGCAGCTTATTCCGCTACATCAACGAATGTGGACAGCAAAAGCGTGAGCGATCTGTCAAAAATGCTTAAATCCCGCACAACCGCAAATTCGGAAGGCGAAGAGAAAGCAGTTGATAAAGCAAAGGCGATGGATCGTGTGATAATTTCAAGCGAAGCGCTTTCCATGCTGAGAGCAGCTAATAATTAAGCGTTCCCGCGCGGCATATGCCGCGGCAGAACTTGATACATGCCTTTCAGAAACAGTCAATACACCCCCGTATCAACCCCCGCGTAATTTGCGGGGGTTTCTGCATATTGGTTGCCGCGCTTCATAAAAAACATTCGACATTATAGCAGTTCCGCATTACATTGACTGTCTTTGCCGCACTTTCGGCGCGGCAAAGACAGACTGTTTATTCTTGATTGCTTAGTTACAACGTTTCTCGCAAAGACACTTAATATCAAGTGGAATTACTATAACTGTTCTCTATTTTTTTTCTTATTGTTAAAATGTTTTTATTGCCGGTACGCTGATATTCCAAAGAATCCATTATATTTTTGGTGATAAATATCCCCAGTCCGCCAATAGTGCGCTCTTCTATAGTCGGAGATAGGTCAGGGTCGTCTTTTAACAGAGGGTTATACTCAATACCACTGTCTTCAAAATTTATCACAATTTCGCGACCTACAGTCATGCGGATAGTTACACTGCCTGTCAAGGGATAATACGCATAGTGGGCAATATTGGAAAATATCTCTTCAACAGCAAGCGCTATGTTATTCCTTATTTTTGAGGAGCAGTTTTCAAGCCTGGCGTCAATGTAATCTATAATATCGTCTGTGTTTTCCAGTTTAGACTCAGTAACTAACTCATACTCGTTAATTTTTCCCCCGATATAATGCAGCGCTAGCATTGTAATGTCGTCCGCCTGTTCCGCTTTGTCTGTAAAAATATCTATTTCGCGCTTGACGGATAAGGCAAACTCCTTTGGCGGCAGATGCGCATAACTATTTGCTGTTTCAATCAGGCGCTGATCACTGAAAATAGCGTCTTCACTGTTCATTGCCTCTGTTATACCGTCGGTGTACAAAAACAGCTTGTCTCCGGGCTTTAGTCTAATTTTGTTCTGTTTATAGCGGGTATTCTTTATAACGGCAAGTATAAACTCCCCTTTTGATTCTAACCAAGAATAGCTGCCGCCGGAGTATAGAAGCGGTATATTGTGCCCTGCGTTTGAAAAGGTAAATTTTCCGCTGGAAATATCCAGATAACCTATAAATAGTGTGACAAACATACAGACGTCATTATTTTCACACAATATATTGTTCACTGTTTCAAGGACTTCCCGCGGACTTTTGCCGGACTGCGCATTGTTCTTTATAAGCGTTTTAGCTCTGACCATAAATAGCGCTGACGGCACGCCTTTACCCGACACATCGGCTATAACCACTGCAAGCGTGGTATTGTTTATTATAAAGAAATCGTAAAAATCTCCCCCCACCTCTTTGGCAGGATGCATACTGGCGTAAATATCAAATTC
The DNA here is from genome assembly GCA_031256375.1 of Deferribacteraceae bacterium. Lineage (GTDB taxonomy): Bacteria > Chrysiogenota > Deferribacteres > Deferribacterales > JAISNW01 > JAIRQX01. The sequence goes on from JAIRQX010000051.1 coordinate 4,877, forward strand.
ATAAAGTTCAGGAAAAGCAGGAAATTTGGTGGGCAGCATATTGGTCTGTATATCTGCCGCAACATTCAGTTCTACACTGATACGCTCTTTTTCGGCGCGTTCACGGGCATTCTGCTCAATAGACGCTTTTAAGTCAATCGTCATCTTATTAAAAGCCGCCGCCAGCGTTCCGAACTCGTCTTTTGAATTTATCTCAATTTTTTTATCAAGATTGCCGCTGCCCAGTTCCGCGACATCAGATGTCAGTCTGCTAAGCGGATGGTTTATAAGGCGGGATAGCAGATAAGCCACCGACAGCAGCAGGATAAGGGACGATACGGCTATAATAACGGTAAATTGATTGTTCCGCGTTTCTATTTCGGCAAAAATTTCCTGTGCCGGTATCTGGATGGAAAACAGCCATCCGTTGTCAAACAGGCGGGAAAACGATATATATTCCACGCCGCCCTCGGTAAAGCGACTTATATTAACGGTATCGCCGCTGGCAAAATTTAATTTTCCGTACCATGTCAAGTCATGCAGTGACGAACCGGTTTGTGTTATCTTGTTTGTATATGTGTTTGAAATTATGTAGTCATCCTTCAGCGAGGCAAGCAAAATAAAAGTGTTTGGGGTAGGTTTGATGCCGGATAGTTTCTCTACCATGCTCTGTATTTCCCAATCAACGGTAGAAACGCCAACCAGCAATCCGCTGTCGCTATAGATTCCCGCTCCAACGGTAGCCATAAGCGAGCTGTTTCTGACCTCATCATAATAGGGAGGTGTCCATACGGCGTGGTATCTCCCGTCAACCCCTGACGCGTTTATCATGTACCAAATCTGTGTGTGATAATCGTCTTCTTTGGTTTCAAAATTAGGGTCATGGCGCACAGCGCCGACAGACGGGTCAAAAAAAGCATAATAACACACCCGTTGCCTGTTGGCGCCCAATGCGAACGGCTCAAACCAGATACCGCCGCCCACAGCTGCTGTAAACGCTATGAAATTTTCCAGCGAAATTGATATGCCAAGTTTGTCGGAGTGTTCGTCCGTATTATAAAACTGATGCCCCGCCAGTGCAAGGTCTATGGCGTTACGCTCCATTTCGGTTATGATCCTGTCCACACGCTCACTCTCAAATGCAACCATCCACGACACCTCTTCAGTACGGAGCTGTTTGTAACTTGTTGTCGTGGTTACCGAATATACGGCGAATGCCGCCAAACTCAGCGAGAAGAAGCCCAGAACGATAGTCAATATCTTTACCCTTACGGACATAACGTTTGCTCCTTTTGTCAGACAATCACTTTGTTAATAATCACTAAAAAACTCACCCTGAACCGCTCCGCCAAAAATTTGCTTATTGACACATTTACTTCATATAATATAATATTGCAAATATAAATATTGGAGATATAAATGAGCGATAAAGAGCTTTCTATAGTTGAAGACAAAACAAATTCAGGGATTATCAAGTTCTTTCTGAAAGGTCGCATTACCTCTGTGAGTGCAAACTCGTTTCAATACAAACTTGAAGAGGCTAATAAAAACGGCTATATACGTTTTGTCATAAATATGCAGGATGTTGAATTTTTAAGCTCTGTCGGTATAAGAATACTTCTTATGTTTTACAAAAAGGCTAACAGTTGCGGAGGCAGCTTTAACGTTGAAAATCCGTCGGAAAATGTAATTAACGTATTAGGTTTAACATCACTGGACAAAATGCTGCTCTAAAATAAACAGGTCTGAAACTTAAGTGTGGTTTTGGGTGAAGGAAGCGCCGTAGTCGTTGCTCCGTATGGTGGTAAATTGATTTATGCGCCGCTCGCGTTGCTACAAATCTGTGTATTTGCGCTTAACTCATCTTGTATAAAAAGGATTGAGCAGGAAATCAGGAAGTTAACGGATAGTTCCCAGAAAAATAATAATTGTATTTTTTTTTTTTTTTTGTATTATGTATTTTATGGGTATAATTAATAGTACGGAGTCATTGATAGAGTATATTAATGGGGTTAATTTTTCTTCCGTCTATGTTGAGGAAAACTTTCCTCTGGCGATTTCAGGCACATTCCGTACACAGGCGGTAAACGCTGTCCAATATTTACTTGCCTCGGCAGTAGTTGGGAACAAAGCGATCGGTTTTTTTCACCAAATCCCTAAAATTTCGTTTGACAGACCTCTGCGCGGTATATGTATCTTTGTAAGCGCTAATCTGCCGGAAGAACTTGAAACCCCTGTCTTTTTTTGCAGAAAACCGGAAAACATAACAGATATATTTCCGAGGGCGTTAAAAACTTCTGCTGACACTAATATGCCCGTTCAGGTAATAATTGCCGCGAATATTCTTAACAACTACATGACAGTGCCTTTCCCCACAGGGGATTTGGATCGTGTGTTGCCGTATTTAAACAACAGTACATTTGCCGCCAAACGTAATATTCATTCTACGCAGCAAAAACTGACAGCCGCTTATACTGCGTTGCGGACATCAATTCCTCAGCATGAAATGCCGGAAAATATGGCGTTTGAACTCACATCGGAGGAATTTCCGTTATATATATTCCCCATGAAAATTCCGGAACAGGAGAAGTTGTTTGTAAAACTTAAAAATATTCATACTACGGAAAAAAATCTATATTTCTTTCACAAACTAATACATATACTGCACGATTTGGACATTGATCTTTCACCTGATTTACAGAATGAACCTTTGGCAACAAATGTGTATCTTTGTCCGGGTTGCCCTTTTGCTGCGCTTTATGCGAATCTGCCGTTAAAGGACGTCATTGTTTTTACATCTGTCAGGTGTGAAGCTGTAAAAAATCTTTATCCGGTTGAGCAGATAAGCATAACGGAATATATGGGCATTGTAAGCCGGAAACTCAGTGTTGCAACGCTGTTTGTCGGTAATGTCAGCGAGGCGCTCCCGGTTAAAAATATTCTTTTATCAAATGGGACCTTTGTGTTGATGAATGATTGCGGTGAAAAAGTACCGTTTCCGTACATAAGCGGTCCGACAAAACTGAAAATAGTCAGAAATACCGTGTTCCCTTATAGTTGTAAGAATATTAAAAAATATTCCATATTAAGAAATAACTTTAAAAAGTGTGTATGCTATAAAAATAACACAAGTGCGGAGTGTGTAAACGGTTCACATTGCCCCGCGATGATATGCAGGGAAAACAGAATACATATAAACGTTAAATTATGCACCGGTTGCCGGAGCTGTGTGCCGTATTGCGATAAGAAGGCGTTATAATGAACTATAATATTCTTTTCTGCGGATTAATGTGCAAAACTTTTGATACTATAATGCGCTTAATGATTGAAAGCGCCAGAGAATCAGATTATCTTGTCACTACCGTTACCAAGCCGCTTTTAGCGCCGTATTCTGTTATTGCCGCGGAAATGCGTTTGGTAGGAAGCTCAAAGAAAGATATAACTAAAATTGTTATAGATTATGACAGCGTATATACAGGCGAACCGGTAGCTATGCATCTGACCCCAAAAATTATGGACACGGATCAGACAGATGACCAGTGTCATTATTGGGGAGTGATAGGAGGGCTTTTTAAGATTATTTCCGATATCTCCCCCGCGTGTATTACAAGTTACCTTATTGATAAGAATATGAATGCAGAGCTTGCTATTTTCAAGCAGTACACGATTGTAAGCTTACCTTTCTCCTGAAAGCAATTTTATCGATTGAATTTTGGTATGAATGCAGCCATACCAAGTTGCGGCTTGTTTTAACCTCCGATATATTGCTCAATAATCTGATTCGGATTTACGTTAAAATCCCGCGGATCTAGGGCGGATACAATGCTTTTGTAGGGTATCCGCGTAGCGATGTTGTATGAAGTAAGATCAAAAAATGACGGTTTAGTGAGTTCCAGCCTTCTGTTTGATATAATCAGAACTCTCGGACGCATAGGTTCTTTTTTATTGGGTTCCAGTATAACAGCCAGCTCATTTGTGTTAAGCATTACAAGGGTACTTACAGGATAAATTCCTATTGCGCTGATGAAAAATTTTACCAGTGCGTCATTAAAATGTTTTCCTGACCAGCTAAAAATCATTTTAAGGGCATTGCTTGGCACTATCCCTTTGTTGTAAACCTTTTCGCTCGTAATGGCATCGTAAACATCCGCTATAGATATAATTTTAGCGAACCTAGGTATATATTTTTCAATAATACCGTCAGGGTAGCCGGAACCGTCAGATTTTTCGTGGTGACTACGGACAGCGCTGAGTATATCTTCCGGTATCCCTTCAGAATAGTCCCGCAGATATTCGTAGCTGCGGACTGGATGCATTTTTATAATCTCAAACTCTTCATCAGTGAGTTTGCCCGGTTTGTTTAGAATTTCTTCAGGCACCCACATCTTTCCTATATCATGCATGAGTCCGGCAAAACCAATATTTTTCATATCCTGTGCAGAACTGCCAAGTCTGCGGGCTATGGATATTGAGATAACTGAAACGTTTACGGAATGCGTAAAAGTATAGCTGTCATAATCTTTTAACCTTGTCATATTTACAAAAGCTTCAGGGCTTTTTATACAATGTTCTACAAGCTCTGAAACTAAATCTTTGACTGTGCCGGTATCTACAATTTTTCCCATTTTTGCGTCCACAAGAATCTGTTCCGTGATATTTTTAGCTTTTTTATGGACTGCCATAACCTGATTTATCTCTTTTATGGTAGGCGATGTTGATGTTGATGTAGATGTAGGTTTTGATGTATTATCCGGTCTTGTCTCATCAACCAGTTTTACCTTACCGCTGTTGAGCATTTCAAGATATTCATTTATTGATACCTTTTTGTTATCTGAAGAGACTGTTGGTTGGTCAGATTCATCATGTTCTTCTGAATCTTTTTTTACAAAGTCAGTCATAATTAAATAATCCTATAAGTTAAATAAAATTAAAATATAATATACATATAGTCATATACGCCGGCAGGCGCTGAGTTACAGTCATTATAAACGTTAATGGAAAAGTTTGTTGCGCCGGACTGAACACGCCCGAGACCTGTACTCAGATTTTCGTCATCAAGCAGCTTTTCTATGTTGCATACAAGCCTGGCAGGAACTTTTTTATGTTCGTTAACACCCATCCTTGCGCATACCTCAGCTCCTGAACCGGACACATTAAAACCCGAGGGCTGCATACCGCAAGCCACCAGAGTCCAGTTATCCCCTGCCATTTCAGAATAAAAATCCCGCTGACTCAAAGCTCCTATAGCGACAAGGCTTGCGGTGTCGTATCTGCCGGACTTGTCTAATGCCGGCAAACAACCTGTTTTTACAAAATACGTGTAGACGGCAGACTCAAATTTGCTTATTTTTATTACTTCGGCGCGTATTTTTGCCGAATCAATCAAAGTTTTACCTTTTATTGCCATACCGAGTATAAGACCAATAACCACAAGCACTATCGCTAATTCTACCATAGTAAACCCTTTTCTGTGCATCCCGGTCTCCTCATGCTACTGTTTTCCCATAGTCTATTACAAATAATATAACCTGTAAACAAAAAAATTAAAGCGTATTAAAGCATAAAACAGCAAATGAATGTATGATTGACAACTCTGTAATTAAGTTTTTTAAAAAAACAATATAGAAAATAAGATTATAGCAGTTCCATAATACATTAACCGTCTTTGCGAGCGGAATGTTTTTTATGAAGCGTGGCAATCCATGCAGATAAAGGCTCACACTGGATTGCTTCGTCACTGCGTTCCTCGCAAAGACGAGTGGAACTGCTATATAGCGTTTCAACATGGAAATGCTATAGGAGGCGCAAAGCGCCGTCTAATTTTTAAATTGCTCTAGCGGAATATCTTTCTGTATATGACCCGCGCGTCACCCGGAACAAAATAATCAGGCAGGGTGGCGGCTGTTTCGTAACCCAGTTTTTCATACAGAGCTCTGGTCGGTTTGTATAAATCCATGCCTGATGTTGT
>JAIRQX010000053.1 GCA_031256375.1 Deferribacteraceae bacterium
CGTTTTTATGAAATTATCTCTGCTTTTGTGGATTCCGAGGCAACAGCTCTTGAACAACTTGCCCTTCAGGAGCATATAAAAATTTGCCCTAAATGTAAAGCGGAACTGGATTCACAATACGCGCTAAAAAAGATGCTTGGCAGATATCCGTCTGTTTCCGGTAAAATTGATGTATCTGCTGATGTTATGCGGAGGATTTCTGCAATGGACAAATCATTTGATGAGATGCCCGCGGCGTTTGCTGAAACAAACGCCTACAAGACGCCGCAATGGCTGGTAATTGTATTTATGCTTGTAATAACCGCGGCAACGGTCTTTTCTGCTCACAGGGCAGGCAGCAACATTGCCGGCTCCATCCAAGACCCGGTCATCTATACAAGCTATATTTACGAACATGTCAACGATAATAATAATTTAAAAACAGGAGGTAACGATAATAAGCAGTTGAGTTTTAGTAGATGAAACGCTTCTGTCTGCCATTGCTTTTTATTTGCATGGCAGCAGTACTACCTTCCGTTTCTTTTGCAGAAGATATAATTTATTACCGGATGGCACACAACGACGGCGCAATCTCTTTTTTCAGTTTTAATACCCCTTTTGTCCCCACTGTGGTGCGGGATATTGCTTTGATGATTTTGCAGAAACCATTTTATCCCAGTCTTGTAAAATCCGAACATTATCAGCTTGCAATCACTTATGGGGTTTTATGGCAAGGGGTAAAGACTGTTCAGTATGACTATACTCCGCTTGCCGCGGACCGTTTCAGACATATATTATGGGTTACGGAGGATTCTGACTCAGTGCTTAATCTGGAAATATATGACAACGACAATAAACTGCTTTACGGCGCGGTGTATCTGTCACAACAGGGTAGAGTATCCGGCAAAAAACCTCCTCCTTTAAAGAACAGTCCTGAGCCGCAAAAATATTATTTCGGGTTTACACATCAATATACAGAAATAATGCAGGATAACGTAATGCGTATGTTTTTTTCTGACGGACTCAACCGCTTTTCCCTGTTTCGCTCTTCCCTTCCTGCTAAACAACAGCCCACAGCCATGAATAAAATTTTGACTGAATCAAAAAGAAAAGACGCCAGTAAGGGAGAACATCTGATAGCATATGGAAATTATATATACAGTGAAAACATAAACGGTTTCAGATATACAGTGGTAGGAACAATCCCGTTTGACAAAATGGGAGAAATAGTTAAAATCGTAGCTGATGAAAAAACTTTAAAAAATAAAAATGCGGAAACAGATAATTTATCGGATAATATGTCAGACAAAAACTTAGACACGCCCTAAAAACGTTTCAAATTAATTCGGAGGTATATAATGCAAAAATCATTAATTTTGGCAATGTTTGTTTTTTTATTATCGGCAGTTCAGGCTTACGCCGCGCCGGAATCGTTTGTCCCTGTGGTAAAGGCAACCAGAGATGCAGTTGTACACATAAATACCACCGCTACCGCTACTCGAACCGCGAACCCTTTTATGGATGACGACTTTTTCCGCCAGTTTTTCGGCGGCGGCGGCGGTATGCCTCCTCAGCAATATAAAGTGCGCGGGGCAGGCACAGGGTTTATCGTGGACTCTGTAGGGTTTGTAATCACTAATAACCATGTTATCAACAATGCGGAGGAGATAATAGTAAAAGCCAGCGACAACAAAGAATACAAAGCAACGCTTGTTGGCAGCGATCCGCTCACTGATCTTGCGCTTATTAAGATTGATACAAAAGGCGCCAAGCTTAAAGCCCTTCCGCTGGGGGATTCTGATATGTCTGAAATAGGCGAATGGGTCATTGCAATCGGCAACCCGGTAGGCTACGAATGGACGGTTACCGCCGGTATTATATCCGCAAAAGGGCGTAACTTAGGTACAGGACCGTATGATAATTTCATACAAACCGATGCTGCAATCAATCCCGGAAATTCCGGCGGACCACTTCTAAATATGAAAGGGGAGGTAATCGGAATAAATACCCTTATAAGCACAGCCGGACAGGGACTTGGATTTGCTGTACCGGTTAATATGCTCAAGGAACTGCTCACACAGCTTAAATCCGGCAAGGTTCAGCGCGGCTGGCTTGGCGTGACGCTTCAGGACATAAATGAAAGCCTTGCTCAATCTTTTGGGCTGCCAGACACAAAAGGCGCGCTGATAGCAGATGTTATAAAAGGCGATCCTGCCGATAAAGCGGGGCTTTTACCGGGTGATATCGTAAAACAAACAGATGATAAGAATATTGAAAACACAAGGGAGCTAACGCAATATATAGGCAGCAAACAACCCGGGCAAACTATAAAAATGACGCTGATACGCGATGGTAAAACCATAACAAAAAATGTTAAATTGGCGGAGCGCCAGACAGCAAACAGCGGCAATCCTGTACAAACTCCCCCGTCCACCTCAACCCCGCTGAAAGTCAGAGACCTAAACCAAAATGAAAAAGACAGACTGGGGATAAAAGTCGGAATCCTTGTTACAGGAGTAATGAATGATTCGGCGCCGGCAAAAGCGGGAATAGCGACCGGAGACATTATAACATGGATGAACCGCGTTGATATTACCAGCGTTAAACAATTTAGCGATTTATATAACTCAGTAAAACCGGGCGCAAGTGTATCAATAAGGATCATTAACCAAAATGGGGTCAGGTTTATAGCATTCCCAAAAGAGTGATAAAAATTATTGACATATATGCTCTTCAATGCTACTGAATATGTCAGAATATTTATGGAGGTATTTATTTATGAAAAATAGTTTTGCCAAAAAAGGGCTGTTGATACTCGTGGTTTTGGCATTTACAAGTGCAGTGGCTGTTGCTAAAGTTGAAGCTCCGGCTAAAATTAATCTCAAAACTTCTTGGAATATCAAATCTGAAGGTAAGCCTCAAAAAGATGTAGTATTTGATCACGTACTGCACCAAAAAGATAACAAATGTACCGATAAATGCCACGCTACCGATGAAGGAGGAAAATTTACTCCTCCGGGTGAGATTAAAGGGACAAATGAAAAGAATGCAGCCCACAAATTCTGTTGGACAGGCTGTCATATAGAGAAAAAGGTTTCTGTAGGTAAAACCTGCAAAAAATGTCATAAAGAGTAGCAGTTTATTTAATTTTTTAATAACCGGGAGGGAGCGTTACACAGCTCCCTCTTTTTTATGAAGATAACTTTATATATACAGCCGGGGGTTACAAAAACCGGATTTAACGGCGAATATAACGGAATGATCAGGTTGTGTGTTTCCGCTTTGCCTGTGGATGACGCGGCAAATCAAGCCGTAATAGAGTTCATAGCCAAAACCGTAGGGTTGTCAAAATCTTCGGTAAAAATTGTTTCAGGAAAGAAATCAAGGATAAAAACTGTACAGTTTGATGAAACCCAAGCGAAATATCAAGATAAAATCGGTCTGTTTGTAGCAATTTGACAAAACACACAACAAGATGATATGTTTAATATAGCTGATTAATAGATTAACCAACAGAGGTTAATATGGCGAAAGTTTCCGTAATAGGCGCGACCGGTTATACCGGCGCGGAACTTATAAAAATATTTATAAATCATCCGGAGGCTGAGATAGCGCATATAACAAGCGGATCTGCGGCGGGAAAAAGGTACAGCGAAGTATATCCCGCTTTTCTGGGGCTTTGTGACACAATACTTACAGACAATGATTATGAAAAAATCGCGGATGACAGTGATGCCGTATTCCTTTGCCTCCCTCACGGGGCAAGCATGGATGCCGCTGCAATCCTGCGCGCGCGCGGGGTGAAGGTGTTTGATCTCAGTGCAGATTACCGGTTAAACGACCCTGTACTGTACGAAAAAACTTATAAAGCTGTACACAAACGCCCTGATACTTTGAAAACAGCAGTTTACGGACTTGCCGAAATTTTTGAAACTGAGATTAAAAACAGCGGTTTGGTAGCAGTTCCCGGCTGTTATCCGACCTCAGTCCTCATTCCTTTAATTCCGCTTCTGCTTGAAAAAGCCATTGACTCATCTGTCCTTATTGCTGACTGCAAGTCAGGAGTTTCCGGCGCAGGTAAGAAAGTCACGGAAATTACACACTTCTGTGAAGCAAATGAAGATTTAAAACCATACAATATCTTTTCGCACAGGCATAAACCGGAGATTGACCATATATTAAAGAGAGCGGTAGGGATAGAGAGTGATATAGTATTTACGCCGCATTTAACGCCGCTTATACGCGGAATGCTCTCTACAATTTACACCCGCTCTGGCAAACAACCTGAAAAGCTGATGGATATCTGGCGCAAAGCTTATGACGGAAAACCTATGGTACGGATACGGACGGACGGAAGCGTTCCCTGCATTAAGTATGTTGCGGGTACGCCGTTTATAGATATTGCGATGTATAAACAGGGGGATAACCTTGTTATAGTCAGCGCTCTTGACAACCTGATGAAAGGGGCGAGCGCGCAGGCTGTGCAGTGTTTTAATTTATGTATGGGATTTAATATAAAAGCGGGGTTATTATGAAAAAAGATGAAAGCAACGGGTTTGAAATTGTAAAAGGGGGCGGGGTGTGCGCTCCTCTGGGTTTCAGCGCATCGGCGTGTGCGGCGGATATAAGGGGTAAGGGGAAAAAAAAGCTTGATTTAGCATTGCTTGTTAGCGATACACCCTGCCAGACGGCGGCATTATTTACCACAAACAGGGTTTTAGCTGCTCCGGTACGCTATAACAAAGGATTGTTTGAAAAAACAAAAGAATTTTACGGAACAATAGTGAACAGCGACTGCGCAAATGCCTGTACAGGCGCGGAAGGTTATAAAAATTCTGAAAAAACAGCGTCATTGGCGGAAAAGAAACTGGGGTTTTCTGACGGATCGCTACTTGTTGCCTCAACCGGTGTTATCGGCGCACAACTCCCTATAGACAAAATTTCCGCAAATATTCCGGAACTTTGTGACGGGCTGGATGACAGCAACGGAAATCTTTTCGCAAAAGCCATAATGACAACAGACACGGAAGTAAAAGAGATTGCCGCGCTTGTGAATACAGATAACGGAAGCTATGTGATAGGAGGGGCGTGCAAAGGAGCGGGGATGATAGACCCGTCAATGGCAACGCTTTTATGTTTTATTACCACTGATATGGCGCTTTGTGCGGAAGAACTTCAGAATTTGCTTAAAGAGGCGGCGGAGGAATCGTTCAACTCTATAACAATAGACGGGGATATGAGTACAAACGACACGCTTATTGCTTTTGCAAACGGTATGTCCGGAGTAAGCCTCGCCGATGGCAGACACCGTGAACAGTTTTACGCGGCGTTCAAATGGGTATGTAAGCAGCTTGCCCTTATGGTGGTTAAAGACGGCGAAGGCGCTACGAAACTTATCACGATTGAGATTACCGGAGCTAAATCCGATACGGAAGCCAAAAAATGCGCATTAAAGATAGCCAATTCGCCGCTTGTTAAAACAATGCTGTCGGGCTGTGACCCGAACTGGGGGCGGATATTGGCGTCAGCAGGCGCATCCGGCGCGGAATTTGACCCTGACAAAGTTTCTGTGTGGTTCGGTGATTTACTGTACGTTAAAAATTCACTTATTATTGACCTAAAGCTGGAAGAGAAAGCGTATGAAATTATGAAACAGCCCAAATACGCGATCAAAGTGGATTTAGGCGCCGGAGACAGCGAATATGTCTGTCATACCTGCGATATGACAATGGATTACGTAAAGATAAATGCTGATTACCGGAGTTAATTAATGCTTTTAGGTTCTTTCCCATCGGATTGCCTTGAGAACTGCAGGGCAAAGCTGGAGAAAATTATATCAGATAATAAAGCGGAACTGGAAAGGCTTTTAGGCCAAAAGGAAAAAAACTATATAAGTTTTGTACGCCCCTTTATGGAGGCGGGCGAACGGATTTCGGTTTTTTTTACCCCCATATCCCATCTTCAGTCCGTGCAAAACAGCGCAGAAACACAGGAGGCATTCGCGGATTGCATTGAACCGCTGACTGTCTACTCTACAGAGCTTTTGCACAATAAAGACGTTTATAATGCGTTTGCGGAGATACGTCGGAAAGAGTATGAAAATTTATCGCCTGTTGCGCGCAAAGTTTTAGATGACGCAATATTTGACTTTGAATTGGAAGGCGTCAACCTATCCGGCGAAGAAAAAAACAGAATAAGAGAGATAAATGTACGCCTGAGCGAACTTTCAGACCAATTCAGCCAAAATTTACTTGACGCCACAAACGCATACAAAATAGTAATTACAGATGCAAAAATTCTTGGTGAAATGCCGGAAAGTGATAAAACTTCGGCAAAATGCGACAACGGTTGGGAGTTTACGCTTCAGATGCCAAGTTATACAGCTTTTATGACTTATGTAATAAACAGAGAGAAAAGGGAGGAGGTTTACAGGGCATATTCCACAAGAGCTCCTGAAAATAGCGCAATCATTACAGAGATATTGGCGCTGAGGGATGAAAAAACCCATTTATTGGGGTACAGCAATTTTGCGGAGCTAAATATCCGCAAAATGTCAGCTCCCTCGGTTTTGTGTGTAATAAGTTTTCTAAGGGAGCTGGGAGTTATTGGCAAACCTTATGCTGTAAAAGATAAAGCAAGGCTTGCGGAGTTTGCCGCAAAAGACGGCATAGCTGAGATTGAGGCTTTTGACATAAACTATTACAGTAACAAGTTTAAAAAAGTCTGCTTTGATTACGACGAAGAGGCGCTTCGCCCTTACTTTGAACAGAATACGGTGGTTAATGGGCTGTTTAGTATAATAAAACGCCTTTTTAACATTGATTTTACCGAAAAACCAGCTAAGTTATGGCACGAAAAGGCAAAATATTTTGAAATATCCGAATATGGCACAGTTTTGGGAGGGTTATTTATGGATCTGGAAGCGCGCCCGGAAAAACGAAGCGGCGCGTGGATGAACAACTGGCATACTTATCACAGAGATGCTTCCGGTAAGGGGCATTTACCGCAAGCGTTTATAGTGGCTAATTTCCCTGTATCAAAACCGGATAACCCTTCATTATTACGCCATGACGATGTTACAACATTGTTTCACGAAATGGGTCACGCACTGCATCATCTTCTTTCGGAGACAGACGAACTTAGCGTCAGCGGAGTAAATGGCATTGACTGGGATACGGTGGAATTTCCCTCTCAGTTTTTGGAAAATTACGCTTACAGCTCTGAAGTTTTGGATACATTGGGAATACATTATAAAACATGCGAGAAACTTCCGCCAGATCTGAGAGAAAAAGTTGTATCCGCGCGGAACTTTCAGGCGGCTATGGCGCTTGTGCGGCAGGTTGAATTTGCTCTGTTTGATATGCTTATACATTTGGAAAAGATGGATGAAAAACAGGTACAGACAACGCTGAACAGCGTCAGGGAGGAGGTGGCGGTGATAATCCCGCCCGGATATAATCTTTTTCAGAATGGGTTTTCTCATATATTCAGCGGTGGTTACGCGGCAGGATATTATAGTTACAAATGGGCGGAGATGCTTTCTTCGGACGCGTTCTGCGCCTTTACGGAGAAGGGGCTGTTTGATAAAGATTTGGCGAAAAGTTTTAGGGACAATGTTCTCGGCAGAGGGGCGGGCTGCAAAATGAGTGAAATTTACAGAGATTTCCTTGGCAGAGATCCTGACCATAAATCAATATTAAAGTATGCCGGGCTAGTTTAAAAATTTCCCTTGTATTGATTGCAAGTCGGTATCAGTTCTTTGTCTATATAGTAACTGAGGGGGAAGCGTATGAAAAAGTTAATTATATTAATTGTTCTTTGTTTATGTATTACAAATACCGGAAATGCACAGAAAAAATGTCAATATGTAACGTATGTAAATTCTTATAATTTAGATTTTGATGATCCCCGAAACGAACTTAAAGATGTAAACGGAAAAGAGATTCAAAAGTCAAATGACCAGCCGGCTAATGGGGTAAATTGTACTTATGCGGACGAACATTTCCTAAGTGAAATCCCTTATAAAAATGGCAAAAAAGAAGGAACAGGAAAGATATACCATAGAAATGGAAAAATATTAAATGAAATCCCTTATAAAAATGGAATAATAGAAGGAATTTCAAAATTTTACTATGAAAGCGGAAAGCTACAGGAGGAAAATCCTTATAAAAACGGCGCATTGGAAGGAATTACAAAGATTTACAATGAAAATGGAAAATTAGAACGTGAAATTTCTTATAAAAATAATAAATATGAAGGAATTACAAAAATTTACGATGCAAACGGAAAACTGACAAATGAAGTTCCTTATAAAGATGACAAAGTAGATGGAATTGCAAAGGTTTACTATGAAAGCGGAAGAATAAAAAGTGAAAACCTCAATAAAAACGGATTAAATGGACGTATAGAAGCGAGAATACTTTACAGGGACGATAAGGTTGTCAGCGGTTTCTGCGGTAACGGCAGAGCTTTTACCCCAGAGGAGCTTATAGACTGGGAAAACGGACGTACTATTGATTGTAATTAATGAGAATTTAGGCGCTGAAGATAGAATAAAGGAGGCTTTTGTTATGCTAGATATAAAAAAAATTACGGCTGATCCGGAAATAATTAAACATAAAACAGCGCTTCGCTGCACAGATATTGACATTACAGAGATTATACATCTGGATTCCAAACGCAGGACAATTATTCAGAATGTTGAGGAATTAAAACGCCTTCGCAATGAATTTTCAAAACAGGTAGGGATGCTCAAAAAAGAGGGGAAAGACACCTCCGATATGCAGCGGCAAGTAAAAGAAAACAGCATTATAATAGAGACGCTGGACGCTGATCTGAAAGAAACAGATGAAAAACTCCGTGAGAAACTGCTCTTACTGCCCAACCTTGTAGATGACAGCGTTCCCGTCGGGAAAAACGAGAATGACAACCCAGTGTACCGCGTGTGGGGCGAACCGGCAAAATTCTCTTTTGAACCCAAAGCGCACTGGGATATTGGTTCTGAGCTTGGTATCCTTGATTTTGAACGGGGTACAAAGGTTGCCAAATCCCGTTTTACTATGATTACCGGCACAGGCGCCCGTTTGGAGCGTGCGCTTATAAACTTTATGATGGATCTGCACGCTTCAAGGGGGTATATTGAAATTCTGCCGCCGTATATGGTAAATCCTGCCGCAATGACAGGCACAGGACAGCTTCCTAAGTTTCAGGAGGAGGCTTTCTGGTGTGAGCGTGATGACCTATACCTTACCCCTACGGCAGAAGTGCCTGTGACAAACCTTTATGCTGACGAAATATTAAAAGAGGCTGATTTACCTTTAAAATTTACATCCTATTCAGCATGTTTCCGCAGGGAAGCAGGTTCATACGGCAAAGATGTCCGCGGACTTATAAGGCAGCATCAGTTTAACAAAGTTGAACTTGTTAAGTTCGCCAAGCCGGAGCATTCTATGTTTGAACTTGAAGAGATGCTTGCCGAAGCGGAGGAGGTTCTGAAGCGTCTGAATATACCATTTCGTGTAATCACTCTCTGCACAGGAGATATAGGGTTCGCATCCGCTAAAACCTACGATATAGAGGTATGGCTTCCCGGTCAGAACTGTTACCGTGAAATATCCAGTTGCAGCAATTGCAAAGATTTTCAGGCTCGCCGCGCAAATATCCGATACCGCAGAGAGGACGGGAAAATTGATTTTACGCACACATTAAACGGCTCCGGGCTTGCGGTGGGGCGAACGCTGGTTGCTGTGCTTGAAAATTATCAACAGGCGGATGGTTCAGTGGTAATTCCCGAAGCTCTGCGACCATATATGGGCGGAATGGAAAGGATAACCAAATAATAACGTATGCCTAAGCTCATTGTAGCGGCGCTTCCTATAGACGGACAGTGGAAAAAGATCGATCCCCGTGTAATTGAAACTGTGCAGGGCTGCGATCTACTGATAGCGGAGGAACGGAAAACTGCCAAACGCCTTCTTGCCGTTTCCGGCTGCCCTGATAAACCTCTGGAACTGCTAAATGAACACAGCTCTGATTCAAACAGGGCTGAAATTGTAAAAAAGATAAAAGAAGTTTGCTGTACCGCGCTTGTATCCGATGCCGGAACTCCGTGTATTGCCGATCCGGATTACCGTTTAGTGGATCAGTGCATTAAAGATGGGGTGGAGGTGCTTTCGTTACCCGGGGCATCAAGTATAACAGCCGCGTTGAGCGTTTCGGGGTTTCCCTCCGACAGATTTATATTTCTCGGATTTCCGCCAAAAAAAGGGGAAACGCGGCGCCGTTTTTTTACAAATCTTGAAAATAGCAGGATTACCTCGATTTTTCTGGAAAGACCCTATGCTTTAAAACGCACGCTGGAAGATATGGTTCATATCAGGAAAGACATAAGCGTTTCCATAGATATAGGTAGTGAAAACGCTGTTAATATCAGAGGACATATTGCGTCAATTTTAAAACAAATAGAGGGGCGCAAAGCCGCCTTTGTTGTGGTTGTTTCCCCTTAAAATTATTTTTAAACAAAACTCATTCAAATAACCTTGTAAAAATAACAGACATTTATTGGCTCTTGCAGATTATGATTCTGGAATTATTTTTTATTTAATTAGGTGATGTTTAATTGAATAAACAAATAAAGGAGAAAAATCAGATGAAAAAATTAGGTGTGTTAATTATTGTTTGTTTGTGTTTTGTAGTTATTGGAAATGCGTACGCAAAATGTCAGTATAACTTAGACGTTGACGCTAGTGTAAGAGACGGATTAATGCGTCCTGCAACAAGCTATGATCCACTAGATGGCACAGTGTGTTCAAATTCTTTTTTTTATGGTTTACAGGTAATTCCCTACAAAAATGGTCTGGCGGAAGGAATAGCAAAGGCATACAGCAAAAAAAGCGGGAAGTTAAGGTATGAAGTTCCTTATAAAAATGGTAAAAAGGAAGGAATAGAAAAGACATACTACGAAAGCGGACAGTTAAGGGAGGAATGTACTTATGAAAACAATCAACTGGTAGGCGATTGCAAATTATTTTGAATTAAAGACAGGGAGTGTGCTGGTATTTCCATAAAACCTTGCTTTTGAATTATTCAAAAGCAGGAATATCACAATTTTGCCTATTGACAACTATGCTTACTTGTCATACATTGTATGACAAGTAAATGGTAAGAGGTAAAACTATGATCTCAGTAAGGCTTAATAGCGAAGAAGAACAACTGATAAAAAAATACGCAGAATTACGCAATATAAGTATTTCAGATCTGTTCAGAACTGCGGTAATTGAACGTATAGAAGATGAATATGACCTTAAAGCCTATAATGAGGCTATCACAGAATATAAAAAGAATTCCATTGCTTTTACGCATGATGAAGTTGTGCAGATGTTAGAACAAGAATAATGCCTTATTCCGTAAAATATGCTCAACTGGCAGTCAAACAGTTAAAGAAACTTGATAAATGTACAAGAACCTTGATTTTAGCTTGGGTTAAAAAGAATCTTGTTGATACTGATGACCCTCATATGCATGGTAGAGGATTAACAGCAAACCACAAGGGGAAATGGCGTTATAGAGTAGGTGATTACCGATTGTTAGCAGAGATTCAGGAAAACAAACTTGTTATATTGGTTTTAACAGTTGGTCATCGTAAATCTGTTTATTGAAAACTGATTAGGGTATGTTGACACTATTTTGGCCATATAGCAATAAAGGCAAATTGAATAAACGCCAAGAAAATTACCACCTAGTACTTGATAAAAGGACTCATAATAAACGGGCGTGTTTTTTGCCGTTGAAATAATTCCATCACTGAGCAATAATAATATAGCTGGGGGATAATCGTATGAGAAAACAGTTAATACAAAAGTATATATCAGTTGCGGCGATACTTGTTTTTGCAGGGTGCGCAATAAAGTCAAGCGTGTTTCTGGAAAATGTAAAACCGGATTCAAAGTTTAATATGCGATCCGTAAAAGTGGACGTGCATAGCCGTTGTCCTGCCGGAAACATACATTTTTCTGATGCTGAATTACAGGATTTGTTTTTTACCGATGTGAAGAAATATTTATGTCAATCTAAAGTATGTGTGGAAGAACCATCGTCTGACGATATAGTCATTGATATTACAATATCTTACCGGCGCATAATGAATGGAGATGGAGTAGCAGGTTATTGCGGAGGATACGCATACGCAGAAATGGATTATATTTATAATCTTTCCAAGAACGGTGTAGTATTCCATTCTGTTGATAAATATAACATTGCGGCGGCGCGGGGTGTTACCGGAAACTTTAAGCGCATAAGCGCTTCGTTAAGCGGAAGGGGCGGTAAAGATGACGAAAAAGATGATATTGATCACATGACCCGGATGCTTGCTGCGAATATAATTAAAGGCGAGTCATTAGGTCTAAGGCCAAAACCGTTTAAAACACTAATATCCCCATAGCGGTTACTTATTGCGCAGACATCATCGCGAGCGGAATACTTTTTATTAAGCGCGGCAATCCATGCAGGTAAATACTCCAATTGAATAGCTTCGTCACAACGTTGTCCGCAATTTTAACCCCCTCCGAAGAGGGGATAATTTTACTAAAGCAAAAGATTACGAGATTTCCTGTTTTTTAATTTTTCAAGAAATCTCTTTATAAATTTGCAATCAAAAATCAGAACATAAACCCTGCATCAAGCAGTACGCTTGTACCGCCAAAATTTATATTGTTAGAACTAACGGAAACTCCTGTAGGTAAGTGTTGTTCGAGTTTATCCGCCCCCTGTTCGTTAATGGTATATCTGAGTGTTGCCCCAAGAGCTATCTGCTCTGCTAAATAGAACCGTAATCCAGCATCAATAAAATATCCTAAAGCTGTACCATCATCCTTAATATCCGGAAAACCACCTCCCTTATATTTATAGGAATTAGCATTGTAAGATACCCCCGCGTTAGCGATAAAATCAAGAGGATCTGATAGTTGGAAACGTAACGCTAAACCAAGAGCAACGCTCGTAGTGGAAAATTCAAAATTGGATTGAAAATAATCAGATTGAGTGTCCCAGTTGATCGTACTGATCCTGACAATTATACCAACATTCTCGCTGAAATAATTTGTGAATTTTAATCCAAAATCATAACCATTATTGGGTTCATAAGACCCAATGGGAGTACCGCATTCCGACTGCAAGAAATTTCCTTGCTGGAAGATTCCAGTTTCCAATCCAAAATATTTGTTGGGACGGGACTGTGCATGGCTTAATGTCACGGTAAACAAACATAAAACAATTACGATAACAAATTCCCTTTTCAACATACAAACCTCCAGTTGTAATGTAATTGTCAATAGGGCGGCTGGAAGTTGATAACCCACAATAAGATGGCGTGAAGTATTGGACTGAAATAGTCTTATTCCTACACCTTCCAGCCATTTTGAGACTGAAAAGGCGTGAAATATGTCGTTTTTCACAAAAACGCTTATTGAGAGGGTTATCAAGCCTCATCACCAAAACCCTTGATGACTTTGGGAATATACCAAAAGGATATAAAAATGTCAATTAGGAAAAAATATGATGATTTGTATATAGGTTAGGGAATGATTTCGAAAGTTATTGGATTAACAATTTTTATTTCTGTAATTTGACTATTTTTATTAGGGAGTTTTTCATCTGTTGCAATCAAAGAATTGCATTTATGTTTTGGAGTTGTCAAGAAGAGTTAAATAACCAATTCTATCACAACTATCTCTGAATAGCTGGCAGTTCTTATGGGCGGTCCCCATGTTCCGAAACCGCAGCTTACTATAAGGTTAAACGATCCTTCACACCATAGTTTCCAAGAATTGATATACATCTTTTTCACTACAAGATTAAACGGAAAAAACTGTCCGCTATGAGTATGCCCTGACAGCTGTAAATCCACGCCGTTTGTCAACGCCTCTCTGACAGGTTTTTTCTGCGGCTGATGATCCAATACTATAATAGGTTTAGACAAGTCAGCGCCGCTCATAAGCTCTTTTAGCGCAGCGCGCGGATGTCCCTTAAAAATTGCGGAAGAAATATCATCACGCCCTATCAGCGTGATACCAAGCGGTTCCAGAAAAAGTTTTTCATCCCGCAACACCCGTATTCCGGCGGACATAACCCCTTTAACAACAGAATCCGTGTCTCCCCCGTAGTATTCATGGTTTCCCATAACCATATAAACACCGTAACGGCTCTTTAACCGTGAAAAAAAACCGGATAAATCTTTTTCAACGAACGGGCGCATCCCTCCGTCTATTATATCTCCTCCTAAAAGCACTATATCCGCGTCCAATTTATTTATTCTCTCTACCAAACTGTTTATCGCCCCTGTACGGGTGAATGTTGTGATATGCAGATCTGAAACCATTATTATTTTAACGTTTTCCGCTCCCAGAGGTTTATTAACTGATATTTTATAATGCGTTTCAACCGGGAAATTGGCTATAAACAGCCCTGCAAAATAGCAACATAACACTAAAGCGGTAACCAGAATACCAGTCTGAACAGAGTGTGTCTTAATAAACTGATAAACAAAGTTTAAAGGTTTTATAATCCGTGTAAATAACAGGATAATATCCGCGCCTGTTACTATAAACAGCGCCATAATGCAGAAAGCAAACAATGAGGCTGCCAAAAAATATAGTAATGCCGGTATTTCAACGGCAAATCTGTAGGCGGAAAGACGGCTTATCCAATATATTTGGGTTACAGATGATACAATCAGCCAGAATATTAGCTTGTTATGGATTAGCTGACTGAACGCAGCCCATGCGTTTATGCCCAGAAACAATCCTATAAATAGATTTACAGATATAAAGGCGATAAAAAACATTACTCAGATTTTCCGAACAAATTGTAAATTATATCTGTAATGGTTTTGGCAAGTACGCTGTCACCCTCTTCAAACGTTGTACGGTCTTTGCCACGTATATACAGCGCCGCAAAAACCGAGTCAGTATTTTCAGACTGACGGGTGTTGGCTATAATATGGTACGTTTCCCCTGTAAAAACGGCATCAACAACATTATTATCGGAAAGATACGGCAACATTGAAACAAAAAGCTCCTCTCCCTTTTTTTTGTCAATATTAATGGTCTGTACCAGATGATCCTTCCCTGTCTGTCGCCATATTATAAGGCTGTCGGCATCCATAGCTCCGCAAAGTTCCGCCAATACAGAATCAGGATCTGCTTCATCTGAAATAACTTTTAAAAACGCCCCTGAAAGCTGCAACGCCGCCAAATAATATCTGGCGCTCTTTTTTTCCAGCTCCGCAACCTGTTTTTCTTTTATGCAGAGCAGATATTCTGTCAGTGTCAGCAAAGGCTTTGAATCATTCTCTTCTAAATGACTTTTTCCGTTTTTTTGTTTTTCATCGCCTACTGATTTATCGCCGAATGCCGAATCAAGATCGGCGCGGAACTGCCCAACTGTTTTTTTCAGTTGCAATGAAAATTGGTTGTCGTTCATAAGCGATCTATCTCAGCTTTGCCCCGAATTCTTTACGCAAAGTTTCCGCCATACCCATCAGTATGGGGTTAATCTCCTCGTCTGTCAGCGTCTTTTCTTCCGATATAAAAAATATACGGAAGGTAACGCTGCGTTCATTGTCTGCAAACCCCGTTCCGGAGTAGACATCATATAGAATTATGTCCTGAACCAGAGGGCTGGCTGTTTTCAAAACATACGTTATTTTATCTGTTGACAGCGTTTTTGGTACAACTATGGATATATCTTTGTAAACCGGCGGAAATTTTGAGAACGGTCTGTATTTAATCTCTTTTTTTAGCGCCGGTTTTATCAGCATAGCAAAATCAAATTCAGCCAAATAAACCGGTGATTTAAGATCCAGTTTCCCCGTTATATCCGGATGCAGAGCGCCGATAAAGCCAAATTGCTTTTTGTTTGCTGAAACCATCGCGGATTTACCCGGATGAAGAAATGCAGGAATATCCGCTTGTTCATAAACCGCGTTTATACCCAGAAAAGCGAACAGATTATCACACGCCCCTTTAAGATGGAAAAATGTATCCGTCTGTACGCTCCCGATCCATGATAACGGATTGAAATCTCCCATAACGCCTAACGCCAGGCAGGAACGTTCTTTTGGCTGTTTCCCTTCCCCTGCTGACATAAAAACCGTTGCAAACTCAAAAATCTTTATAGAGCGGGCGCCCTGATTCCAGTTGCTCTCAAGTGTACGAACCAATCCCGGGTAAACAGATGTCCGCAGTGTACTCATCTCTTCTGATATAGGATTTATCAGAGAGACAGCGGAAGAAACATCGCCGAAAAGCTCCAGATAGTTTTTGGACATAAAAGAGTAGTTAATAACCTCATTAAACCCAAGCGAAGCCAATCTGTGACGTAAATCTTTTTTGCACTGATGTTCCGGAGGAAGACGCAGCCCGTCAGAGGTAAATTTTGGCATTGTAAAAGGAATTTTTGAAAGACCGTAAAGCCTGGCAACCTCTTCAGCCAAAGCCGCCCCATGTGAAATATCAGAACGATGTGCAGGAATACTTGCAGTTATTTTATCTTTTGAAGCCGTCGCTATTATTCTCAACCTCTTTAGAAGTTTTACAATGGTTGCAGGGGAAAACTTTTTGCCGATAAGCTTATTAATGTACGTTGCAGTTGTTGTAACCGTATTAAGGGCAGGCGGGATCTCCCCCGCAGTCAGCGCGCCGTGAAGCGTACACCCGCCGCATATATTGGTTATCAAATTCGAAACATAATCAAGCAATGTTCGTGTTAGACTGTAATCAATGCCACGGGCATATCTGTACGCTGAATCTGAATTTATCCCGAATTTTCTTGATGTAATGGCAACTGATTCAGGGGAAAAGCAAGCGCATTCCAAAAACAGATCGGTGGTTTCATCATTAATGCCGGAATATTCACCACCCATAACCCCGGCAAGTCCGAGCGCCTTTTTATGATCGGCTATCACTGTTACGCTCTCATCCAAAATACGCTCCTTACCGTCAAGAGTAGTAATTTTTTCACCTTTTCTGGCATTGCGGACAATAATCCCCCCGTCTATCAAATTAAGATCAAAAGCGTGTAAAGGCTGTCCGTATTCAATCATCACATAGTTGGTAATATCCACTATATTATTTATCGGGCGCAGCCCTGCGCTTTTCAAGCGTTTTTGCATCCAGAACGGAGACGGACCAACCTTGACCCCCATAAGAACTCTTGCGGAATAATAATGGCAGCTTTTATGATTTTCAATATTTACTGACAAATCAGAACCTACCCACATCTCGTCTTCCTCAACCGCAAAAATATCAATAGTCAGCGGTCTGTCAAAAATAGCGGCTATCTCCCGAGCAATTCCGTATATACTGAGACAATCGCCCCTGTTCGGCATCACAGCAATATCAAATATGGTATCGCCCAATCCCAATAAATCATTAACGTCTTTGCCCGGGTCTATACTATCATCCAAAACAATGATTCCCTCATGATTGTCAGAGATGCCCAACTCCTGCTCAGAACAAAGCATACCGCAGGAATGGATGCCGCGTATCTTCGCTTCACTGATCTTGAGCCCATTCGGCAGCGCCGTTCCGGGTCTTGCAAGAACCACTGTCTGCCCCGAAACAACATTAGGCGCGCCGCACACAACCTGAAACTCATTTTCACCGTCAAAAATTGTGCAGATTTTTAATTTATCCGCTTTCGGATGTTTCTCCGCTTTTTCAACAAAGGCAGCGCAAAGACCGGCAATTTGCTTTGTTGTGTTAATAGCTTCAACTTCAAGCCCTGCAAATGTCAGCTTTTCAGCGATCTTCTGAGGAGACAGCTTTTCTAATGAAACATAATTATTTAACCATTGATAGCTTACTTTCATAAAGTTATGTCTCCTAAAATTGGCATATAAATTTAAGATTGTTTTCAAAAAACAGGCGCAGATCATCTATTCCGTATTTAATCATGGCTATCCGTTCTATTCCCATGCCAAAAGCAAAACCGCTGTACTTGTGAACATTAACATGCACGGCTTTAAGCACTTCCGGCGCAACCATTCCGCTGCCGGCTATCTCCAGCCAGCCTGCGCCTTTACAGACGCGACAGCCGCCGCCGCCGCACATAACACAACCCATGTCAACCTCCATAGAAGGTTCCGTAAAAGGGAAATAACTGGCTCTGAACCGTACAGGGATATCGCTGCCGAACATCTGCCGTACAAAATGCGCTAACGTGCCTTTCAGGTCCGCCATACTGACGTTTTTATCCACCAGCAGCCCTTCAACCTGATGAAACATCGGAGAGTGCGTCATATCGTAGTCAGAACGGTAAACCTTCCCCGGGGCAATGATGCGTACAGGCGGTTTCTGTTTCAGCATTGTGCGAATCTGAACGGGCGATGTGTGAGTCCGCATTACGACATTCTCCGAAAGATAGAACGTATCCTGCATATCCCGAGCCGGATGCCATTTAGGCATATTAAGCGCTTCAAAATTGTAATATTCAAGTTCCGCTTCAGGTCCGGTCGCTACATCATATCCCATAGCGCCAAAGATTGATATTATCTCATCATATATCTTGTACACCGGATTCAGACTGCCTGAAGGAGCGGAAACTCCCGGCATGGTAATATCAAGTTTTTCAGAGAAAAGAGTTGTGTTACGCTCCGCGGTTTTTAGTTCCGCTTCTTTTCTGCCGTAAAGCTCTTCAAAAAGTAGGCGTACTTTCTGTATTTCCGCACCCGCCTCAGGTCTTTTTTCCGGGGAAATCTCCCCGAGTCTTTTGTTCAGTTCACTTATAAGCCCTTTCTTTCCGAGATAGCGGACCTTAACATTGTATAACCCCTGAATGGAGTCCGTATTGTTTATCTCCGCCGTAAAATCAGCAACCATAGAATCGTGTAAGCTCATAATTCCGCACCGCCTGATTAAACTTAACCCATAGAGAAATCATAATATAAACTCATACATAAAGCAAGAATTTTAGTTGCAATAGATACTGAAAAGAGTATTATAAACAAGTTTTATTTTTTGAGGTGATTTCAATGAGAGTCTTGATTTCAGCGTTATTGATAATTGTCGCAATGAGCGGGGTTGCGTTATCGGAAACAGGTGGTTTTGCCGCTTTTACAGTCGGCGGCGTTAAAGTTATATCCCTTTCAGATACTTATGGTAACGGAGATACAAGTAAATTGATAGGCTATACTGCCGAACAGAAAGCAAAATATACCCCTGATGATAAAATAATCTTTTCAGTAAACGCTTATCTTGTGGTTACAAAAAATAAAACCGTACTTATAGACGCAGGAATGGGCAAAAATGCGGGAAAAATGTTTGATGCGCTGACAAAAGCGGGAGTTAATCCAAAAAATATTAATATAGTCGCTATTACTCATATGCACGGAGATCATATCGGCGGTCTTTTAACAGACGGCAAACCGTCCTTCCCGAATGCCGAATTATGGATATCCGCTCCCGAGAAGAAATATTGGTATGATGAAACAAAAAACGAAAGCGCGGTAAAAGCGATTGACGCCTATGGTAAAAAAGTTAAACTTTTTAAACAGGGTGACAAGATCACCCCTGAAATAGCCTCTCTGGAAACAATAGGGCATACCCCCGGGCATACGTCATATCTGCTTACATCCGGTAGCGACAGTCTGCTTATCTGGGGAGATCTTATGCACGTTTATGAAGTTCAGTTCCCCCTGCCACAAATAGCTATAACTTATGATACGGACGCCAAAACAGCGGTATCCTCACGTCTGCGTATATTGGATGAGGCTGTGAAAAATAAATGGCGTATAGCCGGCGTACATCTGCCCTTCCCCGGAATAGGATATGCCACAAAAGATGGGGATGGCTACAAATGGAATCCGGATAAATAACTCAATTAAAAAAAATTAAGTGAAAACCCTTTACAAAATAACATTTATGAATGAAAAACATGAACCGTTGCAAATATATGCGGGCAGTGTGCGTATGTCCGATATACTCGGTCTGGTAGAGGCAAGCGACATAGTGTTTATTGACTCGTCAGAAGTTATTATAAACCCCGAAGACGACAAGATAAAAAAGCTTTTTAATGATGTTGCAACAACAATGCTTCCGATTAACAGCCTTATACGTATTGATGAAGTGGCGTTTAAAAAAGATACCCCTGTCATAAGGCTGTACCAAAGCAATGAAAAAAATAACGAAAGCAATACTCCTTGAGATACTGCCCCTGTTTATAATGGGGAACTTCTTTTTCGTATTTCTCTTACTTCTGGATCAGATAGTAAAACTTGCGGAACTTATCTTTGTTCACAGCATACCGCTTATCCTTACTGTGCAAACAGTTATATATTATCTTCCTTCATTTTTGGTTATCACTATCCCGGTAAGCGCCCTGTTGTCGGTTCTGTTAGCTTTCAGCAGATTTTCAGCTGACTCGGAACTTGTAGCGATGCAAGCCTGCGGCGCAAGCGGTTTTTTCTTTATCAAACCTGTGCTGCTCTTTGGAATAGCCTCAATGCTTTTCGGAATTTATCTAAGCGCTGTGCTTCTTCCGAAAGGAAGCGCGCTTGCAGTGGAAAACCTTAACAGGATGATAGAAAACCTATCCATAAACAATGTCCGTGAAAAAGAGATGTACACGGATATAAACGGAATAATATTTTACGCGAACAAAAAGATAGACAATACAAATTTTGAAGAAATTATTATGATAGACAACAATGAAAAAGCGATAGTATCCGCTCAGAAGGGTTCCATACGCCCGAACGCCAACCGTTCTCTTATAATTCAATTTAATAACGGCAGATTTACAATGAAGGATAAAAACCAGACATACACCAACCTCACTTTCGGAAAGCTGTCAGTTAATTTTCCGATAAATCTGAAAATTGAACAGTTCCCAATGAATGAGCGGCTTATGAATCTGGATGACCTGCGTAAAAACTTTAATACTGCGCCCATATACAAATATGAATTCTGGAAACGCTTTTCCGTTCCTTTTTCCGCAATAATAATGGGATTATTGGGGCTTTCATTCGGAGTTTTTCTGCGGCGTTCTGACAAAGCGATAGGAATTGTACTATCCTGCGGCGTAGCCCTCGCATTTAACGTTCTTTTTATTGTGGGGGAAACCTTTGTCGGCAAATATAACCCCACACTTCTGGCGTGGATGCCGGTTATAATATTTTCACTTTTTTTGTCACCGGCTTTATATAAATATATAAGATAAAATGCTATATAGTAGCTAAAGCTTGTTTTTTCCCCTGTTATTTCCACTTGGCAATAAGACTTTCTACATCGGTAATTTCTGCGCCATAAACTTCTCTGAGATACTTAATGCCTATAACATAATCTTCTTCTGTGAAGGAATCCGTTGCATCTTTTGGAACTATTATTTCGTAACCAAAGTTAAAAGCGTCAGCGGCAGTATGACGGACGCACATATGCGCGTGCAAACCTGTTAATACTACTGTATTAACTTTTAGCTCGCTAAGAAGCAATTGCAAGTCCGTCTGAAAAAATCCCGAATATCTCCTTTTAGGTACGATAAAATCGCTGCTTTCTGCGGCAAGTTCGGGTATTATTTCCGCTCCTGCAGTTCCCCGTATGGCGTGTTCTCCCCACAATATTAACTCTTTGTCAATATCTTTGATATGGCTGTCGTTGCTGTATATTACATACACTCCGTTTCCCCTTGCCGCTTTTATCAGTTTTGCCAAATTAGGAACAATCGCTTTTCCCCTGTCACAAGCCAAACTGCCGGTTACAAAATCATTGAGCATATCAACGATTATTAATGCTATTTTCATTTTTTGCTTTTCCTCCTTAAATTTTAGCCGTATTAAGTATTTAAGACATATAATTATAGTACATATTTTATGGAACTGCTATATAGCAGTTCCACTTTACATTAACCGTCTTTGCGAGCTGAATGTTTTTTATGAAGCGCGGCAATCCATGCAGGTAAAAGCTCTAACTGGATTGCTTCGTCACTGCGTTCCTCGCAATG
>JAIRQX010000027.1 GCA_031256375.1 Deferribacteraceae bacterium
CGTATGAGCCGCCGACATAATGACGCAAATGTGCTTATAATGGGCGGGCGAATTCTGGGTGTTCAGTTAGCTGTAAGTATCACTGATGTGTGGCTTGAGACGGATTTTGACGGCGGATACCATATTCCGCGTTTAGAAAAAATTGATGTATTGGCAAAAAAATTTTGGATAGTATAATATAATAGGGGCTGATGATGCGCCATTTAAACCAATTTGATCCGGAGATTTATAATGCCTTGACTGGAGAAAAAGACCGTCAGGAAAACCATCTGGAACTCATAGCCAGTGAAAACTTTGTAAGTCCCGCCGTTATGGAAGCCGCTGGGTCGGCGCTTACCAATAAATATGCTGAAGGTTATCCCGGCAAAAGATATTATGGCGGCTGCGGGTTTGTTGATATAGCGGAAGAGTTGGCGATCAGCCGGGCAAAACAGCTTTTCGGGGCGGAATACGTAAACGTGCAGCCTCACTCGGGTTCTCAGGCTAATCTGGCTGCTATGTTTGCCGTTCTTCAGCCGGGAGACGCTGTGATGGGGATGAACCTTTCCCACGGCGGACACCTCACCCACGGAAGTCCGGTAAACTTCTCCGGCAGGTTTTTTAAGATAGCGCCATACGGCGTTAGTAAAACTACAGAACTTATTGATTACGAAGAGCTTGAGTCTCTCGCTGCGGAGCATAAACCTAGACTTATTATCGCGGGCGCGAGCGCTTATCCGCGTTTTATAGACTTTGAAGCGTTCCGGCGGATTTCGGATAAAATCGGCGCGTTTTTTATGGTGGATATGGCTCATATAGCGGGGCTTGTGGCTGCCGGAGTACATCCCAGCCCCATGCCTTATGCGGATATTGTTACAACAACCACCCACAAAACACTCCGCGGACCGCGGGGGGGGATTATTCTAACAAACAGGGAGGATATTGCAAAGAAGATTAACTCCCAGATATTTCCGGGCTTTCAGGGCGGACCGCTTATGCACATAATAGCCGCAAAAGCTGTAGCGCTGAGAGAGGCTCTTATGCCGGAGTTTAAGGAGTACGGCAGGCAGGTTGTAAAAAATGCCGCCGCGTTGGCTGCGGCTCTATCATCAAGAGGCTTCAGGCTTGTTTCGGGAGGTACGGACAATCATCTTATGCTGGCGGACGTATATTCCAAAAATGTGACTGGGAAAGATGCCCAGACTGCTCTGGATAAAGCCGGCATTACTGTAAATAAAAACATGATCCCGTTTGAAACATTAAGCCCGATGGTAACAAGCGGCATACGGTTGGGTTCCCCCTCAGTCACCACGCGCGGGATGAAAGAGGAAGAGATGCGCGTAATCGGCGGCATGATTGCCGATGTGCTTGAAAATATCAGCAGCGATGGTGAAATTGCAAATGTTAAGGGCAAGGTTGCCGCACTGACTGCAAAATTTCCGCTATATAGAGGTTAAAAGAATATTTATGCGTCCTGATTGGGATGAATATTTTATGGAGATGGCAAGGGTCGCAAGCAAACGTTCGACATGTTTGCGCAGACAGGTGGGAGCTATTCTGGTTAAAGACAACCGTCTGCTTGCCACCGGTTATAACGGCGCGCCAAAAGGGGCTGCGCATTGTGAAATAGTTGGCTGTCTGCGCAAACAGCTTAAGATACCGTCCGGTGAGAGGCATGAATTATGCCGCGGACTGCATGCGGAACAAAACGCGATTATACAGGCGGCAATATACGGCGTCAGCATATCCGGAGCTACTTTATACTGCAATACCAAACCGTGCGGTATATGCGCTAAGATGATAGTTAACGCAGAGATAGCGCGCATTGTATATGCGGAAGAGTACACCGACCAAATGGCGGAAGAGTTTCTGCGAAGCGCGGATATACGGTTAGTAAAATTTTCAACAGAGTAATAAGTAATGAACAGTAAATTTTTTCGCGGAGTACACCCTCCCGATATGAAAAAATCTTCAAATGCGGCGCCTATTGAGGCTATAGAGGTTCAGGCGGGGATGAATTTTTTTATCCCTTTAACGCAGCATACCGGAATTCCGGCTAGACCTGTGGTAAAAAAAGGGCAGATTGTCCGGACAGGGGAACTGATTGCGGAGGCAGCCGGTTTTATTAGCGCCAATATTCATTCCCCTGTAAACGGCGTAATTAATGCTGCTGACGTTTTTGCGGATTATCCGATGAACACCCGGGCTCAGGCAATCTCACTGACAGCCTCGGATAATCAGAACACTGATTTCGTCCCGCTTAAAGAGGATTTGCTTGTAAATACCGTTAAGGCGGCAGGAATTGTAGGGATGGGAGGCGCTATGTTCCCTTCCCACATAAAACTTTCTCCTCAGAAAAAGCCGGATATACTTATTGTGAACGGAGCTGAATGTGAGCCGTATCTTACCTGCGACCACCGGCTGATGCTTGAACGCACACCGGAACTGATCAGAGGCGCCTTGACCATAAAAGAGAGTTTAAAGTTAAAAAGGGTGATTATGGGGACGGAGGCGAATAAAGCCGATGCGGTGAACGCGCTTCGTACAACAGGTCAAAACAGGATAGAGGTGATCTCCCTTCCCGTAAAATATCCTCAGGGGGGGGAACGTCAGCTTATTAAATCAATCACGGGCAAAGAGGTGCCGGAAGGGAAATTGCCTGTTGATGTGGGTGTTATTGTGCATAATGTTTCCACTGTGCTTGCGGTTCACGATGCTGTGTATATGCACAAACCCCTTACGCACAGGGTTGTGACCGTAACAGGCGGCGTAAAAAAGCCTAAAAATATACTTGCCCCGATTGGTATGCCGATTTCCTGTTTGATTGATGCCTGCGGAGGTCCGGACGGGGATATTGAGAAAGTTGTTCTTGGCGGACCAATGACGGGAATCTGCGCACATAGTCTTAATATCCCTGTTTACAAAGGACTAAACGGCATAGTAGTATATTTAAAAGATGCCGTGAAAAGGAAAACTCCTTCGCCTCGTCCGTGCATAAGGTGCGCAAGGTGTGTAAGGGCATGCCCTGCAGGGCTTTCTCCGGTAACTCTTGAAAATTTTGCGGCGAAAGAGATGTACAAGGAGCTTGCTGTATGGAAACTTATGGACTGTATAGAGTGCGGCGCCTGCAATTATGTATGCCCCTCTTTCAGGCATTTGAAAAATATTTTCAGACTTTCAAAAAAGAAGATCGCGGTAACTGCCGCAGAGGGAAAGAATGGCGGATAAACTTCTGCTCTCCGTTTCACCGCATATCCATTCCGGCGTAACCTCACGGAAGCTGATGCGTATGGTCTACCTGTCGCTGCTTCCGGCGATTGCAGTCTCTGGCGCTGTTTTTGGCATGAAGGCGGTTTTTTTACACCTGATAACTATTTTTAGTTGCGTTGTATTTGAGAGTTTGTTTAATAGGATTACCGGCAGACCCGACAGTATATCAGACGGCAGCGCCGTACTGACAGGAACTTTGCTTGCCATGAGTCTTCCTGTTTCAGTTCCCTTGTGGATAGCGGTTACCGGAAGTTTTGTGTCCATAGTAATCGCTAAGATGGTTTTTGGCGGATTGGGAGGAAATCCTTTTAACCCCGCGTTGGTTGGCAGGATATTTCTTTTAATCTCTTTTCCTGTGCAGATGACGGCATTTGCAGCGCCTTCAATAGACGCTATGAGCGGAGCCACCGTTCTTGGCGCGGCAAAAACATATATCCAGTCTAATGACGGAAGTATTGATGGCTTTCAAATACCCGAATTGTGGAATCTTTTTACCGGTTTTACCACAGGGTCGCTCGGTGAAACTTCAGTTATCGCCATACTTGCGGGTGGGATATTTTTGATGTGTATGCGTATTATAAGCTGGCATATCCCTGTAACTTTTATAGGAACGGTATTTTTACTCACTTTTGGACACATCATGGCGCATCCAGGCACTATTTTGCCTCCCCTTGTTCATTTGATGAGCGGAGGATTAATGCTTGGGGCATTTTATATGGCTACGGACTATGTTACATCGCCTCTTTACACAAAAGGTAAATTAATCTTCGGCGCCGGCTGCGGCGTTATTACCGTTGTTATACGTCTTTACGGCGGGTATCCGGAGGGTGTGGCATTCGCTATCCTAATAATGAACGCCGTTACCCCCCTTCTTGACCGCTATTTACGCCCAAAGGCTTACGGTGAAGGGAGATGAAAAATAATATTTTAAGGTACTCTCTCGTACTTGGACTGATTACGATTATATCTGCAAGCATTCTCGCCTATAGTTACGATCTGACTAAAGACCGTATTAAAGAGGCTATACGTCAGGATTTTCTGGCAGGTCTTAAATCAGTCCTGCCGGATTTTGATAATCAGCCGGACAGTGATGCCATAATCACAGACAATGCAACAGTTTATTTGGCGAAAAACGGCGGCGCTGTTGTCGGATATGCTGTAGAAGCGGTATCCATGAAAGGTTACGGCGGAGAAATATCCGTTATTGTCGGCGCTAAACCGGACGCAACTATTTACAGAATCACTGTTGTACGTCACACCGAAACGCCCGGTCTGGGAGATAAAATAAAAGCCGCCGCATTTACATCTCTTTTTTCCGGCGGATCACTGACCGGAAAGTATGCTGTCAAGCGGGACGGAGGGGATATAGATTCGTTCAGCGGAGCGACAATTAGCCCCAGAGCTGTGTGTGAAGCGGTTAACAATGCCAATAAGCTGCTGTATGAGGTGATATGTGAAACTAAGTAGCTTCACTGATTGTATTATCAAAAATAACGCGATATTTAAGCAAATGCTCGGTCTCTGTCCCACTCTTGCCGTTACCACAACATTGATAAACGGATTGGGTATGGGTTTTGCTACAACATTTGTCCTTGTGTGCTCAAACACCGTTGTCTCTTCTGTCAAAAGATTTATACCCGCAAAGGTGCGGATACCTGCGTATATAGTCATTATAGCGTCTTTTGTAACGGTTGTTGACCTTTTTATGAACGCATATACGCATGAGTTACATAAAGTTCTGGGGCTTTTTATTCCGCTTATAGTTGTAAACTGTATAGTTTTGGGACGCGCGGAAAGTTTTGCGTCCAAAAACGGCGTACTGGATTCACTTCTGGATGGTTTAGGCAACGGGCTTGGTTTTACGCTTGCCCTGTGTGTACTGGCTTCTGTCAGGGAAGTTTTGGGAAGCGGTTCGTTACTTGGCTTTTCAATAACCGGCGGTGTTGTACCACCTGTAATCCTTTTTGTACTTCCCCCGGGGGCTTTTATCGCTCTTGGGTTTCTTATGGCGGGATATAACTGGCTCAGGCGCCGGACGGAGGTATAAGAATGGAATATGTTCTGCTTTTTGTCTCGGCAGCCCTTGTTAATAACCTTGTTTTAAACCGTTTTTGGGGAATATGCCCTTTTATAGGCGTTTCCAAATCGTTTGACGCCGCATACGGGATGAGCGCCGCCGTGTTATTTGTCATGTGTGTTTCATCCGTTGTAACATGGCTGATAAACGGGCTTTTGTTGGTTCCTTACGGGTTGGGTTACCTTCAGACAGTTGTATTTATCCTTGTAATTGCATCACTTGTACAGTTTGTAGAGATGGTAACGGAGAAAACAAGCCCGGAACTGTATGCCGCTTTAGGGATATTTCTGCCGCTGATAACCACTAATTGCGCGGTATTTGGCGTTTCGCTCATAAATATTCAGCAGGGACTGGGGTTTGTAAAAATGCTTATTTTTACGTTCGGTTCTGCTATAGGGTTTGGGCTTGCGCTGGTGTTATTTGCAGGATTACGGGAACGCCTGCTTTTCTCTGATGTGCCGAAAGCGTTTAAAGGCGCCCCTGTCGCATTTATCACTGCAGGGATACTTGCTCTTGCTTTTATGGGTTTTTCAGGGTTAACTAAATAAATATGTTTGCAATAATAACTTTAACTTTGTTGGGTATAATTGCCGGTGTTGGGCTTGCTGTGGCGTCGGCAAAATTTTCAGTTAAGAAGGATGCCAGAACGGTGGAAGTATTGGATCTTCTGCCGGGCATAAACTGCGGCGCGTGCGGTTATCCCGGCTGCGCAGCTATGGCTTGCGCTGTGACCGCAGGGAATGTCCTTCCGTCAGCTTGCCCTGTTTCCTCTACGGAAGCGGTAAAGGCTATTGCTGTTATAATGGGGATAGATATTAACGCCGGAGTAAAACGGGTAGCGCGTCTTCTATGTATTGGCGATAAAACCGTATGTCCGCCTGTTGCCGAATATGACGGACCTATGGATTGTACTATCATGGAATCCCTTTCCGGCGGCGGTAAACCGTGCGTTTATGGTTGCATGGGGGGAGGAAACTGTGCTTCCGCTTGTAATTATAATGGTATAGTTATGGGAGATAACGGTTTGCCTGTGATTAATGAAAAGCGGTGCATATCGTGCGGATTATGCGCCAAAGCTTGTCCCCGGGGGCTTATTAAACTGAT
>JAIRQX010000104.1 GCA_031256375.1 Deferribacteraceae bacterium
GGATTTATTTCATTTACCGTAATATTGTCTATCGTGCGGGCGACCGGAGTAACTTTATTGTTGCCGCCGATTTTTATTATTTCACAGTCCACAGGGGTAAGCAATTTGTCAGGGGTAAGCGATTCAACACGGTCACGGCGACCGGAAACCATTACATTTACTTCCGGCATTTCAGTGAAACGAACAAATGTCCCCGCAACACACGTTAAACGCACATTATTAAATGTACGGCTGACAATATCCTCTGTAACATCTATTGTCAAAATGACACTTTCAGGGGTTATGCGCTTAATACCGTCATACTCAAGGAAACCAACATTATAATTGCCTTTGTTTTTAAGATTTGTAACTGATACTGTTTCAGTTTGCAGATTTTTAAGCGAAAGAACAGCATTTTGTATCCCCTCCGTCTCCACTTTCTGTGGCATAACTGTGATAGAATTGATTTTAAAACCTTTGGGCGGTTCATCCATAATAATAGGCAACACCGGAAGTGTCTTTTTTATAGTGGGGTCAACATTTATCTCAATCCTGTTCGGGATAATGTCCAATACCTCCACACCTCCCCCTTTAATGTCATTTCGGGAAAGTTTTATAATGTTTGACCCGAACGGCAGTTCCCTGAGATTTATTACCAGATTAACATCGTTGATTATATTTTCCTTTGAAACCAGAGTTTGAGGTCCGTAAATCCTTACAGTGACCTCTTCGGGATGAAAAGTTGCCATTGTGTCTTCCCGTTCCCCTGTCACGGTGACAGGTATGCGTACAGACACCTCCTTTTTTTCGCTGGAGTAAACATAAATCCACATTGCTACAGCTATAAACACACTTATTATTTTTAATGTTATGTCGTTCATCCTGCCGCTAATCTCCTTTGTCAGGCATCAGAAGTTTTTCCAGCGATTCCTGAAGAGTTGTCATGTCAAGCCCTGTTGAAACTACACCTTCTGAAACCACAGATATGGTTCCCCTCTCCTCGCTTACTACAATCACAACCGCATCAGTTTCTTCCGTTATCCCTATTGCCGCTCGGTGCCTTGTGCCGAATTCATGGGACAAATCCCCCCTTTGGGTAAGGGGAAGTACGCAACCCGCATATGTAAGCCGTGAGCCGTTTATTATTACAGCGCCGTCATGCAGCGGTGAATAAGGGATAAATATACTGATCAAAAGGTCTCTGCTTATATGGCTGTCTATAAATTGCCCGATGGTTACAATGGGCAGTATATCAATTTTCTTCTGAAAAACTATAAGCGCGCCTATCTGCCTGTTTGCAAGTATCGTGACCGCGCGCATTATTTCATCCATCATCTTGGCAGTGGTCTTTTTATTTACGCCGAAAAACCGCGTCTCCCCTAACGCAACGAGGGCACGGCGGAACTCCGGCTGGAAAAGAATTATTATCATTATAAAAAAGTAACCGGTAAAATTTGAAAGAATCCAGTTTGTTGTCCGCAATCCGACTATTTTGGAAACTACCAGCAGAAGAAGCAGGGAAATTATTGCTACAACCATATAAAATGTGCGGCTGCCCCGCATAAGCTGCAATATTTTGTATATGGCAAACGATATGATTGCCACATCTATCGCGTCATATATGGTCATTGATAAAAGCACGTTTCTGATAACGTCCTGCATTAAAACCTGCCTATTTAATTTATTTTCCAAAACATATTAATTAACTTATTGCTTCTGCAATTTTTACCGCTTCCGCGCACTTGCCTACATTATGGGTGCGGATCACAGCAGCCCCGTTCATTAAAGCAGCCATTTCCGCCGCCAAAGCGCCAAAATCCCTGTCCGTCACCGGTTTCCCTGTAACACAGCCTATCATAGATTTTCTTGACAGCCCCGCCAATATAGGGTAACCCAAATTACATAACTCCGAAAAATATTTCAATAATAAGTAATTGTCTTCCGGCAATTTTTTAAAGCCAAAACCGGGGTCAAGCATTATCCGGCTTTTTTCTATCCCCGCAGCATGAGCCTCTTCCGTTTTATCTCTGAAAAATTTCTTCACATTGTGCAAAAGATCACCATTATTATTTTCCGTATTGTGCATAATACAGATGCCGGCTTCAAACTCCGCGCATAACGCCGCTATTCGGGGATCGGACAATCCTGACTGATCGTTTATCATATCCGCGCCAAGCTCCAAAGCAGCCTTTACTGTTTCATAACGCCATGTATCAACAGACACAAAACCATCAAATTTTCTCACTGTTTCCACAGCGATTTTAACGGCAGGCAGAAGCCTTCTCATCTCCTCTTCCACAGGGGGCGCAGTATGTCCCGGTCTTGTTGAAAAAGCGCCAACGTCAACAAACTTTGCGCCGTCATCAAAAATTTTTTTGATTCCCGCCTCCTGAGTTTCCTCAGTTATATATAACCCTCCGTCACTGAAAGAATCAGGGGTGACATTCAGAATGCCCATAATATACGGCTTATTTAACGGCAATTTCCGGTCGCGCATTATAAATAAATCAGAGGCTGAGGGTTCCAAAAGATTTTCCAATTCTGACGCCAAAACGGGAAGTGAAAACCCCTGTCTTTTTAACCGGGGAATCAACCGTTTAAGCCCTCTTACGGAACCCAGTATAATAACATCGGTAATATCCACAGAGCATATAACTGTACCCCGTGATACGGCGGCATCTATCCCTGATGCCAGCGCCTCCTGCTTTATTATGTTAGCGACACCTGCCGGAACGCCAAAAATCCTGACCGGCAAAGTAACCCCCTTTTCCCACATTTCAACCGCAAAACAGTCGGCGCCAATATCCTCAATCTGTGAGACCAGCCTCGCCTTTTTTGGTAACAGCGTTGACAGTTGCCATTTCACGCCATTTTTCATCAGCATACTCTTTTACTAAATTATCAACATCAACTGCAAGAATCGTTTCTTTTTCCAAAAGCATTTCCGCCATTTTATCGAGAAGCAACTTATTGTAATTAAGTATTTCATAAGCTTTTTTGTAACAGCTTTCTACAATTTTACGCACCTCTCCGTCTATAATAACCGCAGTTTGTTCACTGTAATTTTTATGAGTGGCTATATCTTTTCCGAGAAAGATAGCCTCTTCCTTCTTACCGTAGGATATAGGTCCTATCTGTTCACTCATGCCGTAAACAGTTACCATGCGCTGGGCTATATCGGTTGAATGCTGGATATCTGTCCGCGCGCCTGTCGTAAAATGACCGAACACTAGGCTTTCAGCCGCCCGCCCGCCCATAGACAATGTAATCATTGCTGTAAGATGATCTTTTGATTCATACGAACGCTCTTCAGGCAGCAGTGAAGTATATCCTCCGGCCATCCCTCTGGGAATAATCGTAACTTTATGCACCGGAGTGGCAAAAGGAGTCATGCTTGCCACAATAGCATGACCAGCCTCGTGATAAGCTGTCATATTTTTTTCTTTCTCTGTAATTGCGTTGTTTTTGCGCGCTTTACCCATTGTAATTTTATCGCGCGCCTCATCAAAATCGGCGCTCTCTACCTTATCCTTGCCTGCGCGGGCAGCCATAAGAGCAGCTTCATTCACAAGGTTTGCCATATCCGCTCCGGAAAACCCCGGGGTTCCCCGCGCCACAACCTCAAGATTTACTTCATCCGCTAACGGCACCTTTTCTATGTGTACTTTAAGTATCTCCATACGCCCTTTGTAATCTGGCAAAGGCACAATCACCTGTCTGTCAAACCGACCCGGACGCAGAAGCGCAGGGTCAAGAACATCAGGGCGGTTTGTAGCGGCTATAAGAATAACCCCTTCAGTTGATTCAAAACCATCCATTTCAACAAGAAGCGCATTCAGCGTCTGCTCCCGTTCGTCATGTCCCCCGCCAAGCCCCGCGCCGCGGTGGCGACCAACAGCGTCAATTTCATCCATAAATATTATACATGGGGCGTTTTTCTTCCCCTGTTCAAACAGATCTCTTATACGCGCCGCTCCGACGCCTACAAACATCTCCACAAAATCGGAACCGCTTATGGAAAAGAACGCAACACCAGCTTCTCCCGCTACAGCCCTTGCCAAAAGGGTTTTACCTGTCCCGGGAGGACCTACCAGAAGCACCCCTTTCGGAATTTTTCCTCCAAGGCGCTGAAATTTTGAAGGTTCTTTCAAAAACTCAACTATCTCTTCCAGCTCCTCTTTAGCTTCATCTACACCTGCTACATCTTTGAATGTAATTTTGCGCTGATCCTGCACCATCATGCGGGCGCGGCTTTTCCCGAAGGAGAACGCCTTGTTCCCTGCTCCGCCCTGCATATTGCGCATAAAAAATATCCAAAGCCCTATTAAAATAATTATAGGAAGCCAGGATATAAGT
Organism: Deferribacteraceae bacterium; assembly: GCA_031256375.1. GTDB lineage: Bacteria > Chrysiogenota > Deferribacteres > Deferribacterales > JAISNW01 > JAIRQX01. Next base: position 4,336 of record JAIRQX010000104.1, read on the forward strand.
AACTGCATATACCAAGGAGTTGAATCGGCAGGCTGAGCATTTATTTTAACATTGTGTTCCCTTAAAAGGTCTACCATCTTGGCATCATCGGGAGCGTATGTATCAAATTGCGTACCGTCACTTGTCTCCCCGTTGATCTTTTTTTCTTTTATGGTTACAGCGGCAACGTTATCAGATGTAACCTGCGCAATAAATTCTGAATATGAAATCTCTGTGCGTATAGGCTGTTTATTATTGAGAAGCTGAAACAGCATTACCATTGCTATGGCAATAATTATCCATAAAGCGACATTTTTAAACATTCCGTTATTTCCTTACTCCCACAATTTCATTATTTAAACTCAATTTTAGCTATATACTTTAAATTACGGTATTTTCCGGCATAATCAAGTCCGTAACCCACAACAAACTCATCATTTATCTCAAACCCCATATAATCAACCTTTATGTCCGAAAGACGGCGGCCGGTTTTATTAAGAAACGCGCAAATCCTGATACTGTCCGGTTTGCGCGCCGCGAGCGTTTCTATAAGATAATTCAGTGTACTCCCGCTGTCCACAATATCCTCTACTACCAAAACATCTCTGCCTTCCAGCGATTCGTCCGTATCGCACAGCAAACGCACTGACCCGGACGAAACAGATCCTAAGGCGTAGCTTGAAAGCGCGATAAACGAAATCTCCACAGGCATATCTATTTCCCGCATCAGATCAGCCAGAAAAACAAAACTACCTTTTAAGACACCTACCATAAGGACGGATTTATCTTTGTAATCATTCACAATCCGTTTCCCCAGCTCCGCCACTTTTAGCCGGATATCATCTTCTGTTATAAACTCAGCCAACGAATGCCGCATATTAATTTACCTTTATTTCTATTGCGGTTTCGGGTGAATTTTTCAGGTGTTCAACCCAGACTATTCCGCAAGAATCTTCTACAACAACCGCTCTGTCTCTTAAATACAGATCAATTCCGCGTTTTTCAAACAGATCTTTCAGTTTCTTTCCGTTATACTTATCACCATTTTTGCGGGACCGGATACGATACGCCTTGTCCAGCATACAGGGCGGGAATAATAGCGTGCGCCCTCCGTGCAGTTCAACACTTTTTATCCCCTCAGGTTTTTCCATACAAAACGGGGCAACAGAACCCGCAGGAAACATCCGCACCGTGCGCGGCGTAATCTCACACAACCATCCCTCAGGAAGGTTATGCCTTGCAGAACGTTGCCGGTAAAGCTGTTTTAGAAGCGCCTCTGTGTGAACCCGTCCCCCTCTGCAAAAAAAAGAGAGCCACTTACCGATAAGATAAAGGCGCTCTGCATCTGAAAACTCATTAAGCTGTTTTCGGTCGATAGCCACTCCGCCTTCAGCGATATAACACACCGCATCAGCCGTACGTCTGTCCATCCACTCTTTTAATATTGCAGATTCAGCCTGAACGCGAACTATAGCATTTATTATTCCGCTGCCCAACTCTTTTACCACAGGGATAAGTTTTTGCCTCACAAGATTGCGGGAATAACGCAAATCGTCATTACTGCTGTCATAAACGGGCAAAAGACTGTTATATTTAATATATTCCAATACATCGTCAGTAGTGATCTTTAAAAAAGGGCGCGCTAAATACCCGCCTGAAGCCTCTATGCCTCCGGCAGTAAAAACAGAAACCCCTGTCATCAGATCAACAAAAAATGACTCCAATTGGTCATCTAATGTATGCGCAGTAAGTATAAAACCGCAGTCTGATTTTATCCTCGCCTCCTCCAGCGCTTTGTATCTGTACTTTCTTGCGGCATACTCAATACCGCGGGAAAAGGTCTCAGAACTGTTTTTCACGTCAACATCAGTTTCAATATATAATATTTCGCGGACGGAACACCAATCCCTACAAAATTCAGCATCTCGGCGCGATTCCTCGCCGCGTAAATTATGGTTAACGCAGCAAACGACAATATCCCAACCCATCAGCGATTTATGCGTCAATACATAATGGAGCAAAGCCAGCGAATCCTTACCGCCGGAAAAAGCAATCAATAGCTTCTGCCCTCGGAGTTTTTCCCAGATATTGCAAAAATACGCATCTCCGCTGCATCTTTGCCCTTCGGATACAGTCATATTTATTCCGGAGGTCTGCGAGTTTATCATAAAAGGCTGCGCGACGCGCCAACCTCCGTAATCAGGCGGACTAAATAATAAATTCCGGCTTTTTGACATATATTTTGTCAAACTGCGCTTTTTTCTCCTCATACCCGCTTCTTCCCATCAGGCCGTAAGTGAAATCCTTTCCCTCTTCCACTCCCGGCTGATCAAACGGGTTTATATCATTTGCCAGCCCTATAATCGCCACGACATACTGAAAAATCATAAAAAGCTGTCCTAAACCGTCTTCATCAAGCAGAGTAAGCTCCAGTTTCATAGATGGTCGACCGAGGGTGGCAATAGCAGCTTCAGTGGCTTTTAGCTCACTGTTCAGAATATCCCCCATCTTAAAGTCTGTCAGATATGAGTATGCGCTATGCATATCTCCTTTAAGCATTTTATCACACTCATGGGAAACAAGCCCTATAAACGTTAAAAATTTATCATCCGGACCCTCACGCAACAGTTGAAGCTGGGAGTGCTGATCAACAGAACCTGTCAGGCGCAGCGGCGTATTGCCGAAGTTTGTTATATTGCCGTTATCGGATATATACTTCCCGAGGCTTTCCCCCCAAAGCTGACAGAACCACTCGGCAAATTTAATAAGCCTTGAGGAATACGGCATCAAAGCGGTCATAGCGCGTTTCTGATCCATAAAATGCATATATATGGCTGCCATAGTCAGAAACTGTTTCCAGTCGCTTTCCACAATTTTGGCGGCGCCGCCGAGAATTTTGTCAATATCTATACCTAATATAGCCACCGGTAAAAGTCCGACAGGAGACAACACAGAGAATCTGCCACCTACATTATCGGGCAATGGCAGGGAACGCACCCCTTTCTCATTGGCAAAGTCACGCAGCGTACCTTTTTCCGGGTCTGTAATAACTAAAAAATGCTTTTTCATATCATCTGTCTTTAGCTTAAACCATTCGTACACCAAGGCAAAATTAACAGCGGTCTCAACTGTGCTGCCCGATTTTGAAATAACTATTGCAAATGTGTCCTCCTGATTGCAATATTTAAGTACAGAATTAACAAGCGAAGGATCTGCGTTGTCAAGAAGCCAGTAACGCGGGAAGCTACGCCGGTCAGTGAAAGAGAGGCTGTTATATCCGTGGGGCAGCATTGCGTTGGCTATAGCTTCAAATCCCAGCGCCGAACCTCCTATTCCTATTACAATAAGATCGTTATACTTACGCGAAAGATCTTTTGCCAATGATTTCATTTCATCGGTATTCTGATACGGCAGTTCTGTGAACCCAACCTCTTTTGATTTAACCATATCTGAAAGTTTGGCAAGACCTTTGCGCGCTTTTACAGTCTGAGTATCAATCTGTTCTTCCGAAATCCCGCACTTCATATTTTTCAGCACGGAAAAATTGTAATCCAATGACATTGTAGCCATGATAAATGCCCCCTCTATTGTTCAATGTTAAGGAAGTATAGCGCTTCCTGCACAGAATCCGTTATCGTAATACTGTCTAGCACATTTAAAAAAATTTTTCCATAACTTTTAGTCAAAATTCTGTCATCAAAAACTGCGCAAATCCCCCGATCACTCTCATGCCTTATCAGACGCCCTACCGCCTGTTTAAAATAAAGCGCCGCTCTGGGCAGATTATAATTGGCAAAAGCATTTCCCGTCTCTTCCTCAATCCGGCGGGATTTCATAGAAAGATACAGATCGTGCGGGTACTCAAAAGGCAATTTATCTATTATAACGCATCTGAAATCACCGCCCGCAAGGTCTATTCCCTCTCTCAAAGACGCACATCCTATTAGGACAATATTTTCATTGGAAACAAACGTACTCCAGTCGCCGTCTTTTTGTGAAAAAACCGTTTTTTCACTCTGAACGGACGAAATGAAATCTATCAACTCCGTCATACGTTTCAGGCTATTGCATATAATCAGAACCGATCCTCTTACCCCTTTTATAAGTTCAAGCATAACGGCGTCACGGTTCTTTTTCCGCATATCAGGGACAAACAGCTTCGCCTGTCTGTGTATCTCAAAAACATTAGGAAGGCTCGCTATGGTAAGTTTGTCACCGTCAAGCCCTGTTTCCCGCAAAAAATAATCAAAGGAACCGTTTGAGCTTAACGTAGCGCTTATAAAAAGCGATGAGAGCGAAATTTTACCCAACCCGTCTATAAAACTTCCATCCGGTTCAAGCGGAACATACTTTAGTAAAACATCTCTTCCCCGCTGTTCAGCGAAACGGAGTCCCTCTTTATCGCCGTTTAGCGTAGCAAAGGAGGTTTCCCATCTGCCGAATTCATTTTTAAGATCGCTTTCCTTTGCCATCTCTACAAGCTCACGGCAAATATCTATAAATACAGCAGCCTTTTCGCGGACTTTTTCGTATTCGGCTTTGCCGTCTCCCGTAATATCACGGATTGCCTCCTGTATTTCAGGAAGCTGCCGGAGTTTTTCAAAGGGAAGTTTCTCTTTATAATCAGCAAGTGTATTTGTAAGTCTGCGGAGCGATATTTCAGCTCCCGCGAACATTGCATAAATATCGGCTATAGAATGGGCTTCGTCAAAAATAATATGCTCTGCCGGATCAATCGTTGTTCCCTGACCGTCCGCTGCCATAACCGCCACATCGGTCAGCAGCAGGTAATGGTTTGTGATAACGACCTGCGCTGCGTTTGCGGCATCTTTTGCCGCATAGAAAGGGCATTTTTGAAAAAACTGACATTTGGCGTAAATGCACTGATGGCTGTCCGCGCTCATTTTGTCAAGTATGCCGGCGTCAAAAAAAGCGGTGGGCAACTCTTTAACATCCCCTTCAACACTCTGATACCACTCTATTACATCTTGATAATAAACTGAATTCGGATATATCCACCGCATAAAACGGTGAGGGCAGAAATAGTTCTTCTTCCCTTTAATAACAGCAACGCTGCAATCCCCGAAAACTGCCCGCATAACAGGCATATCTTTGAGATAAAGCTGTTGCATAAGCTGTTTTGTTTTGGTTGATATGATTGCGCGTTTCCCCTGATCAAAAGCCGGAATCAGGTACGCCATGGTTTTGCCGCTTCCCGTAGGCGCTTCAATAACAATATCCTGATAATTTCTGAAGGCGTTATCTATCAGTTCAGCCGCTTTTATCTGTGTGGAACGCGGATGATAGCCGGTAAGCGCTGTTTTTAGCTTATCCGGATCCAAAAAATATGACTCAATCTTGCACACTTGTATATTTCACATGACTACCTTTCTGTGACTTTCAGCAAACCTTAATTTCTAAAGCGCTATAATAGCCTTACCAATCTTACAGATATATAATCTATTTCAGTCATTTCAGCAAGCGTTATTACAAGTGAATTATTTTATTGCTTTGTGTTTTCAGCCTTGATATTGTTTCCTGAATAGATAGCGTAAAAAACTGCTTATGGAAAATTTGCGCTGTAACAGGAATATCAGGTTATGAAGACGTATTTTGTGACTGGCGGTGCAGGTTTTATCGGTTCAAATTATATACATTACATGCTTAAAAAGTACGGAAAAGAGATAACAGTTATAAATTATGACGCTTTGACGTATGCGGGGAACCTTGGAAATTTAAGCGCTGTTTCTGATTCGGATAATTATACGTTTATAAAAGGCGATGTATGCGATAAAAACTTACTTCAAATGGTATTTGCTGAGAACTGTATTGACTATGTAATACATTTTGCCGCGGAAAGCCATGTTGACAGAAGCATAAAAGACCCTGAAATTTTTGTTAAAACAAATGTTTTGGGAACAGCAGTATTGTTAAATACCGCAAAAGATTCATGGTACAGCGGCGGCTCATTCAAAGAGGGCAAAAAATATGTTCAGGTTTCAACTGACGAAGTGTACGGTTCTTTAGGCGAAACAGGTTTTTTTGCAGAAAATACTCCTTTAGACGCCCGCAGTCCGTATTCCGCTTCCAAAGCATCTGCTGATATGCTTGTAAAAGCATATTTTGATACATTTAAGATGCCGGTTAATATAACAAGATGCTCAAATAACTACGGACCTTATCAATTCCCCGAAAAACTAATCCCATTAATGATAAATAACGCTTTACACGGGAAAAATCTTCCAGTTTACGGGTTAGGACTAAATGTTCGCGATTGGCTGTATGTTGACGATCACGCGAGAGCGGTAGATATTGTTACACAAAAAGGGAAGTCAGGAGAGGTTTATAATATAGGCGGACATAACGAGAAAAAAAATATTGATATAGTAAATATTTTAATTGAAAAACTATCAGAGTTATTGCCTGATTCGGACAAAAGAAAGAAAACTCTCAGTAAAGACCTGATAACTTATGTTGAAGACAGGAAGGGACACGATTTGCGATATGCCATAGATCCGCAGAAAATAATGAACGAGCTTGGCTGGAAACCTGAAACAATGTTTAGTGAAGGTATCGTAAAGACCATCAAGTGGTATTTAGACAATTCTGAATGGCTGAAAAATGTTACATCAGGCGGTTATACGAAGTACTACAAGCAAATGTATGGAGGCGGAGTGCAAGAATGAAGGTTTTTGTTACAGGTTACAAAGGTATGCTAGGCTCCGATTTAATGGTGCGGCTTCGTAGCGAAGGACATGATATAAAAAGCTCCGATATTGATACTCTTGATATTTGCAATTTAAACGCAGTATTAGAATCACTGGATAAATACAGACCGGATGTGATAATAAACTGCGCCGCATATACAAATGTGGACGGCTGTGAATCAGATATTGACAACGCTTTTAAGGTGAACGCTATAGGTCCGAAGAATTTAGCGATAGCCTCAAACCGGTTTGATGTTCCGCTCTTACACATAAGCACAGATTACATTTTTGACGGCGAAACAGATAAACCCTACCTTGAGGGGGATTTTGCAAATCCTCAAAGTATTTACGGCAAAAGCAAGTTTTCCGGTGAAGAGAATATAAGAAGCCTTACAAACAAATATTTTATATTAAGAACACAATGGCTGTACGGAAAGCACGGCAAAAACTTTGTTAAGACAATGCTGTCGCTGGCGGAAAAAAACAGTGTATTGACCGTTGTAAATGATCAGTTTGGCTCGCCTACATACACAAAAGATTTGAGCGATGTTATTTGTGAAATAATAAAAACGCACTCTTACGGAACGTATCATGTAACGAATTCCGGCATCTGTTCGTGGTATGAATTCACAAAATGTATTATGAAGCTGGCAAAAATTGATATTGAAGTGAAATCATGCACTACAAAGGAGTTTCCGAGACCTGCTAAAAGACCTAAATATGCTCCTCTTGAAAATTTTAATCTGAGACTTTGTAATTTTAAAGCGCTTAGACACTTTGAAGAAGCGCTTAAAGAGTACTTAAATGAAACGTTGTTTAAGGAGAAATTGCAGTGAAAGGTATAATACTTGCCGGCGGTTCGGGTACAAGGCTATATCCCCTGACAATCTCCGTTTCAAAACAGATATTGCCGATATACGACAAACCTATGATATATTATCCGTTGTCTATACTTATGCTTGCGGGGATAAACGAAGTTCTTATAATATCCACGGAAAGGGATTTACCTTTATACAAACAGCTTTTTAAGGACGGCAGCCAGCTTGGCATGAGATTTTCGTATGCTGTGCAGGATAAACCGAGAGGGCTTGCCGATGCTTTTATAGTCGGCGGGGAATTTGTCGGTTCTGATAACGTATCCCTTGTTTTGGGAGACAATGTTTTTTATGCCCAGAATCTTGGTAAAATATTAAAAAAAATTGCCAAAAGAGAGGATGGCGCGACAATTTTTGGCTATCATGTCGCAGATCCGGCTTCGTATGGCGTCGTTGAAGTGGATAGCGAAGGAAATGCCGTTTCAATAGAAGAAAAACCAAAAAAGCCAAAATCCGACTATGCTGTTCCCGGATTGTATTTTTACGACAATGACGTTGTAAATATCGCAAGAGAGATAAAACCGTCTGCAAGGGGTGAAATAGAGATTACATCTGTAAATAATGTCTATATGCAAAATAAAAAGCTAAAAGTAGAGTTAATGGGCAGAGGGGTTGCGTGGTTTGACACAGGTTCGCACGATTTTCTTTTGGAAGCGTCAAACTTTGTTGCGGCAATTCAGAAAAGACAGGGTCTTTATATAGCATGTATAGAAGAGATTGCGTACAGGATAGGATTTATAAATGCGGAACAGCTTTTAAGGCTGGCAGAACCGTTGAAAAATACAGAATATGGGAAATATATAACTAAAATAGCGGCAGAGAGCAGATAGACAATGGGCAAGTTCAATTTTATTAAAACTGAGATAGAAGATTTATATATTATAGAACCCGCAGTTTTTGGAGACTCAAGGGGTTTTTTTATGGAAATATATAATAAAAAAGAGTTTTGCGACAGCGGTCTCACTGTGGATTTTGTGCAGGATAACCATTCAAAATCAGTAAAAGGGGTGTTAAGAGGGCTTCATTTTCAAAGACGGTATCCGCAGGGAAAACTTGTGAGGGTTATTAAAGGCGAGGTTTATGACGTTGCTGTTGATATAAGAAAAAACTCCGCCACCTATGGCAAGTGGGTGGGAGTTTATCTTTCAGAAGAAAATAAGAGGCAGTTTTATCTTCCGGCAGGGTTTGCCCACGGTTTTTTGGTTTTATCGGAAGATGCGGAGTTTTGTTATAAATGCACCGACTTTTACCATCCCGAAGATGAAAGCGGCATAATATGGAACGACAGGAATTTAAAGATAAATTGGCCGCTTGATAAAGTGGACGGCGTAAAACTGTCTAAAAAAGATGAGGGTTGGGGGAGTTTCGCAGAGGAAATAATTTAACCTGCCTATCTGCTTGAGTACGGTAAATGGTTGCAGTATAATTAATGCGCGAAAGAATATCCGCATTTCCTACAAATATACAAAGCCATTTCCTGAGAATATAAACTTGTTTGTGCTGATAATATATCCGTACTAAATTATTTTACAATTAAGATAAGGCAATTTTATATTATCTGCAACGGGATTATCTCCTATCATAAGCGAACCTTTAAGGTCTATTTTGTATTTTTCACAAGCGGAAAGTATCATTCCGGGGTAAGGTTTGCGCGAGTATGAGAATTTTTTATATTTTTCAATTTTACCATCAGGATGGTAAGGGCAGTAATAAAAATCATTAATAACAAGCCCTTTATTTAAAAAATTTGTTTTTACAACATTATTTGTGATCATAACATCTTCTTCCAAAAAATACCCTCTTGCAACGCCTGACTGATTACTGACAACAATAACAGGTTGTTTTTCTGTATTTGCCTTCTTTATGTATGTATCCGCTTTAGTGAGGAACTTTAAATCTGTTCCGTATGTATAACCATTATCCTCTATAAGAAGATTGTCTCTATCTAAAAAAAGCGCAGGGGTAACGGTTTCAGCAATTCGATTAGGAATAATAACATTAGCTTTGCGATAATCTTCAGCAATACCTATATCGATAAATAAACCGCCAACCGGCAAACCGTATAATATGCCTTCTTCAACCATTTTTGGAAATATACTGTTTTCAATAGATAAAAAACCGCCATCCCATGAATTGTAATGAGAAGTTAGAATTGACTTATTAAACTTGTATAATCCGGCGTTTATGAAACAATCAACATTATTAGAATAAGTGTTTTTTTCAATGAACGATGTTACTTTAAATTCATCATTGAAGTTTACATTACCGTATCTGGCTGCATCTTGTGAGTATCTTAACGCTAAAAGCGCGAATATTGATTTATCTCTGAAATAATTGTCCAACAATGAAAGATCTGCGTCAAAATAGCTATCGCCGTTAATAAGGTAAAATTCCGGTTCTAATTTATTCCACGCATTAAAAAGCGCACCGGCGGTTCCCAAAGGCATATTTTCTTTGATTATTTCTATATTGATTGACAATTTCACATTTTGAATAAAATTTTCAATAGCTTCAGATTTATATCCAGTTAAAAGCGTTACGTTATTTATATTATGTTTTGACAGATGAGTCAGCAAATATAACAAAAAAGGGACATTGTCTATAGGAGCCAACGGTTTGGGTAGATCAGGAAGAATATCCTTTAATCTAGTGCCAAACCCTCCTGCCAGTATTAACGCTTGCAATAACTTTTCCTCAGATTTATTATATTTAATTTATCACTATTAAGAAAAAATATCTATATGCTTTTTCAGTTAATAATGCTAAAAAGAATAAAAATAAGGAGAGTGATTAATGTACAATTCCTATCTGCCTGTATTCCCTGGCATAAATAATACTGTTATTGATGGCAGAAATATTAATGAAGGCTATCAAAGGGGTTGGGGACTCCAATATGGCGACCTTAAAGATAATATCCTAAATGATAATGACTATGAAACAAGCTGGAACCTGATTGCTGACAGAAGCATAGTGGAAGAAGCAAGACTTATGAACTTATTCTTAATAATTAAATTCTATCTGCCTAACATTTTGAAGAATAATGAAAATGTTATAATAATAGAATTTGGAACTTATAGAGGCGGCAGCGCTATATTTATGGCAAATTTGGTAAAAATGCTGAAGTTGCCTGTACAAGTATTTGGATTAGATACTTTTCAAGGTATGCCGCCAACAAATAAAGTTTATGATGCTCACTCCGCCGGCGATTTCAAAGATACATCACTTGAAGAATTAAATAATTACAAAAATATATTAAATCTGGATAATTTATTTTTTATTAAAGGTCTTTTCAGCGATACTGCGGAAATTTTATTAAAAGGTAAAAATGTTGCCATAGCGCATATTGATTGCGATATTTTTGATGCTGTTAAATACTCTTATCAAATAACTAAACCATATATGATTGACGGCGGATATATCATATTCGATGATGCAACAACATCTTCATGTATAGGCGCCACTTCGGCAGTAGAGCAATTTGTAATACGACAGGATAAATTAAATTCTGAGCAGATATATCCGCATTTTGTTTTCAGATCATTCAAAATATAAAAATAGTTTTCTGTCAAAAGCAATACGCTTTTTTTCTGAAAAATATTATTTTTTACCGGAATTGAACCCTATATTGTCGTCTTTGATAAATAACGGACGTTCTTTTGTTTCATCAAATATACGACCGATATTACACCTATTTCAAGAGTCAACAACAACCATTTTATTATTGCCGCCCTGTGAATACTATACTTTTTTGCTTGTGCGCTTGTTTTTCTCTTTACCACCAACATAGGTTTCATCTATTTCAATATCCCCTTTTAATTTTTCAATCGTATTATGAGTTAAAGCCCATCTGATACGGTGGAGCATAAACCATGCTGTTTTTACAGTAACACCCAAATCACGAGCTAATTGTGGGGAAGACACGCCTTTTTTATGGTTAATTTCTAACCAAAATGCAATAAACCATTTAATTAAAGGAAGTTTGGAATCCTCAAAGATAGTGCCAACCCTCACGGAAAACTTTTTCCCGCACTTACATTCAAATAACCCCACTTGTTTGAGTTTATATGTTTTTACATTGCCACAATACTGACAGTATCTATTATCTCCCCAACGAAGATTAGCAATATAATCAGCACATCTTTTCTCCGTTCTAAATGTTTTCTGTAACTCTTCAAGATTATTAAACTTTAGCAACATATTATTAACCTCAGATAATTATTGTTACTATTGTATAACACATTATATTTCCGAAGTCAAGTATAAAATTGCCAAAATTATAGTACTCCTTTCCTTTAATTTCTTTATAAAAACTAATCTTCATCGCAAGAGGTTCGCCGATTTTGCTCTAAAACAACAATTTCGGACAAACCAAAAGGCACGTTAAAAATTCGTTCAACCGGTTCCAGCAAAACTGTCGCAAAATTGTAAAATTTTGAATTGATATTGTTTAATGTGCTGGAATAAGTTATAGCGCCGTTTTCGCCCGCAAGCGTTCTACCTTTTAAATAGTATGGTAAAATACCAAACATATTAAAATAAGAATGATAGATAATTTTTAATTCAGCTTTTTCAGCTAGGCGTTTTAAGTCTTCCTTATCGTATCTTCTGTGATGTCCGGCGCTTTTGTCCATATTATTGAACAGCTTGCTCCCTGCCGGAACCATAATTATAATTCTACCGCCACTAGCAACAATATCTTTCATTTTTAGTAGCGCATTCAAATCATTTTCAAGATGTTCCAGAACATTTATGCATACAATCGTATCAAAATTGTATTGTTTCAGTTTTTTAATATCATCAGTTTCAATATTGAGCAATAATGTCTTAATATTACACCCTCTAAACCTTTCTGTTATAATGCTTAACTGATTTTCAAATATATCTGTCGCCAGCACAAATTCGGCATCATCCACAAAATATTGAGTTATACTGCCTATACCTGCCCCAATATCCAATATACGTTTGCCTGCATAAGTTTTAAATTTGCTAAATATCCAACGGGAATACCTTTCAATAGAATTCCATTTTTTCAGGTTTTGAGTAAGATTAGGCTGCAATTATTCCACCTTTATTTACGCTCGTATTCGGACTTGCGTACACGATACTGTATATCCTCCAGTATTTTCTTATTAGCAGCGATAATATCGGCTTGAAGACCTGTTATTACAAATTGTACGCCCACCATAACAAGCATTCCGGCAACTACAAGAGATTGAATATGCCCCATCCCTTCCTTTGCCAAAAATAACACAAGGAAACGTATAACAAATATTAAACCGAAAGCGATAAGTATTGAACCTATAATGCCAAAAAACATCAGCGGTTTATATATCATAAACGAGCGTATTATCACAGACGCTGAACGCCCCACATATGTCCACATACTTTTAAATAAACGCGACTCGCGCGTTTCTGGATTTGTGCGTATCTGCACAGACATAAGAGCCATTCTATTTCGCCCAGCCTGAATAATAGTTTCAAGTGTGTATGTATACTCATTAATTACATTTAATCTAAGCGCCGCATCCCTTGAATATGCTCTAAACCCGCTCGGGGCATCCGGTATATCAGTTGTAGAAGCCAATCGTACAATCCAACTTCCTAACCGCTGCAATTTTTTCTTTTTCCATGAAAAATGCTCCGTATCATTTATAGCTCTTTCACCGATTACAATATCTGCCCTGTTTTCCAAGATTGGATTAATAAGCTTTTTAATGTCGGCGCCGCAATATTGGTTATCAGCATCGGTATTAACTACTATGTCCGCTCCTAAACGTAAGCAAGCGTCAATGCCAGCCATAAAACCGCGCGCAAGCCCCTTGTTATTTTTAAAATTTACAATATGATGTATGCCAAGCTCTCTAGCCACTTTTACTGTGTTATCCCGGCTGCCGTCATTGATAATCAGATACTCAATAGTATCAACCCCATCAATATGTTTAGGAAGGTCAGCAAAAGTTTGTCCAAGCGTCTTTTCTTCATTATAGCAAGGAATTTGAATTATTAGCTTCATAACAATAATACTCCATTAACAAGTTTAATTTCAAATAAATCCCTCCCCATGTCACAATATATATATCAAAGTTGACTGTCAATTAAAATTCGCGATCTATTCACAGATGTATTTTTTTGGAGGGCAAGTTGTAAAAATTCTGTTTTTCACACAAAAGCATAGTCCATGGAAATGGTGATGTTACACACAAAATACTGCAATACGATCCAATAAATTTAATGAATTTCCTTTATATCATAAGCTGATATAGCGACATTATCTGATAATTGACTAATATAGCGGGTAATATAACCCTCGCCACAACCAACTTCATAGACAGTGCTATATTCTGCTTTTGCCAACAAATATTTTAATTTTCTAAAAAAACCGAACATCATCATTTTTACAATTGGGTTTTTGGATACATATTTATTAAAATAATTACCCTCAGGCTGTATTTGGCGCATTTTGCAATCCTCCTCCTAGTAGCGCTATGGTAAGTTTAAGTAAGCCT
>JAIRQX010000004.1 GCA_031256375.1 Deferribacteraceae bacterium
TGTGCAATATTATATTTCATGTTTTAACCCAAAACCGTCCTTATGAAGTGCGTAATTAACTGATGCAAAAAGGTTTTATTTTATAAAAAAAAGATTGACTTTTCATAGTTGGTCTTCCAGCCATTTTGAGACTGAAAAGGCGTGAAATATGTCGTCTTTCACAAAAACGTTCGCTGAGAGGTTATCAAGCCTCATCACCAAATCCCTTGATGACTTGGTGAGTATAATGAAAGGATATAAAAACGTCAATTAGGAAATGAAAAGGCAATAATATACATTTTATTTAAAGTGTTTCAGATATAAATCTTTATAATTAACATAATGTTCGGCATTTGTGCGCACCATTAAAATATCATCCTCCGTCAGCAGCCGCGTTGTTTTGGCGGGATGTCCCATTATAAATGAGCCGTCAGGGAATACCTTGCCCGGGGGAACAAGAGTTCCGGCAGCCACAATACAGTTATTGCCTATTACCGCGTTGTCCAGAATAATCGCCCCTATTCCGACAAGAACATTGTTTCCAATGACGCAGCCGTGCAGACAGACCCCGTGCGCTATTGTGGTGAAATCACCTATTATTACCGGATATTTGTCTTTAGTTGTATGCACAACGGAACCGTCCTGAATATTTGAAGAGTATCCAAGCTCAATCCGGTCAACATCACCGCGCAATGTACAGGAATACCATATACTTGCGTTGTCTTTAACTGTGACATCGCCGAATACCGCCGCATTGGACGCTATAAAAACATCTTTACCTATTGCCGGACCTTTTTTCAGCCGCTGAAGAATTTTTTCCATACAGACCCCTTTATTAAAAACTTCAATTACTGATAATATTATTATTTTATTTACATTCGCACAATAGCTGATAATAATTACCAGATGCGTTTATTTATAACCATACTGTTATTATTTATCTTTTTACGCGCCGAAGGCGGCGACATTATAACGTTTACTACAGATAACGCCACATATATACTGCGTGAACCGCAGGCGTGGGGAGCCATATATAAATATTGCATAGCGTGCCACAGCGCGGCGGCAATAGACAGAACAAGCCTCCCCTCTTCCGAATGGCAAAACCGTGTTGACAAGTGTGTACTGTATATGCACTCCAGAGGCTACCCCCGCCCAACAAAAACAGACCGTGAAGCGTTATACGCTTTTCTGCCCCTTGTAACTCCGGGAGGTCGCGTATATATGGTGAAACCCAAACGGGGCAGTCTGGCGGCGCCTTAAATCAGATAATAGGAGCGGGATTATGTTAAACCGTAATACAGGTGAGCAAAAAGGTTTTACATTAATAGAACTTGCAGTAGTGATGGTTTTAATGGGTATAATTATGTCTGTTACAGTAAAATGGCTACCTTCTTTACTCCGTGAGTACGGGAGCACAAAACGTGAAGCGGAATTTAAACAGGCTACAAAATCAAAAATAAACACACTTCTTACAAACGGCAAATCCGGTTTCCTGCCAAGCGTTTCTCGTCTCTCCCCATACCCTCAGCTGGATAATTTTACGGACGGTCAAAATAAACCGTGGGGATATCTTCCCGCCTATGACACAACTAAACCTGCCGGCAAAAGCGTTTGCAACCATATTATGCAGGGTTCCATAACACTGCGTTACTGTATGGACAAAAAGTGTGCAGATTATAAAGATCAGACGGATATAGCCCTTCTGTTTTTTACAAACAGTCCGGAATTTTTATCATCCATTACTTACGGCGGCTACGGAGTCAATGCAATAAAAGCTGAAAATTATAACTCATCCCCTCTGATACTTTATCTGGAGATGAGTAAAGACGGGCAGTATCAAGAAATTGAAAATATACGGGCGTATCATAACAGCATTACCGCTTACACCTACACTGAACTCAGGGATATTATAGGTTGTCCGGGTATAAAAGCGGCAATACCCGGATATATTGATATGCCCACCGCCTATGCCGGAGAACCGTACAGCTACAGCGGGATGAATTTCGCCGCCGCAAACGGAGTTATGTACTGTTTTACCGAAAATCAGCCTAAAACCGGACTGACTATAAATAATAACCCTTTTTCCGGCAAATGCACAGAATCAGCCGTATGGACAGAGGATAAAAACCACAGTAATCTTTGGGTTTTATCAGGTACAGCTCCCAAGCAAGCGGGGATACTATATTTTACCGGTCACGCAAAGATATCTTCAGACGATTATATAACAGAAACAAAGTTTGCGCTGCCGGTAAGCGTCAGGTAGTTATTCCGGCGATACATATAGCAGTTCCACTCGTCATTGCGAGGAACGTAGTGGCGAAGCAATCCAGTGTAAGCCTTTATCTGCATGGATTGCCGCGCTTCTTAAAAAACATTCCGCTCGCAAAGACGATCAATGTAAAGTGGAACTGCTATAATCCGATGTATTTATTGCAGTAAATAGCCATTGAAGAATCTGCGTCAAGCGGAACAGCAATAGCCGTAAATCATCTCCCCGTTCTTTTCATATATTCCATACAGCCGATTGCGCCGTTGAAATGAGGGTTAGGAAGCGGTTCCGTTTTAATTCCCGTGAGTTCGCTTAAAAAATGTATAAGCGCCGGCGAAGATGAAACTCCGCCTGAGGCAAACACCCGCTTAGGGTTATATTTCTTCACTGCCGGAGCTATTCTGCGCGCAACAGACAAATTAACTCCCGCTGCCAGATGAAGTATAGGGACTCCCCGCGCTATATGTCCTATAATTTCACTTTCACAGAAAACGGCGCAAGTGTCTGTCAGACAGACAGGGGAATCTGTAGCGCCGGCAGCTTCTTCCCGCGTAACGCCGGTTATTTCCGCCGCGTGTTCAATAAATCTGCCCGAGCTTGCGGCGCATTTGTCGTTCATCGTAAAATCGTTGATATATCCGTCAACCGCCTGAATAACTTTACTGTCCTGCCCGCCTATATCAATAAGCACAAAATCACTCTCGCCCGACTGATATTTTGCGCCGTAAAAATGCGCTTTAATTTCGGAAATAAACCCTGAATTGGAGAAAGTGAGAAGGTTTCTGCCATAACCGGTTGTTAATATCCTGGCATATTTTGTGTCAATATTCAGAAAGCTGGTGTCTATCGCCACATTGCCGTTTTCCCGTTTCAGATGGTTTTTATAAAAGCCGACCGTATCTTCCAGACGGAAAACTTCAGAACCATCTTCACACACAAAAATCTTTATGAATCTGCTTCCCAGATCAACAGCTACATTTATCAATGTTATTCTTCTCCGCAAGCATCTCAATAAACGATTCAATCCTTATTTTACTGCGCTCATCAAGGTTTCCCGGCGTATCCCCTTCAATCGTAAGCACCGGCGCCGGCAGATGTTTTTTCAGCAAAATATCATGAATCTGTCTGTGGCAGAAGGACTGCACATAATGTATAAACCCGTGCAGCTTTCTGACTTTCGCTTGCAGGCATATATCCTCAATTCTCCCGGAAATACCGTAAGGATAAGTATAATCAAGATATGCCCGGCATATGTCTTTATCTGCCGAAGGGATTGAAAACTGCCGCTGTACTTCATTAAACAGAATTTCCGCGCCGCATTTATGTACATATTGGTAAAGACCTGTTATAACCGGCGGCACCCCTACATATCCCAGACGTATTTTGGGTGTAACCGGCGCGCGTCTCTCCGCTTCTAAAATAAAAGTATCCAGTTCTGAACTGTATTTTTCTGGATCGGAGTTAAAATCGCTGGAAGATACAAGCCATGTATGATTTTCAGCTCCTGATACATATCCGTTTACGGTAAGCTCGTCAAGTTTATACAGTTTTTTCCTGATAGCGCGCAACCGGTTGAACTGTTGTCTGACTTTTTTCATAGGGGCTGAGAAAAAAGCGGCAAACTGTTCAATCTGTTTTGAAAGTTCGGTGAGAGCGTATTCAGGATTGTTTTCAGCAGGATATGCAAACCGGTAGATTTTTACCCCGCTGTCTGCAAGCAGTTCAGCCATTGCATTGGTATTGCTGCAATCTCCCGCGGTGACGGCAACCACGGCATCAAATCCTCCGCCTGTTACTACGGAGTACTGCCCCTTAACCCATGAACACAGGCTGCGCGGAAAACCACAGGAGTGGGCGTTGTTTACATAGCTTGCGGGAGAAGGGGATGTTACAAAAAGATTATTGAGATCAATGACAGTGTGTCCGCCGGCGAAAAGAACTTCTATTGGCGCTGTTGTGGTAATGCCCACTTTCATATTTTTTTATCTGGTCAGTATAAATATCAGGAAAAGGGTAACCCCGCATCCGATCAGAGTGTATTTTGCGAGCTGTTTTTTGGGAATGCCGTTAAAAGTTTCCTCTCCCATACGTGAAATTTCAGCTTTCAGATTATTTATTTCATTTTCATTTTTGTTGCGATCGTTTAACATTTGAAATATGAAATCTTCAAGATTTAACTCCGTTATTTTATCAGGATTAACATAATTCACAAGTTGCTGCGGCTGTCCGGCGCGGATTATTCCCGTCCGCTGTTCAATGTCGGAAAACCCCATGGATATGTTGAATTTTGAAAGGAACCCTATGATTTTTTCCCGCTCCGCCATGGTTACATTTTCCGGAAGGGTAAATTCATACGGGTTAAAATTATATTGAGGGCAGCAGCTGCGCAGGGCGGTAATCAGATCGTTCAGCAGGAATGTACCCACCCCCCTGTTCTGAAATGCCTCCTCTATCTGCGCGCCGTGTATAGGTCCTAAACTGATTGTGCGGTCCGTATGGTGAACTGTCGCCTCAAACTTATTTATTGATAGTTTATCTGATTCTTTCCTAACAATTGATGAAGTGGAGGTAAGCGGCTGAACGAGTACGGAAAATATCTCCTGAGAACCCTCTTTCAGATGCCTTCTGGAAATAAGGATATTTCCGAGGAAACGGTTTGAATAACCGCCATCGGTAACACGGGCTAGTCTCAATACAGTATCTCCATTCAAAAGCATTTTTTGTTCAATGTCTGCGCCCATACCATCTCCATCGCTAAATTAAATAATGTTAAATCAAAATAAAAAAGTCAATACCATATTATTCTCGCGTACCCCAAAAATTTTGTTGACTGAACCTGTAGAGCCTTGAATATATTAGGTTCTAAGCAGTAATGTGGATAAAAGAGACTTTTAAAAAAAGTTATTATGACAGTGCAAAAAAATGCTGTAAAATAAACAATAACTATTTTGATTTTTTCATTTTTTCCAAATGTGTTAAAAATTGGCAAAAGAGGAAATAGTTGCGAGTGATAATTTTGAGTTGAAAAAAATTAAGGCTTCTTATATACTCTGTTCAGGGAAAAGTATTTATGACAGCCGATATATCAAATGCACTCAAACAGTTAAGCGTTCTGTATGTAGAAGATGATGAGATAGCGCGTTACATGGTCTTATCTCAGCTTACTGACAGATTTGAAAATGTCTACTCCTGTACAACAGGCGAAGGCGGTATGCGTATTTTTCATTCCCACCACATTGATCTGGTTATCTCCGATTATGTTCTTCCTAAAATGAGCGGTCTTGATATGATCGAACAGATCCGCAAAACAAACTGGGAACTGCCGGTTATACTGGTCACAGGGTACGCTGAAGCGGATATAATGAAAAAAGCGATAAATCTTGGGATAACACAATTCATAGCCAAACCGGTAGATACGGAGATGTTGGATAAAGCTATACATTTCTCAATACAGCGGGTTATAGTGGAAAATTTGAAACACAAAAACCAGCAGCAGGAGCTTGAACTACTGAAGTACCGTGAACGGTACCACTCAAGCCAGCAGGAAACCGCGCTTATGAAAGAGTTGCACGCAATCAGAAATGACTGCTATATGCGTGCAATAGATGTTGTAAAAAAAGACGAGACTGAGCAACGCTGGCTTGTGGATCTTGCATATCACGGGCTGGATATTATGAGCGGAGACAGCTACTCCATACGGCTTCTGGATAACAACCATGTGTTTATAACAGTGCTGGATGCAATGGGTAAAGGTTTAGGAGCGTCTGTTACCTCAATGATGTCCACAACATTTATTAATCACCAGATTGAAAAATTTTCTCATGTCAAATCCCTTAATTTAAGAGAACTTATACAGGAATTCCTCAGTTACATTCAGAAAATTCTTCTTAAAGATGAAATACTCTGCGCCACATTTGCGTTGTTTGATTTTGACGCTGAAGTAATGCAATACTGTATGTTCAGTATGCCCAAGATATTGATGCAGGATAATGACGGGAATGTGATATCGGTTTCCAGTAATAATCTGCCGATAATACGCTACAATAAAGAATTTCAGATTAATGAAGTATCAATTCAGAATATATTCAAACTTGTTATCTCCAGTGACGGATTTATGGAAGCCTCTGATAATAAGAGCGTGTACTATGAATACACTGCTCAGGACATAAAGAACTCCGCTCTGTTGCCGGTATTACGGGAAAAATTTTTAGCCAGATACCCAGTGTTGGAAGATGATTTTACCGTGCTGTTTATCCGCCGCTGCACACAAACGCCTTTATGGGAAAAATCCTTCAAAATATCAAGCACTCTGGAAGAATTGGATAATGCTGAAAAGATTTTTGATCAGATATTAAACAATGTAGAAAAAATCAGCAAAACAAACAGGAACAAACTCAACATAGCCTTTACAGAGGCGCTTATGAATGCGTTTGAACACGGCAATCTTGGGCTTACCCTTATGGAAAAACATTTTTCTATAAACAGCGGCTCCTACGATGATCTGATTAAAGAACGTGAAAAAATTCACTGTAACAAAAAAATAAATATTTTTGTTGCGTTTATTGCAGATATTCCGTCTATGATACGCATACGTATCATAGACGA
The DNA here is from genome assembly GCA_031256375.1 of Deferribacteraceae bacterium. Classification (GTDB taxonomy): domain Bacteria; phylum Chrysiogenota; class Deferribacteres; order Deferribacterales; family JAISNW01; genus JAIRQX01. Next base: position 6,857 of record JAIRQX010000004.1, read on the forward strand.
AGGGTCAGGCATTCCTCCTAAAATTGAACCTATAGCGGAGCGTGATCCTCTGTTGCTGTGCGGCAGAGGTATGGAGATTATGAAACAGTATGTTGATAACATTTACTATAATCTTAAAGGAAACGAAGTAATAATGGTAAAAGTTTTAGAATAAAAATCAAGGAGAAAAACAGTTTATGGACGTAAAAATCAACAGTTCTTCAGAAATTGTGGTGTACGGCAACATTAAAAATGTAAACGACTATCAGGAAATCAAACGGATCGTTACAGAGATGCTGCGTGAGGGAAGCGGGCAGCTTAATATCAAAATGCCTGATTCCTTTTCAATAACATCTTCCATCATCGGATACTTTTTAAAACTGGTTTATCAGGACGGGATAAAGCTGTCCATCATGGTGTCAGATGAAAGACTGTTTTGTCTGATGAACGATTTACGCCTGACGGAAGCGTTTAACGTTCAAAAGGTGACATTGCAGGATATGTAAAGCATATTTTTGAAAATATGATTATTCATGCGCGGAAAAATTTTTTAGTGAACTTTATCTGAGTATGGTTGTCTTACTATACGAAAGGGGTGCGCAAATGCGGGATGATTGCATAATAAGCGACGTACTTAACAACGATGTTTTAAATATTATTTAGGTGTCAGCGAAAAATTTAGTGAACTTTATTTGAGTATATTTGTCTTATATACAAAGGGGTATGTAAATGCAAGATGATCAAATAATAAACAGCGTACTGAACGGTAATTTAAAAGATTTTGAGTTGCTTGTTTTGAAGTACCAGAAACAGCTACATTGCACTGCCAACGCTATAACTAAAAACAGAACAGCCGCTGAAGATATAGTTCAGGACGCATTTGTAAAAGCGTATGAGAAACTTGACACGCTTAATAACCCTGCCGGTTTTTATCCATGGATAAAAAAAATCGTACTTAATATGTCTCTGAATCAGTATGACAGAAACAAATGGAATGTTGACGTTAGCGATGGTGAGACAGATTTCTTTGATAGTATTGCGGTGTACGACACTCCGGAAGAAAAAACCTTAAAAAACGAATTAATTCAGTATATAAAAATGTTTGTTGACGCTTTGCCGGAAAAGCTAAGGCTAGTTCTGGTAATGCGTGAAGCGGAAGATCTGAGTTACGAGGAGATTTCAGAAATGCTGAAAGTTCCCGTTGGTACGGTGAGATCACGCCTGTTCAATGCCCGTCAGCTTATGCGCGACCAACTTATTAAACAGGGATTAGTAGACGATATTTATAAAGAACATGTAACATAAAATCCAACATACTGGGAGGTTATAATTTTTATGAAATGCGCCCGTTT
>JAIRQX010000054.1 GCA_031256375.1 Deferribacteraceae bacterium
TAGCCGTTCCGAAAAAGTAAAGCTGAATCGGCATGATAAATACTGAACAAGCCACTCCTACAATAACTATCCCTTTAATGTACGTGTATTTTGTCTTAAACAGCATTATAATGCCAAAAACAGCGAAAAATGATAGTAAAAAAGATATTGAAAAGAGACTGAACGGAGAAAAAAGAAGGATAAATCCTGCCAGTAACGCTAAAAATCTTAGTGAGATGACTTTTAAATCCGCAGACCAGCCAATAAGCGCCGCCATTGCAAAGAAAACCGCGCGCACTACAGTTATTGCAAAGCCTGAAAGCGGTATAAGCAGCGGTAACATAATAATAGCGGGGATAATTCTTGTTTTCCTCGGTATAAAAAAGAATATAAAAAAGATTCCGGCAGTGAATATTCCTACATGGAACCCTGACATGGCAAGCAGATGAGCAAGCCCTGTAATAACGTATTCATCACGTTCTTTGCCGGTTATATAGCTGCGTATGGCGTATATATGCGCCTGTGTTATGTGTATTTTGCCGCCGGAGCGGTTAAACATGGTTGCTGATTGATGCTGCCGCGCTTTCAGCAAAGATGAAACAATAAAAATTTTATGCAGAGTATAATCACCGGAAAGTTCCGCCGACAAACGGGGAACACCTTTTTTTGTGCGCTGGACATCATATTTAAAACTGCCCCATAAGAGGTCTCCGACAGTGGCATTAGCAAAGGGCAAACCGCTTATCTTACCTTTTGTGGTTATAAGGGTGCGTTTGCCGCCGGAGTAATCAATATCAAGGATAAAAACGCTGTGAGAGGATATAAATAGCGCGGCGACATAGATCACGGCAATAAAGCATCCTTGTTTCAGACGGAAAACTATGAATATCAGCGCTATTCCAGCCCAAAAACCTGCTCTGAGTGAAAATACGGAAAGCAGAGCAACGAGTACCGTCAGCGCAAGGAAAAATTCCGGAGACCGTAACCGTGAAAAGGTTTTATTGATGTATGGTGGAATATAAATAAACCAATAACTCATCAGAACGGAGTAGCCTTATAAACAAGTATAAATGCAACAGTATCGTATAATCCGTGCGCCAAAATACAAGACCATAAATTACGCCGATTTATTAAGTAAATGATGGCAAAGCCAACAGCAATGAAACCTGTGCCAATCATACCCACAATTCCCTGATAAAAATGCCCAATCCCTGTAAAAACTGAAGTAACAAAAACTGCAACTGTTAAAATTACCCATTTCGGGTAGTCTTTGCTTGAAAACAATTCATAGAGAGTATTTAAGAGAAAACCACGAAACAAAAACTCTTCAAGAAACGCTCCTGCTATCCAAGCAATGACCAATCCGCCCGCTAATACAGCAATATTACCTTGCATTACCTCAAAAGCCTTTAAATTTGGCGCTGCTCCAGTTAGAGCTATTATTCCCCGTTTAACAATATTTGATAATGGAAGCAAAATTACCGTTGTAATTAACGTAATAATTACCAAACGCCCAATATGTTTCGGTTTGCAAAAACCGATATCTTTCCAAGTTTTGCCTCGTAAGCGGAGCATTCCACACGCCAAAAGAGCGCTACACAGCAATCCCAACAACAAATAAACACTTTTAAAGAAAAAAATCGGAGGAAGAAAAACAAAAACAATTTGCAGTAAAAGTCCCCATTTAGAGCATGATATTTTCCTGCATAGACTTATATATTTTATTGTATTTTCATTCATTTGAACGTCAGCATTTACCGTTTTTAATCAGCTTGTCAATATCTATTTCTTCATTATTTTCTAGCATCCTTAAAATATCTTCTTTGGTTATTGTTCCATCATTGAAATATTGTTTGGCTATTTTTGCACATTTAACAGAACATACTTTTAAAGCGACTGATAATTTATGCTCAGTGGAATTTATTTGGTTTTTATGCGGTTTTCCACATATACAACATGGAACCATCATTTCACTCATACAAATCTTCCTCTTTTTTAAAAATAATTATGGCAATCCGGTGGTTACCTTTACTGTTTCAGAAAAAAAATCTTTCAGATACACTGTTTTATCTGTTTTAATATATTTCTGATAGCACGATATTTTGCACATACCGCATGAAACGCAGTAAGCGGCAGTAAAAAGTATTTGTTTGCCGTCTTCCGAAACGCTCAGCGCACCGGTAAGACAGAAACGCGTACAAACTTTGCAGAATGTGCACTTTTCACTATCAATTCTCATAGAAAAAAAGTATGAACCGACGGAAATCTCTTCCTTTAAGAGTTTGCCGAGACCTATTATGGAATTAAGAAATATTTTCCTTTTTACCGGCACCTCTTTTTTATCATTAAATAATGTCCTGCTAGGTATTTCCTGCGGCGTTAAAAGGGATGCGCTGCGTAAAGCGGTATCTGTCGCGTTTTGACGCAGTATATCAAAAATACCGCGCCGTGTAACTTGCTGTGCGCGTTTTACAGCATTCTCCTCTGTTATAGACACAATTTTTTTTTCAAACTGTTTCGGGAAAATTATCTTTATTTCACTGTTTGTGCGTGTTATCTGTACGTCTTTGAGGTTTTCAAAGTATTCAGCCAGTTTTATAAGCTCGTCAAGCTCGTCCTCAAAAATTTCTCTGCCGTAACGGTTTTGACACTCTACACATTTCGGGAAATCAAGATATATCTCTTTTGCGCCGTAGAGATAGAGGTACAGAATATCAGGCATACCGAGAATACCCATACATTCCAGCAGCGCTGAATCCTCTTTGTCATGAGGTTTTTCTGCCGCTGAGCGTATGTTACCGCCGGTAACAGATTCTTCGTTTTTATTCTGTTTTAAGTTTTCTTTGCAGCTTAATTTAATTCTTCCCTTGTCTGTGAGCTTTTGCAGATAAGTATCAAGAAAGGATGAATAACTGATTTCCCTTACGCCATAAACGCCTGTAGGGCATATATTTACACATATACCACAGTAAGAACATTTATCCCAATTCACGTTAATGTTGGTTCCCACTGCCCCTATCATTATTGCCTGCATAGGACAGTTCGTTTCGCACAGTGTGCATTCGTAATTTTTGTGACACATACGACCGCAACGGTCAGGACGTACGCTAACTGCCTGAGACATTCCAACCAGCACCGTATTTGCTAAATTAAATTTGCTAAGCATTTTTTATTATAAGGTCGCAGAATACCGGAATCCAACGTATTATATGGTTGTTCATAAAATCTTTTTATATGTGGACGAGCATTTAGGCGTTTTTATGGAGATATAGCAGTTCCACTTTACATTAACCGTCTTTGCGAGCGGAATGTTTTTTATGAAGCGCGGCAATCCATGCAGGTAAAAGCCCAAACTGGATTGCTTCGTCACTGCGTTCCTCGCAATGACGAGTGGAACTGCTATAAAGTCATTTATTCCGATACTATCGCTCATTTTAAAACTCCTCCTTCTTTTTTATTTTTTATTATCCCCTCTATTGCTTCAATAAGCTTGTTTATCCCTTCACCTGTACGGGCGGACAATGTGAACAATTTAAGTTTTGAATTCACACTCAGAGCGTTGTTTAGGCATTTTTGTATGTCAAAATCCGTATATGGCGCAAGATCTGTCTTATTTAATATAAAATATCCGGCATTGTGAAAAATTGTTGGGTATTTTGCCGGCTTATCATCTCCTTCCGCAACACTTAGCATCACAAACATGGCGTCTTCACCGAGATCATAAGAGGCGGGGCAGACAAGGTTTCCTATATTTTCTATTATCAGAAGATCGAGATTATCTGTTTGTAGATCATCCAACAGTTTCTCAATTTGTACCGCCTCCAGATGGCACGCATCTCCGGTTTGTATCTGTACAGCGTTCACTCCTAGCGCGCGCAGACGATTGGCATCGTTCTCAGTACGAAGATCACCCTCAATCACAGCAAGCCTGTAGCGTGTTTTTAACTGCGGAAGTATCTTTTCCAGAAGTGTGGTTTTACCGCTGCCCGGCGCCGAGGCAATATTTATCACCGCAGTGCCTGTCTCTTTAAATCTTTTTCGCAGACGGTCAGCCGCCATATCGTTTTTTGATAGGATTTTTTCGTTTATATCAATTCTTGTCATTTTTTATTCTACATCCACATAGCTGATTTCAAGCTCTTTTCCGGAAATAATCTCCATAACCGGCGATCCGCAATGTCCGCACAAGGACAAAAAGGTATCCGGCGCGCTGGTCTTGCCGCACTCACCGCAAACACCGGAAGCGGCTATTATTTCAATATTAATTTCGCTGTTGTTTGCAGGCGTGCCTGCTTTAATACACTCTAAAGCAAATTCAAGAGACTGTGGCTCTACGCCGGAAAAAGCGCCTATTTTAAGTCCTATAGCTTTAACAGACGCCGCGTTGTTTTCCGTTGCAGCGTCAAGAGCTTTGTTTAAAATGCTTTCAGCTATACCTAATTCATGCATTATATTTGCTCCGGTTTACAGTATATTAGCTCGGCACGGAATACCTTGTTTCACAGTCACGGAATTTAGTCAGTTCACCTTGGAAACTCAAATAAACCGGCATTATAGGACCGTTACGGTTTTTTGCCACTATAATTTCAGCAATTCCGTCTTTTTGGACAGATTCATCTTTATCGTTCTTATAATAGTCCTCTCTATGAACAAATATGACCAGATCGGCATCCTGTTCAATCGCGCCGGATTCACGCAAATCAGAGAGCTGCGGTCGTTTCTGTGGTCGGTCGGTTGTTTTCCTGTTCAACTGGGAAAGTGCAATTACAGGCACATTAAGATCTTTCGCCAAACTTTTGAGGTTACGTGATATACTTGAGATTTGCTGCTCACGGCTTTCAATGCTTTTATCCTCCATAAGCTGCAAATAGTCAACAACCACAAGATCCAGCCCCTGTTCTTTCTTTGCTGACATCCTCCGGCATTTGGCGCGAATCTCCATAACCGATATATTTGATGTATCGTCAATGTATATGGGCAGCTCGGAAAGCATATTGTACACATGAGGCAGACATTCCCAATCCGAATCGGTAAGACGGCCGCTCATAAGCCGGTGCGATGAAATTTCGGACTCCATTGATATCAGCCGCTGCGCAAGCTGAGATGAGGTCATTTCAAGGCTGAATATAGCTACCCTTTTTTTTGCGGATGCCGCATTTTGAGCTATGTTGAGAGCAAAAGCCGTTTTACCCATACCCGGTCTGCCGCCAACTATAACAAGCGCGCCCGGCTGAAAACCGTTAGTAATTTTATCAAGATCAATAAACCCCGACGGAACGCCGGTCATCTCTTCATCGCGGTTGTAAAGTTCATCCAGTCTTTTATTTACTTCCAAAATAAGATCAGACAGCGGCAACGGATCTTTATGCGATACCTCTTTCGCCAGTTCAAATATCTTATGCCCCGCCTCATCAAGCGCATTATCAGTATTCAGGGTAATATCTTTGTCAAACTCATACACCAGTTCATGTATCTCTGTTGCGGCACAGATAAGTTTGCGCAGTTTTGCCTTGTTTTCTACATGTTTAGCATACTCTTTGATATTCGCTGCGTTTGGTACAATATTAGTTAGACTGATAAGGTAGCCGATCCCGCCCGCCTGTTCCAAAAGCCCTGCAGCTTTCAGCGCTGAGTTTACCATGGCTAAGTCGTAAGGTTGTCCGGCATTATAAAGCCTATCTATAGTTTCAAAGATTATTTTGTTATTGCCGTTGTAAAAATCTTCCTTATGGATAGTACCCGCAACTTTATCAAATGTTTGAGCTTCTATCATCAGGCAAGCCAGCACAGCCTGTTCAAATTCTTCTGTGTGCGGCGGAACCCTGTTCACGGAAGGTCTTTTGGGCGCACTATTCTGCCTGTGCATTTACATTGACCGTAAAAGATGTGCGGACATCTTTATACAGATGTACTTTAATCTCATGCGTTCCAAGGTCTTTAAGCGGTTCTTTCATTTCAAGGTTTTTTTTCTCAAGTTCCACCCCCAGAGCTTTGAGAGCATCCACAATGTCCTGTGGAGTGACGGCTCCGTATAATCTGCCTGTTTCTCCCGCTTTTTTGGATATGTTGACAACAGTCTTTTTAATATCTGCCGCATATGTTTGCGCATCGGAAAATCGCTTTTTTTCACGCTCCTGAATCTCTTTCAGCTTTTTTTCAAGCGCTTTTTGATTAGCGGGAGTGGCTTCCATAGCCAAACGTCCTCTGAAAAGGAAGTTACGGGCGTAACCATCCTTTACCTCTTTTATATCCCCCTCGCGGGCAACATTTTCAACATCCTTCAAAAAAATTACTTTCATCTTCCACAACCTCTTTTTTTAATATTATCAGACTGTCAGATACATCAAAACCGCGCCCCTTTAAATAATTTAAACAGGAACGGGTTTCTTTTCCGTCTGTCATTTTTTTTCTTGTTTTTAAGTACTTTTTTATAACGGAGGCAATCACGGCGTCAATATCAATCTCCTCTTTGCGCGCCGTTTCAATGATTTCCTGAACCGAACTCTCCACACCCCTTTGATAAAGTTTCTCTCTTATATAATACGGACCGTAACCAGACTCTAACTTCCACCTTACATATCCGCGGAATACCCGTCCGTCATCCAGATATCTGTCCGCTGACAACTGTTTAATAACGGGTGATATCTCTTCGCAAGAGTATATTTCGCCCAGTTTTTGTTCCAGTTCGGCAGTAAAATAGTTCTTTCCGCTGAGAAGTTTTAACGCTTTTGCGTATATTTCTATAAATTTTCTCTCCGTTCGTGTGATATAACATTCTGAATAGGTTTAAGCCTCTTCTTCCGCCAGATTATACTTTTTGCGAATTTCCCGCTCTATTTTATTTGTAACTTCAGGGTTGTTTTCAAGATACGCTCTGACATTAGCTTCACCCTGAGCCAGTTTGGTATCGCCCATACTGTACCATGAACCGGATTTTTGTATAATTTTATTATCTTCCGCCATATTCAGAAGTATCCCTTCCCGTGATATTCCTTTACCGAACAGGATATCCAGTTCAGCGGTACGAAAAGGCGGCGATACTTTATTTTTTACCACTTTGACGACTGTACGGCTGCCAACTACATCTTCTTTCTCTTTAAGCGGGGCGCCGCGTTTTATCTCCATACGGACAGACGCATAAAATTTAAGCGCGTTTCCTCCGGTGGTTGTTTCAGGGTTGCCGTAAACGATCCCTATCTTTTGACGAGTCTGGTTGATAAAAATAAGGCATGTGCGGGATTTGTTCACAATTCCGGTCAGCTTGCGTAAAGCTTGGCTCATAAGGCGCGCCTGCAATCCCATATGAGAATCTCCCATCTCTCCTTCAATTTCAACTTTTGGGGTCAGAGCGGCAACCGAATCCACTACAATTAAGTCTGTAGCTCCGCTGCGGATAAGTGTTTCCGCTATATCAAGCGCCGCTTCTCCGTTATCAGGCTGTGAAATCAGCAAATCATCAGTGTTTACCCCTATAGCGGACGCATACACAGGGTCAAGAGCGTGTTCCGCGTCAATAAACGCCGCAACACCGCCTACTTTTTGCGCCTGCGCGATAATATGCAGTGTCAGTGTGGTTTTACCGCTTGCCTCACCTCCGTAAATCTCAACTATACGCCCGCGGGGTACGCCTCCCACTCCCAACGCCAAATCAAGGTTAAGAGCGCCAGTGGAAATAACGGGAGTTTTCTCAGAGGGTTTGTCCCCCAAACGCATTACAGCGCCTTTGCCGTGATCTTTGTCAATCTTAGCCATCGCGGCTTCAAGCGCTTTCTTCTTGTCACTGTCCATATTATAATCCTTGCAAATAGAAATATTACACTATAATAACCCGGTTGCTCTAAATTTACAATGAGATTTTAACTTTAAGCATTGTTATAGGAATATTTAATCATTAAAATTATATTATAGTAATTAACATATTGATAGTATTAAGTATCTTTGTAATTTTTCGCACGTTTATACGTCTTTATTTCTCATGCTATGCAGAGCAAGAGCGGCGATTGTTACCAAGCAAAATCCGGCGCCTGTATAAAATGTATATGACCACCCTAGTTTGTCCCACATTATTCCTGCAATTATGCTTGCTATAAGCATAGATATACCGCTGACAAGGTTAAAAAAGCCAAAAGCTGTGCCTCTGAGTTCAACCGGCGCAGCATCGGCTATCATTCTTGATAAAAGACCCTGAGTCATACCCATATGCACTCCCCAAACAGCAACGCCTATAAGCATAAAAGCCCAATGGGCATTGACCGCCAAAATAAAATCAGCCGCAATTAAAACAAAAAGCCCTGTAATAAGTATCTTTGTATGACCGCCTTTGTCTGAAAGTTTGCCAAAGGGATACGAGCAAAATGAATATATTATATTCATAACAACCATTACAAGCGGCACAAAAGCTATATTTATAAGGCATTCTTTTGCGCGAAGAACCAGAAACGCCTCACTGAAACGTGCCAGAGAAAAAAATGCGCCTATACACACCACCCACCAATAAGAAGATGATAATTTTTTTAAATTTTCTCTACTGATCGGATTTGTACGTTTCTCTTTTTTCTCCCGCGCCGGTTCCTTGACGCCTAAAACTATAAGGAGAACTGCCAGCGCCCCCGGAATAACCGCTACCCAGAAAACATTCCTGAGTCTGGTATCGTCGGGGTAATTAATCCAAAAAAGCATAAGCCCAAAAGCCAAAAGAGGACCGATAAACGCTCCGACCGTATCCAATGATTGGCGCAAACCAAAAGCCGCCCCCCGGACTTCAGCCGGTGTGATATCAGTAATAAGCGCATCCCGTGGAGCGCCGCGTATCCCTTTTCCTACCCTGTCAATTAATCTTGCGGCAGTAACAACGCCCATGGATGTAGCCATGGCGAAAAACGGTTTTGTAAAAGCGCCCAGAGTATAACCTGTCGCCGCTACCCACTTCCGCTTGCCAAGCCAATCACTCAGAACGCCGGAAAATACTTTAACAATCAGCGCTGTTGCCTCAGCCAGCCCTTCCACAATACCGACAATAAAATAGGTGGCTCCCAGTGTGGTAATCATAAAAAGCGGCAAGAGGCTATGAATCATCTCAGATGAAATATCCATCAGCATACTTACAAAACCCAGAGCCCAAACCCCTCCGGGAATACGTTTTAAAACACTCTTGCTTTTTCCTTCGTTCATAAAAGCCTCTGAAATTTTTTACACAAAATATATCAAAACAATAATAAAATTTATATAAATATATGTAATATCAGATAACGGCAGCAGAATAATCCAATAACTTGCGAATCTTCCGGAGTTGAATTATAGTTTTACTTTAAGCGAGGTTGTAATGTTAAAGTTTATACTCAACAGAATGTTTGGTTCATGGCAAGAAAAATATATAAAGAAACTCAAACCTATTATAGCTGTGGTTAACGCGCTTGAAGACCGGTTCTCGGTTTTACCTGATAGTGAATTACGCTCTGTTACTGAAAATCTTAAAAGCAGACTTGCGGATGGGGCATCGTTGGATGATATCCTTCCTGATGCTTTTGCCATTGTACGGGAGACCAGCAAACGTATTTTGAAAATGTGTCATTACGATGTTCAGCTTATGGGCGGCTGTGTCCTACACAGAGGGCAGATATCCGAGATGAAAACAGGCGAAGGCAAAACCCTAGTAGCTACTCTTGCGCTATATCTCAACGCCCTTGAAGGGAAAGGGGCTCACCTTGTTACCGTGAACGATTATCTGGCGCGGCGTGACGCTGTGTGGATGGGTCCTATATACCTCAAACTTGGTCTTTCTGTCGGGATTATTCAGAACGATCGTTCCGAAAAGGTTGTCTGGACGGATGAAACCGCAGGAAAGGCAGGTACTGCTGAAATTACGAGGCAAGAGGCGTATGCCTGTGATATTACATACGGAACTAACAACGAGTTTGGTTTTGACTACCTCAGAGATAACATGAAGTATGAACAAGGTTCTTTTGTGCAGCGGGATCTGAATTTTGCCATTGTGGATGAAGTGGACAGCATTCTTATTGACGAAGCGCGTACCCCGCTTATTATAAGCGGTCCTACAGAAGAATCCACTGATAAATATTACCTTATTAACAATGTGGTAAAACATCTGAGAAGGGATGTTCATTATACGGTTGATGAGAAGCACCGCACATCGGCTCTTAACGATGACGGGATAAACTATGTTGAAAAAGAGCTGAAGGTCGGAAATATCTTTGATGTCGCCAATGTAAACACCCTTCATTTTGTCAACAACGCCCTTAAAGCGCATGCGATATTCAAACCGGATGTGGATTATGTGGTTCAGAACAATCAGGTGGTTATAGTTGATGAGTTTACCGGTCGTCTTATGCCCGGACGCCGTTTCTCAGACGGACTTCATCAGGCGCTGGAAGCTAAAGAGGGTGTTCAGATTCAGAATGAAAATCAGACTCTCGCTTCAATCACATTTCAGAACTATTTCCGTATGTATAAAAAACTTGCGGGAATGACAGGCACAGCGTTGACCGAAGCGGAAGAGCTGCGGCAGATATACAAACTTACTGTTATTTCAATACCAACGCATCAGAAGATGATTCGTAATGATCAGCCTGATATGATCTACCGCACATCAGAGGAGAAATACGAAGCGATAGCCAAAGAGATTGCACGGCTTTATCATAAAGGGCAACCAACGCTTGTTGGTACGGTATCTATTGAAAAGTCTGAGCTTTTGAGTAAACGCCTGCACAAACTTAAAATACCTCATGATGTGCTGAACGCTAAAAACCATGAACGTGAAGCGGCTATAGTGGAAAATGCAGGGCGCAGGAAAACGGTTACCATTGCCACAAATATGGCGGGGCGCGGTACTGATATTAAACTGGGTGAAGGCGTTGCGGGTTTGGACGGTCTTTTTATCCTCGGTACGGAACGACACGAATCCCGCCGTATAGATAACCAGTTAAGGGGCAGATCAGGTCGTCAGGGGGATCCGGGCGAAAGCCGGTTTTATCTTAGTTTGGAAGACGATCTTCTGCGTATATTCGGCGCGGAAAGGATCAGCGGTCTTATGAACAGAATGGGGATGCAGAAGGGGGAACCTATTGAACACAACCTTATCAGCCGCGCCATAGAGGGCGCACAGAAAAAGGTTGAGGCGATGCACTTTGAAATACGTAAACACCTTCTTGAATATGACAATGTAGCAAATCAGCAAAGGCAGGTTATATACGGTCTGCGCAGAAATATCATATCCGGCGGAGATATAAATGGATTGTTGGCGGAGTTTTCGGAAACAATAGCGGATAATTTGTATGCAGAACATATACACATAAATAAGGATAACGCTTTTTTTTCCGAAGCTGTTGAAAAAATTTACGGAGATCCGCCGGATCTGTCCAAAACGCGCCATGAACATTTTGATACATATAAATCCGCTGTTCTTGAGCTTTACGCAAGGCGCATCGTAGAGCGCAGGAATATTCTTGGAGAACATTTTGAGAGTCTTGCGCGGTTTTTGTTTATAAATATAATTGACGCTAGATGGAAAGAGCATCTTTTGCAGATGGATTATCTGAGGGACAGTGTAGGATTACGTGGCTACGGACAGAAAGATCCGCTGATAGAGTACAAAAAGGAATCTTTTACACTGTTTACAAATATGTATTCCGGAATACAATTTGAGGCTGTCGGGCTTATGATGCATATTCAGCTTCAAAACCAAACCCCGGTAAATGTGAAACGTCAGGATCAGCGGCAATTACGTGAGGAACGGCGCGATATATTCAAAGAGGGCGGGGAACAGCAAAAAACTGAACCGGTACGCCGCAATCATCCGAAAGTCGGCAGAAACGAGCCGTGCCCTTGCGGAAGCGGTAAAAAGTATAAAAACTGCCACGGCGCAGCATAAAAATTAAATATTTGAGAGATAAAGAAATATTTATGCGTCTGTTGTATAGAGGGGTGTGTTTGCTTTGTATTATAATGACGTTTCTCATAAGATCATCCATTGTAAGATGGCGCTGTAAAAACGAAATATCCAAAAATTCGGCGTTAGCGGCTATAGTTCACCATTATACCAAAAAAATCTTAAAATTATTCCGCGTTAATGTTTCAGTAACGGGTTCATCTGAGCTTTCAAACAACGCCCCCTGTCTTATTGTTTCAAATCACCTCTCGTATCTTGATGTTTTGATGCTGACATCTGTTAAACCAACTATTTTCTTATCTCATAAAGGGATTGAGAGGGAACCTGTTATTGGGACGATAGTTTCCGGCGGCGGAACTATTTTTTTAGACAAGTCAGCAAAAACAAAACTGTCGGGTGAAATGAGACATCTGTCAGATATGCTGAAGGATGGAAACACAATGACAATCTTTCCGGAAGGCGGCACAGGCGACGGGGAAGGGGTCAGAACTTTTCACCCTGCGCTCATAGAGGCTGCTGTACGCGCAGGAACTCCAGTTTTGCCGGTATGTCTGCAATACAGCAGAATCAACGGTGAATCGGTTACAAAAGAGAACAAAGATTTAATATTCATATACGGTGATACGCCTTTTCTACCGCATATATGGAAAATTTTTAAAAAATTGGACAATCTGGATGTAACGGTAAAGGTGTTTGACAAAATTCCTGTTTACGGCGCGAACAGAAAGGCGATTGCAATACAGGCAAGAGAAAAAATAGCAGGGGAGTTTATACCGGTATGAAGATTATTGCCGGTGTGGATGAAGTCGGCAGGGGCTGTCTTGCGGGACCTGTGGCTGCCTGCGCTGTTGCATTGCCTGAAGATTATACCAACCCATGTATTAAAGATTCAAAACAGCTTTCCGCAAAAAAAAGGGGAGAACTGGACAAAATTATACGCAGGGACGCTCTGGCGATAGGAATCGGATTGGTATGCAACAGTTTAATTGACAAAATCGGGATAGCGCCCGCTGTAAAACAGGCTATGCAGATTGCAATAGCCAGTCTGAATGTTCGCTGTGACAGCATTATAATTGATGCGGTCAGGCTTAACAACCTTCCCTGTCCGTCCATACACCCTTACAAGGCTGACAGTACATACGTTTGTGTCGCAGCGGCGTCCGTTGTAGCGAAAGTTTACAGAGATGCGTTGATGGATAATATCTCCCTTTTATATCCGGAATATGGCTGGGAACGCAACAAAGGGTACGGCTCAAAGGCGCATACGGAAAAGATTCGCGCTTTGGGGGCGACTGTTCTTCACCGGCGGACATTTATAAACAATTATGTTTAATATGTTTAAGATTTTAACAGGGAAAAAAGGGGAGAGGAAAGCTGCGGAATATCTAACAAAAAAAGGGTACAGAATAAAAGAATGCAATATGCGCGCCCCGTTTGGCGAGGTTGATATTATTGCGTCCGATGGTACGGTTTTGGTATTTGTAGAGGTAAAAACCCGCAGTCACTCACAGTTTGGTACAGGGGCGGATGCGGTCACAAAAGATAAACAACGGAAGCTGATAAAATCAGCTCAATATTATTGTAAAATTAAAAATATTATGCCGCTTTGCCGTTTTGATGTTATATCCATAGACGCGGGGGTTATAACGCACATTGAAAACGCGTTTACAGCATAAAAGACTTGTCAGCGACATTCATGATTATCGCAAAACCGCTCTAAAATAAAGCGCTCTGATTAATCCTAACTTGATATCTATTGAAAAATAATAAAAATTCCGCTTGTTTTTTGCGAAACAGGTATCAATGTTATTTATAGAGAGTTGAGGATTACAAAAGCTGCATGAATAGGCAGCTACCTGAATTTAACAAACTTAATAAGGAGGACCGTTTATGAAAATGCTTAATAACACTAAAGGTTTAAGCAAATTGTCACGCCGTAATTTCCTTAAAGGAACTGCGACGTTGAGCGCTTTTACCGCACTTTACGGATGCGGTAAAAGTAATGATGAAACAAATAATTATTACTACAGTAATGATGATCCGGTTACACCGGATCAGAAGTATAAGGTTGTTTACGGAACCAGTACCCATAACTGTGGCGGAAGTTGTATCAGTAAGGCTTTTGTGCGTAATGGTCGCATTGCCAGAATTATGACCGATGAATCTGTTATGACAGGTGACGGCGCATATATTGATACAAACAGCAGAAATATGCCCCAGACAAGATCATGCTCCCGCTGCAGGGGGTATAGATACCGCGTTCACCACTCAGGGCGTCTGAGATACCCGTTAAAGCAAACCGGCAAACGCGGCGATCTTTCAACATTTAAAAGAGTTTCATGGGATGAAGCGCTGAATGATATCCTTACAAAGCATAAGAGAGTTTATGATAAATATGGGGTTGACGGCATTCATGTACTGTACGATTCCTCCGCCAACAGGGGATTGCATGGCAGGGACGCCATGGAAACAATTTATAAGTATCTGCCCGGTAATGCTTATAAATGGGAATTTGGTTCCTACTCATCCCACCAGAACAGTTATATCGGTTATGCATATACTGGTATGAACAGTCATTTTTCTCTCAATGACATTACAAAAAACACCAAAACACTTATAATGTGGGGCGATAACGCCATGACTACCACTAATCCTATAAGTTATGGCTATGGCGCCATTGCCCGCGATATGAAGAAATTTCATTCGGATTCGCAGATAATATTTATCGGTCCTGAATTTTCCGATACAGGGATTGTAACGGCGGATAAATGGATTGTATCCAAACCTTTCACGGATCCTGCCCTTGTAGCCGGCATTATTTACCATATGCTTGAGAAAACATTTAATTTAGACACCGGAGAGCTTCTGCCTGAACCGTGGCTGGATGTAAACTATCTGGACACAATGGTTTACGGTTTCTTTGATTCTCCCGGATATAGTTTGGATGAAAGCTCCGGCAATATCGACGTACCTGGAACCTATGGCAGAGAGGTGACTGAGGTTCCCGCCGGCAGATCGTACTGTTCATGGATTCTCGGCAATAATACGAAAGGAAAGAATTACACAGAAAACAGTATCCCGTCTGATACCGAAATAGCTAATTATACCGCGAATAAGTTTGCCGAAATAAATCCCGGCTTTAAAAGATGGTCGCCATGTTCGTATCAGGTAAATCAGGGCGGCAATACAGCTTATAAGACTAAGCAGGATTTTCAGACGCCTAAAACCCCCGCATGGGCGGAAGGGATTACAGGCGTTCCAAAGGAATCTATTGAAGAGCTGGCAAGAATTTTCTGCCGTATGAAACCGGTGGGATCTCTTTGGAGCGGCGGTCAGCAGAAACAGCATGACGGTATAGCAAACCTTTTTGCTGTGCAGGCGCTTCATATTATAACCGGAAATGTCTCAGAATATGGTGCATTTCACACTTGGGGAGTTTTTAACAATCCTCACTTCCACAATACAGCCGCTATGGATGCTCTTGCTATACCGAATTTAACAAACGCGGCAGCTTTGGGGATTGCACAAGACATTCCGAAAATGCCGAACAGGGCGCGTTTTTCCTGCACGGCGTGGCATACAACCATAAAAGCCACGTACGCTTCAGAGCTGAAAGATAATGGTTATCAGGCAAGATACATTCCAAACTGGAAGGAGGCAAATGATGGTTCTATAACCACTGGAGACGGAAATATTTATTGGGATGACGCCGGTACAAAGGCAAGGCTTCTTACATGGGACAGAAGCAATGATGCAGATGGTATAAGAGTTAATACGGTGACTGCCGGTTCCACAACATACTACAAATGGAAAACGGATCCGAACGACGCGTCTAAACCGTTGATTTCCGGCATACGCTTAATGTACAACAGCGCAAGCAATATTATTATAAACCAGCATGAGAACTCTAACGACTCCGCCAATATGCTGGAATGCCTCAACGCGTGCAATTATAATGACGCAGATACTTTCTGTCTGGTAACTTTTGACAACTTCATGTCACCAACCGCCCGCTGGAGCGACTATGTACTGCCAATGTCAACCTCTTATGAACATCCGAACATAATTAAACCTTCTCACGGCGCCAGCTTTTTTGCCGAACAGGCGGTAAATCCGCCGGGAGAATCAAAGCAAGCGTGGAATTTTGGCATTGAAGCGCTTCAGAAGTATGCAAATATGTTCCCAAATGAAATAGGGGCATCTATAATTCCTGACGCTGCTGCAAAATATGCGGGCGGAGATATAAACAACACTGTAGAACAGCTTGCCAGAAAAAGTTATTATGAGGGACCTTATGAGAACCCATTAAGTCCTTTTTATCGCAAAAGCTGGGAACAGTATTTGAAAAACCCCACTCTTGTTTATAAACCTAATGATGAGTATGTGGTTCCGGTAACTTCCATTGCCAATTATGACACAAAACAGGCGTATAAATATTTATCTTCTTCAGACAGGCTTAATAATCCGTTTATTAAGAACGGACATACTATCGTTACTAATACTTATGCACAGGGCGGTTATGCCGGAGTTTCTACAGGAGCCGGCAGTGAAAACGGAGATTTTGCCGATATTTCTGATGCTCCGGAAACATCACTGCGTTATCAGGTATTTTCACCGGTACTTGTATGGCAGTACGAACACCAACTTGACAGATGGCTGGAGTACTACAGGCAGGCGGGTAAAGCGGGGCAGCATAACAGAGATTTTGAGTCAGACCCTATTGTTCTTCCTATTCCGATATATTACGCCTATGAGGATTACTTTATGGAAGCATACGGGTATGGAGTTAACGGCAAAAAGGCTCAGCAGGTCAACGAAGATTTGCCGTATATGCTGACAACAACCCACGATAAATTTCGCTCCCACTCGTCATTGGCGGAAAACCCTCTTATGAGGGAGCTTTGTCACAGGGTGCCAGGACAGAAAGATGGTAAATATAAGCAGGGTAACGACTGGGGTTATTACGCTACGGCTCCTAACGATTTTCCGGTTAACGGCTCAGGAAGATACCAATACCTTGCAAGCGCTATTGAGGAAGACGGCGCGGTCAAACCTGAAAATAAAGAGATAGCGTCTTATTCTGAGATATGGATTAATGAGGAAGACGGAAAAACTGATTTAGGATTAAAAGACGGAGATCTTGTTTTGGTTGAAAACCCTATAGGCGCTGTTCTTTGCGTTGCAAATCTTTCTAAGCGTTGCGCAAGAGGGTTTGTCAGCCTGCATCAAGGCAACTGGTACGA
Source organism: Deferribacteraceae bacterium (assembly GCA_031256375.1). Taxonomy (GTDB): domain Bacteria; phylum Chrysiogenota; class Deferribacteres; order Deferribacterales; family JAISNW01; genus JAIRQX01. Next base: position 17,128 of record JAIRQX010000054.1, read on the forward strand.
CCCGAGACAGGGTATTAAAAACGGTTATAATCACCCGACAGTGGATGTGGGCGGCAACTGTAACACGCTTATGGCGTCGCAGCCGTCAAGAATAGATCATGGCAACGGTCAGCAGTCCGCTATGGTTAAGATAACAAAAGTAAACCAATAGGAGGTAAAAAATGAGAGCAGCATTCTTTTTTGACCAATCCCGCTGTATGGGGTGTAATGCCTGTACTGTAGCGTGTAAGGATTATTACGACGTTAATCCGGGGCAGGTCAGATATCGTAAACAGACAACAACATATATAAATGACAACGAAGGTTTTTTTTATACTTTGGTTCAATCGTGCAATCACTGTAAAGACCCTGCGTGCATGAAAGTATGCAGCGCCGGCGCTATTAAGAAAAGGGATGACGGTATTGTTTATGTTGACAGAGGAAAATGCCAGTCCTTAAAATCCTGTATAACAGCGTGTCCGTTTGCCGGACCCGGTATTGCGGACGACAGGCAGGAACCGATAAAAAATGATAAGTGGATAAAGAATCATCCTATGCAGAAATGCAATATGTGTATGGAACTTATTGATAAAGGCGAACAGCCCGTTTGTGTGAGGGCTTGTCCCATGAGAGCTATAGAAGTGGGTGATTATGACGAACTTATAAGAAAGCATAACGGAGCCGAACAGTTAAGCTACGATAAACATCCGTATGCTTATATAAACAATAAAACTTACACTAATCCTTCATTTATAATTAAACCGAGAAAAAAACTGATAGTGGAAGGTTCTGTCTAAGAGTTACTAATTACCGTCGCCGGTTGATAATCAGCCGGTGACGGAGTCATTTAAAAATTAAAAAAATCTGGAATAATTTTATTTTTTATTATACTATTGTTTGGCTGAGACTAGGGCGCGTAACGCAAAAAGGCTTTGCCTTCCGAGTATAAAGCGCCGCTGGAATCGTTGTTAAAAACAATAATTTCAAAGTTAATATTCTATTTAAGGAGAAAAAACAAAATGGTTAGTGATAAAGAGTTATTACAGTCGTCGCATTCGGGAAGGGAGGTAGTGTACAATTTACTGCAACGCACGTTTATAAACTCGCCGGATGAAGAATACTACACAATGCTTGAGGCGCTTGTACCTGATCTTATGCAAATGGCTGAAGGCGCTGATGATAAAGATATGATCAGAGGGCTTGCCGGAATGAACGCCTTTCTTCAGGAGCGCGCTTTACATGATGACAGCGCCAGAGCTGAATACGATCTGGACACACTGCGTTTTTACACACGCATACTCTGTCTTACAGACTCCGTACCTACGGTAGAGTCATATTACACATCGCCTGAAAAGTTGACTATGCAGGATGCAAGGGATGAGGTTCTTGCATTGTACGCAGAATATGGCATGAAAAAATCAAATACTCACAACGAGCAGGAGGATTTTATCTCAGTTGAGCTTTACTTTATGTCATATCTTGCTAATCTGACGGCGCTGGCTATTGCTGAAAACGATATAAACAGGGCAGAGGAGCTTGTCCGGGTTCAGCGTGATTTTATAACAGACCATCTTGACAGGTGGGCAGAGCAGTTCACGGCAAGGCTTGGGGCATATAAGGAGGCGGGGAGGCTGCATTACCCTGTGGCAAGGTTTATGCTCGGGTTTTTAAGAAGTGACAAAGCGTTTTTACTATCGGAAAAAGTGTAATTTTATGAAATACAATTTTGCGGATTTTGAGGAAAAATGGCAGAAAATATGGGAAGAAAACAAAATATTCAGAGCGTCCTCTTCATCGTCTCTGAAGAAGTATTATTGTCTTGAGATGTTTCCGTACCCGTCCGGTAACATTCATATGGGTCATGTGCGCAATTACGCAATCGGGGATGTTATATCACGGCATAAAATGATGTGCGGGTTTAATGTCATCCATCCCATAGGATGGGACGCTTTCGGTTTGCCGGCTGAAAACGCCGCAAAACAGAATAACCGCCATCCTGCGGAATGGACGCGTGAAAACATAAAAAAGATGAGACATCAGCTTAAACGTATGGGGTTGTCTTATGACTGGTCAAGAGAAGTCGCCACTTGTTTGCCCGAATATTACCGCTGGGAACAGCAATTATTCATAAAGATGTGGGAAAAAGGGCTGGCATATAAAAAACGGTCAGGCGTAAACTGGTGTGAAAGCTGCGGTACCGTCCTTGCAAATGAACAGGTAGAGGATGGCAAGTGCTGGCGCTGCTCATCGGATGTAGTGCAGAAAGAGCTTGAGCAGTGGTTTTTCAAGATTACTGAATACGCCGGAGAGCTTTTGGATTGCACATACACTCTGCTGGGTTGGTCGGAAAATGTTTTGGCTATGCAGCGAAACTGGATCGGTGAATCCTCTGGCGCTGAAATTACCTTTGACATACTAGGGACAGATGAAAAGATTACCGTTTTCTCCACCCGTCCTGACACTCTTTACGGCGCTACGTTTATGCTGCTGGCGCCGGAACACCCGCTTGCTGACAAACTTCTGGAAGACTCGCCGCAGAGAGAAGAGGGGCTTGCCTTTATAAAAAGTATTACCGGTGAAAGCAAAGAAGCGCGTATGGAAGATAAACAAAAAAAAGGCTTTTTTACCGGTCGTAACTGTATAAATCCCGTTACATACGAACAGATGCCCATATATATCGCAAACTACGTCCTTATGGATTATGGCACCGGAGCGGTAATGGCTGTTCCCGCTCATGATGAAAGGGATTTTGATTTTGCGAAAAAATATGAGTTGCCGATAGTTCAGGTTATACAACCAAAAGAGGATTCACCGGAAGATATTACCGAAGCGTATGCGGGGGAAGGATTTCTTATTCAATCTGATACCTTTGACGGTATGTCCAGTAAAAATGCGCGGAGCGCTATCGTAAATCTGCTGGAAAAACAAGGATCGGGGAAAAAATCTGTCACATACCGCCTCCGTGATTGGGGGGTTAGCCGCCAGCGTTACTGGGGTACTCCGGTGCCTTTTATATATTGCGGAAAGTGCGGCGCTGTCCCTGTGCCGGATAAAGACCTCCCCGTCCTGCTGCCTGAAAATGTAAAGTTTGATACGCACGGCAACCCTCTGGACAGCGTACAGGAATTTGTCAACACTGTCTGCCCGAAATGCGGAGATCCCGCCCGCAGGGAAACCGATACAATGGATACCTTTGTTGAGTCATCATGGTATTTCCTTCGGTATTGCTCCCCGCAATATGACAAAGGGATGTTTGACGAAACGGAAGTCAACTATTGGATGCCTGTAGATCAATATATAGGCGGAGTTGAACATGCCGTTATGCACCTTTTGTACGCGCGCTTTTTTACAAAAGTGTTGCGGGATATGGGCTATATAAATATTGACGAACCTTTTGACAATCTTCTTACTCAGGGTATGGTATGCAAAGAAACGCAGCGTTGCCATACCCACGGGTGGCTTAACCCTTCCGAGGTTAAAGACGGGAACTGCGTCCACTGCCAGACCCCTGTTATCGCAGGGCGTACTGAAAAGATGAGCAAATCAAAAAAAAATGTAGTTGATCCTGATGATCTGATAAAAACTTTCGGCGCGGATACTTTGCGCCTTTTTTCCCTTTTTGCCGCTCCGCCGGATAAAGAGATTGATTGGTCTGAAAGCGGTGTGGAAGGATGTTACCGCTTTATCAGTCGTGTTTTCCGCCTTGTGACGGATCATTTGGATCTTTTAAAATCTGATATTCCCGAAGCCGATGTTCCTCAAGGGGAGGTAAGTACGGAAATATTCCTTTATATTCATGCTACAGTTAAAAAAACGACAACAGATATTGAAAGATTTCAATTTAATACAGCTGTGGCGGCAATCATGGAGTTTGTAAACAGTCTTTACATATTACAGGATAAATTAACTGATACGGCTACTAAAAGCGCTTTTAAATCAGCTCTTATAACATTGATGAGACTTTGCGCCCCATTTACGCCGCATGTCGCGGAAGAGCTGTGGTCACTAGCATCTATGCACGGATTTATATCCTGTGAGGGATGGCCTACATACAAGGAAGAGTACACTTTGCACAATAACATTACCATAGCGGTGCAGATAAATGGGAAGATACGGGCAAAAATCACTGTACCGCGGAATTGCAGTGAGCAAGAGGTAATTGAAAAATCTCTGGCGGATGAAAAGGTTGTCCCCTATACCAAAGGACGTATTTTGACGAAAAAGATATATGTACATGGTAAACTGGTCAGTATAGTGGTAAAATAATATGCAGTGTGTGAAGATATCCGAGATAAGACACATAAAGCTATCTGGAATTTGCTGTACACTGGCAATGTTTTTGACAATTTTAAATTTGGCGTGCGGTTATCAGATAGTTGGTCTGAATGCCTCCGGCGGTAAAAAATTCAATCAAATCACATATTATATAGAAGAGATATATAACAATACTGCCGACAGGACAATAACTCCTGACCTGAAACAGAATGTGACGCGTTTTTTCTCCGATTACGGTTCTTTACAGCCGAAACAAAGCGCAACTTATAAGCTGACAGTTTCGCTTAATGAATACTCCATAACTGCCGCTACATTATCCTCATCCCGAGACGCGGTTACATCAAATCTCACTGTTGCATACTCTTTTAATGTTTCAGACGCCGCCGGAACAAGCCTGTATAGTAAAACTATCGCCCGCACGCAGAATTTTTCCGCCGGAAATTCGGCGGACAGATACGAAAGAAATCTTTATGAAACTTTTATAAGCGTTACCGAAGATCTATTGTCAGAGTTTAAAAATGACTTTGAAAGCGACAGAAATTAATATCAAAACTATTATATCGGGTTCGCCGTACTACATTGAGAAAGAGTGCGCAAAGATTGCCGGCGGACTGAATGACGCTGAGATTCACAGCTTTTTTGCCGATGAGATAATACCTGACGAGTTTTTTATAACACTTTTTACCCCAAGCCTTTTTTATGAAAGAAAAGCTGTTTTTGTACACAGAATAGAAAATTACAAAGAAAAAGAGCTTGCCGCTTTTTTTGAAGAGATATGTAAAGCGCTGAATGTGTCATTGGTTATAACTTTTACCGCTGCCCAAAAAGATGATGAAAAAAAGAGGAGGGAAACTCTCAAGAAAAAGCTTGATATGATAGCGGATAAGGTAAAACCGATGGGTTTTAAATTTCTTATTGAGAATAAACAAACAGAAGCCTCGCTTGCTGCGGAAATAATGAGCATATTCAGTAACAACGGTCTTAAAATTACCATTGAATGCGCCGAACGGATAAGAACTCTGGTTGATGATGATTTGTCGCGGGCTGTCGCCGAAGCGGAGAAACTGTCGCTGTTCTGTGCGGACAAAAAACTGCCGTCACAGGATCTTCTGGGATATATAAGCGGTCAGATAAGGGAGGACAGATTCCATTTTATAGATATTTTACTTGGCAGGGCAACGGATAAATGTCTTACACATTACTCCCAGTTGCCTGAAATAGAAATTGACGCCGAAATAATATTCGGTATGCTGCGATCATATTATGCGGCGCTTTATTTTAAACTGAAAGCGCCTTCGCTTATTGATCCTAAAAACCCTTTATTCAGCAGAAGTTTGTATTTTATGCACACAATTAATAATGTATTCCGTCATTGGAAAGCGGAAGAAGTTGCCGTAATGATTGAAACTATGGCGCAGCTTGACATTAAAGTAAAAACCGGAAGGATAAAGTGGCCGGATGCGCTTATGCTGATTATCGGGAAAACGGCATCGCTGAATCTCATCAAAGCGCGCAAATCTTCACAAAATTAACGCTTTTAGCAACTCTTCCGCTGTGACAGGGCAGCGCAGGACAACTGTTTTTTCCGCTATCTGAGGAATTTTCCCCGAATAGGTTGCGGAAACTATAAACACAATCAGACCCGGCGCGACAGCTTTTACCGTTTTCAACGATGTTTCCGTAAAATCATCCCCGATGTCAACGACAGCGCAATCAGGATTATCATCTGTTACCGAATGTCCTTTTATTTCAAGAAGAGCTTTGTAACCGCGCCTTAGATGTTCCTGTTCCGCTAAAATCATTATATTCATAGTAATACCGGCTTGTAATCAATAAAATAGTTTCATTTTTCGTCTTTGCGAACCAAGCGTTGCAAGCCAGTGTAGTTATAACATGCAATCACGAAAAAATATATCTATACGTTTAAAGTCTTGTTACCTGCATGGATTGCCGAGAATAAAAAAAAACATTTCGCCCGCAAAGACGGTAAATGTAATGCGGAGCTGCTATATTACAACTGGGTAACTAATGTTGACGGCAAGTAACAGATTGAGTAAAAGGGTTGCCATTATTTGAGCGCTTGCACTCTTAACAAAGATTATAAAAGATTTCATACAACACCCGGCTG
>JAIRQX010000068.1 GCA_031256375.1 Deferribacteraceae bacterium
AATGGCTAAAGAGTGACCATCGCCCGCTGAAATCTGCGAGAAGTCCGCGTCAGGTTTAATCTGGATTGGGATATTGGATTCTGTGTTAGAGCCGTCTCCCAACTGACCGGTGTAATTATACCCCCACGCCCAGAGTTTTCCGTCAGAATCAATGGCTAAGGAATGGCTGAATCCCGCTGAAATCTGTGAGAAGTTGGATTCCGGTTTAATCTGAATTGGTGTTAATGAATTGTCATTTGAGCCGTCCCCCAACTGACCGTTCCAATTACTCCCCCACGCCCAGAGTTTTCCGTCAGAATCAATGGCTAAAGTATGGTTATTGCCCGCTGAAATCTGTGAGAAGTCCGCGTCAGGTTTAATCTGGATTGGCGTTGATGAATTGTTATAAGTGCCGTCCCCCAACTGACCGGAGCTATTAATCCCCCATGCCCATAGTTTTCCCTCAGAATCAATAGCTAAACTATGATAGCCTCCACCGGCTGAAACCGGAAATGGTACGGGATTAACAACATTACCATCACCATTGCCGCCGCTGCCGCTGTTGCCGCCGCCGCCCCCGCCCCCGCAGCCGGACATTAAATAGACAAAAAAGACACTGAAAAGTACAAGAAACAGTTTTGAAACTTTCATTAGACAAACTCCCATTTTAAATATTTATCATAGGGTGGCTGGAAGTTGATAACCACAAACTGATATGGCGTGAAGTATTAGACAGAAATAGTCGTATTTCCCCACCTTCCAGCCATATACATAGACCAACAAGGTGTGAAAATGTCGTTTTTCACATAGAACGTCAGTTTAAGAGGTTATCAAGCCTCATCACCAAGACCCTTGATGACCTTTTAAGTTTACTTAACAGGTACGGGAAAAGTCAATATGAAATAAATATAAGCAGTTTCGCGGTACATTGACCGTCTTTGCGAGCGGAATGTTTTTTATGAAGCGCGGCAATCCAGGTTATTTATTCCGGATTGCAACGCTTTGCTCGCAAAGACAAAAAATGAAAATATTCTATTGATTGCAAGGCGGTATAAAAGTTGAACTGCTAAAAAATCGTCTGAAATATTTGGCATGATTTTTTCTATAGCCATACCGTGTGGAGGATAAAGATGAACAACATCGACCCTACAATTTTAAATCTGACAGAGACAAAAACAGTTATTCCCGCTGTAAAATCCACGGCGGATACAGAACGGGCAAACTTCCGGGCAATCCTTTCATCAATTATGCCAACGCTCGTCCGTGACGGAAAAAGCGGCAATCAGAACGGAAAAATTATCCCCCAGGATATTAAAAATGTTTATACGGCAACTGTCAAAAGCGATGCGGAAAATAATTCCCCTGTACTGCCGCTGCCTGATATGCCGATTTTATCAAACAACTTTTACAATAACATGAATCTGGTTCAGGCGGAAGCGGATCCCTTTTTTGAAACACGGATGATCACTGCCGCGCCGCCGGTTTTATCAAACAACGTCAATAACAACAATACAGAGCTGCAACGGGTTGATAAAGGACAACTTCAGGATATGCAAACGCGCTTATCCGTACTTATATCCGCTGTATCAGGCGGGCAGTCAGATTTAAAATATGTAAACAATATTGAAAATTCAGAATCTGCCGTTTCAAAGGGCAAAAATATTGAAAGCGTTGTTTTGAATAACGAAAAAATTATCATTGCGCGTGATTCAAAAGAGGATATTACTGAAATAGTCATCACCCTTGACGAACTGAAGCAAATATTATCTGTGCTGGTCAGCGATATCCCCTCTGAAGAGAAAGAAAAGCTGCTGGAAGATATAAGAAGATCTCTGTCTGAAAAGACAGCTTCAGCGAAAGAGATAATGGCTGTAAAACCGGCGGACGGATATACGCCTCCCCTCTCCGGCGCAGATATGTATATCTCTTCGGATAAACCCGTTTTAACAAAAGAAACCTCCGTTAAAAAGATTTTAACCTCTGAAATATATATGGCTAACCGCGATGAGATATTGCAAGCGGTAAAAGATATACTGGCATGGATAAGCTCAGGGACATATACGGAAAACAAAGGCGTGGCAGCGGAAAACAACAGACAGGAAAATGACGGCGTTTATAGACTTTTGCCTGAAACTGAGCTGTCTTCCCCTGTTTTCTCCGGCATAAATGCGGAGATGATGGCAGTAATGCCGTCTAAAACAACTCTTTCAATGGCTGCCGCTGAAAGCTCCGTTGAACCCATTAATGACAGCGAGAATATTGAAACTGGTGAAATCGCTGTAAACGCAGAAACAAAAACGCCAAAACCGGTATCGCCGAAACCGGCGTTCCATAATATGAAGTCCGCTCAACCCGCCCCGCCCGCTCATAATGAACCGGTATTAAAAGAGCAGGTTGTAAAAGAGCAGATGTTTAACAGGCAAATAAATGAACCTGTATCAAACCAATTTAGAAGTGCGGAAAAAACAGAGCCTTTTACCGTAATTCATGAGGATAATAAAGAGGCGGAAGTCGCGGCGGCAGCCGGTATGAATAGTAAAGATATTAAAGATATAAAAATTGAGCGTTTTGACTCTGAACTAAATAATAAAGCCACAGATAACATAACTACAGAAAAACCTATGCATGTAACCGGAAACAAACCGGATAACAACAGCGGCAAAGAGTTTGCTCAGGCTGAAACGCATGAAAAGACCGATACCTTTATAAAAAAGGATAAAGAGCGCGGTAATCCGAAAGTATCGTTTACTATGGATAAAAGCGCACAAGAAACAGAAAAACCTAAAACTGCCCATGTGAAACACTCTGTATTTGAGGAGTATGCGCCAGCGGAAAAACGGGAGGCAAACCCAATAGTAAAAATGAAGAGTGATTCCGTCCAGCAGCGCCCTGAAGCGCGGCAGACAGAAACCGTTCTCAAGTGGGAATCGGCAAAAGATGCCGTTAATCTGGCAAAGATAATACAGCAGGCAGGACAAAACGGAGCGACAAAACTCACTGTCCGTCTGTACCCTGAACATCTAGGACGGCTTGAAATCCAGCTTACAGAAATAGGGGGGCGTATTGACGCCAAGATGATGGCTAATTCGCAGGAATCCCGTAACCTGCTTGCATCTCACGGAGATGCTATACGTCAGCAGTTAATGGATAGGGGGATACATATAGACAATATGAATTTTACCTTCCATGACGCCTTCGCAAGACAGGAACAGGAACGGCAGGAGCAGCAGCAGACCGCTCACAGGCATGGAAATACAGGGCGGAACGGCGGCGGCAAAGATAACGAAGGGAAAGAAGAGATAAATGAAGAGCGCGGACAGGAAGGATTATACGCGTAATTCGCCGGAAGGAGAACCTACGGTTTCCCCTTCCCTTTTGGGAAATTCCTCAGAAAAAGCATGGTTTTTCTGAGCAATGATACAACATAATTAGGCTGCAAAGCAGCCGCCAACAAACGATAGAGCGACAGCTATGAAGTTTGTTGCAGCAATCGGAATTAGGCCTGATCTATTCCGGCGCTATGAAGCGAAGCGCTCGAGTACTCACGAAGTGAGTTTTACGAGAGTAAAAATAAAAAGGAGGAAATAATTATATGCAACTTTCAAAAAATATGCCCACAGTACCACCAATGACCATGGAGCAATTCAAGGAGAGTCAGCAGAAGAGAGCCGTAGGCAAAGACACGCTTGATCAGCAGGATTTTCTTAATCTTCTGATTACTCAGATGAAAAATCAGGATCCGCTTAATCCTATGGATAACGCCCAGTTTACACAGCAGACAACCTCGTTTTCACAGCTTGAGCAGATGATTAACACGAACAAAAGCCTTGAAACGCTTATAGAGTTACAGTCATATAATAGCCAAATAGACCAGTCTCTTATGGCATCGGCAAGTTTTATAGGGCGAACTGTTGAGTATAGCGCAAACACCGTCTCCGTGGTAAACGGCGATGTATCCTCGCTGTCGTTCTATTCATCGGCTGACGCTGAGTACGCCACTATAAAAGTGTTTAACAGCGAAGGGATTATGGTCAGCGTTATAGACGCCTATGATATTCACAAAGGGAACAACGCTAAAAATTGGAATGGCATAGGCGTGGGCGGCACAGTTCTTGAGGACGGAATGTACACATTTGAGGTGAACGGCAAAGACGCGGCGGGTGATCCGATCGTTGTCAACGCTTATGGCAAGGGGGTTGTAAAAGGGATAACGATTAGCTCAGGGCAGATGTACTTTGAGCTAACAAACGGTCTTGTTCCCGCTTACGCGGTTTACGCGGTAAAAGAGTAGATAGATAAAATATGGATAGAGCTAACTCATGGAAGGGGGAGCGGAAAAGTTCAGGAAGTACGGGGCGCACGGATGTACCCAGTACGGATGATTATTGAGGCTGACAACAAAAAAATATTCAGGAGGATACTACTATGTTAAGGTCTTTATACTCGGCCGTTTCGGGTATTGATGTAAATCAGAAGTCGATGGATGTTATAGGTAACAACATCGCAAACGTAAACACTATCGGTTTTAAAACCGGCAGGGCAGTATTTCAGGATATGCTGAGCCAGACGCTTACTACGGGCAAAACCCCGTCCGATTCAAGGGGAGGCATCAACCCCCGTCAGGTCGGCAGCGGCGCATACCTTGTAGCGGTTGACAACATTTTTGAGCAGGGCGTTATAAAGGTAACTGCACGCCCGCACGATTTAGCTATTGAAGGGAAAGGATTTTTTGTAGTAAGAGGCGAAGGTTCCGACAGATACTACACCCGTGCAGGTGATTTCAACTTTGACCGCACAGGCTACCTTGTAACCCCGTCAGGCTACCGTGTGCAGGGGTGGATGTCAGACCCCGTGTCGGGCGTACTGCTGAATAATATTCAGTCAAGAGATGTTTTTATAAGCGACGCACATAAAACTATGCAGGCTAAGGCAACCACACAGATTAACTACGCGGGGATTCTTGACACAAAATCTCAGGAGTCAATGTACGACTTTGAAAAGATGTTAACGCAAGCCAGCGAAACTCATAA
>JAIRQX010000090.1 GCA_031256375.1 Deferribacteraceae bacterium
CGGCTACGGCAAGAGTGTTATCTTGCCTTGCCTTCCAAAATGCCAAGCATTTTGTCACGGCATCCATGCCGTGTATTCCAATTCTAAATTAACGCACGTTTAATTTAGAATTGGAATAAATTGCCGGAACATAACCTGAAGCGATCCTGTCAGTATTTTTTCTTTATCTTTAAGATATTCTTACCGCCTTCTCGCCGATATTCCATTGAATCCATAATGTTCTTCGCCATAAATATCCCAAGCCCGCCAATCTCCCGTTCATCAACAGCCAGTGAAATATCCGGGGCATTTTTGGCTAATGGGTCATACGCCGTTCCGCCGTCCTCAAACTCTATTGTTATATCATCATTCACAGCTACGCTAACTAAAACGCCGCCAGTTTCGGGATGATAAGCATAACGGGCAATGTTGGAAAAGATTTCATCAACAGCAATCCCAATCTGATTGCGGATTTTGGGTGGGCAATCCGTGATCCGCCCATTGATAAAGTCCAAAACCGCACCCATATTCTCTAACTTTGCCTCAATAAAAAATTCAGACGTGACTACACCTTTATACCGTAAGACAAGCATGGTAATGTCGTCGTACTGCTCCGCTCCATGCGCAAATTTGTCTATCTCACGTTTGATTGATTCGGTAAACTCACGAAGCGGCAAATCAGGGTGATTATTTACCGTTTCAAGCAGACGTTGATCGCTGAACAACGAGTTTTCCTTATTAACTGCCTCGGTCACGCCATCGGTGTATAGGAACAGTTCATCGCCCGTATGCAGCGTAACCTCGTGTTGCTTGTAAATCGTATTCTCATTCCCGGCGAGAATAAAGTCCGGCTTTGTTTTCAGCCATTCGAACCGCCCGCCCGCCCGCAGAAGCGGCGGGTTATGTCCGGCGTTGACAAAGCTAAAATTACCTTTCGATATGTCGAGATACCCTAAAACCGCCGTGACAAACATATTGGCATCGTTATTTTCGCATAGGATGTTATTGACTGTTTCAAAGACCTCTTTTGGGCTTTTGCCGGACTGTGCGTTATTTTTAATCAGCGTCTTGGCAATGACCATAAACAGAGCCGCCGGTACGCCCTTGCCGGATACGTCCGCCATAACCACGACCAGCGTATTTTTGTCAAGCAAAAAGAAATCATAAAAATCACCGCCAACTTCCTTTGCGGGCAGCATACTGGCGTATATGTCAAACTCGTAGCGACCGAGGAAGGCAGGGAATGTGCAGGGCAACATACTCGCCTGTATCTTTGCCGCAATGTCTAACTCTGCGCTGATGCGCTCCTTTTCAGCCGTAACCGCAGTTAGGTTATCTATATACTCATCAAGTTCTATAACCATTTCCCGAAACGCTGCGGCTAACGTCCCTGTTTCGTTGCGGTTTTTACACAAACTTTCACACCGAACCGCGATACCGGCGCTGTCTTTTTTCCCTTTGCCGCCGCTGATATAGCTCCCCGCAATATCCGCAATTAATTCTATCGGTACTGTGATATTCTTCTCTGAATACCATAGGAAGAATACCGTAATAAAAAAGAATATAAATAAATCCGCCGAGATGTACAAATATACCCGGTTCCACATAGCGAGAGGGTCTGCAATGCTACGCGACAGTTCCGTGTAGGCAAATATGCCGATAAGTCCCGCCGTTATTACGCCAAGCATTAAAAAGATCAGCACAAAACGCTCATTTAACGAAATGCCCAGTTGTCTGGCATTTAACTTTTTCACCCCAGTAAAGACGATGATGGGGATACCCAGCGCTATACTAAACAAGAAGTTGTTGTGAAACACCATCAGCGTAGCGGAGGAGAAAAACGGACTGATATGAAAACCCAGCATGAGCAGTCCGAACATCACAGCATCTAAGGCGGCGTTCATAAAAATAACCACGATATAGCGTAGCACACTCTTTACATTGTTAAACCGGAAAATCTCCCCTATACCTGCGCCCGGCCATTTCATGAGTTTCCATACCCAAAACGGGAATACGCCGTAAATGAACTGCGCAACAAATCCCAAGACACATAAGAAAGGGCTGTACCCTGACACTAAATCGGCGACCAGATTCCCAACGGCACATCCAAAAGCGCCGGGTATTCCGAATATCAATCCGAAAACCGGTGGCAGCGCACTTGCCGGACGCATCTCGGTAACTTCCATTACCCTAAAGAGTTCACGGAACGGCATAGTTATAGCATAGAATACGACTGCCGCAAAAAGCGCGTATTGGAGTTTTTTAATCAATTATTATCCCTCGTAACATCCGTGTTGCTTATTTTATGCGCTACGCGATCAACAAACGCGCATCCATGCGCGGCGACCTCCTGTCGCACTCGGAGGGGTCTTGCAGATGGCAGTATTACTCTTTACAAAAGCAAAGCTACCGTGTGCAGCGCCCCAGCGTAGGCTCTTGCAGACGGCAGTTGCTACTTTACGGAACAAAACTGCCGTGTGCATTATAAGTGGAACTACACTATCGTCAATATGCCGGAAAATCCGGTTATTTCAAACACGTCCAATATCTCCTTTGATACATTGGCGATGGTCAGAGTAGCTCCCTTAGCTTTCGCCGTTTTCTCGCCCATCAGCAACACCCGCAAACCCGCAGAGGTAACATATTTAAGGTCAGCGAAGTCAAGGGCTATCTCCTTGACCTCGCCAAAAGCAGGAATCAGCGTCTCCTGAAACGCGGGGGAGGTGGCGGTGTCCAGCTTACCGGAAAGGGCAAAGGTGATTTTTTCAGTTGTTTGAGTTTTTGTAATTTCCATGCAAATAAAACCTCCTAAAAAGTTTTCGGAATCATCCCTTACATACATTCAACAATATGTTATACTTCAGTATAATAGATAAGGGGGAATGGTTCAATGACATTTTTTCAATTTTTAGAGAGGTTTGATACAGAGAAAAAAGCGATTCTTCATTTCATCGAGCAGAGAGGTATCAAGGTAAGGTAATCTGTCGTCATTGTGGTTCTGAGATCAGGCTTATATCGGCGGTAAACCAAGAAAAGGTAATAACAGAACAAAATCTATAATGATAACGATAATACTCCAAAATATACTCCAAATAAAATAGGGCGTGGGACAAAGAAAACCCCTGTAATTGGCGCTGTTGATAGGATTAACAATTAAATTCACGCTAAAATTGCATTTCCTAATTTAGCAGGACAGAAACTAGGGCATGTTGACA
>JAIRQX010000015.1 GCA_031256375.1 Deferribacteraceae bacterium
TATCATTTTTCTGGTTTGCGCTGATATTGTTTCAGATTGTGCCTTGGTGGTATGTATGACAACTTTCTCATCGGGTTTTATCTGTGTAACCTCAAAATAGGCGTTGACAAGTCTGTATATGTCTTCGGATAAAACAGTTTCTTTAGGTAAAAGGATCCCTTCCCGCCGCAAAAGATATCTGCCTGAATAATCGGCAAACTCTTTCATCCGTACCGCAAGCTCTTTGCAATAGGCAAATTCTATCAAGGTCTGGGCAAGGTTAAAACTTTCCTCCTCCAGAGAGAGTTCATCCCCTGCGGCGCTTCCGCTGGGCAGAAGGGAACGGGATTTAAGATATATCAGATAGCTTGCCATATGGATAAATTCTGCCGCAATCTCTGTGTCAAGCTCCTGCATATGGAGGATTTCCTGAATAAACTGATCTGTTATCTCACTGACCGGAACGTCAAAAATATTCATTTCGTTGCGGTTGACAAGATGCACTAAAAGATCAAGCGGACCTTCGTAGTTTTCTATATGAACAGACAGTAAACCCATGATCAACCCTTTATAAATCCGTTTGAAAATGCTTTATAAGCGATGAGACAGCGCCGTTAAAAGCGGCAAGCTCTTTGTCTCCAAGCTGCCTCCGCGCCATAAGGATACCGAAAAAATAAAGCAGATTAAACCCTGTTTCATTGTTATAACCCAGTTCGGTCATCTGATTTATAAGATTATTTTCAGCGTTTAAACAAAGCAGTACAGACGGTTTATCATCATCATTGTCAAAATTGCTGAACAAATCGTCAAAAACAGATCCCCCGCCCTCTTTGTCATGTTTAATATTTGAAACAAACAATGCTTCTTCATTCACTAAAAAAAGCACAGGAAGCTCTTCCGGGCGGAATCTTCTTATTTTTGTGACACAACCCCACTTTGACAAAAATTTTGACGCTGTTTTTTCCAGTTCAGCGTATTTTTTAACTTCCTCAAAGTCAAGTTCCCTCATGGCAGGTATGACATCGCCGGAATCAAGGCGCCCGATACGCATATTCGGGTTATAAAATGATAGCATTGCCATAAGTTCCGCGTCATAAGCGTACCCCGCGTTAATAAGCATCTGCCTGCCCGCGCCGAAAACGGAGGAAAGCTGGCGAAACTCGTCAACTTTGTTCACATATCCTATTCTACGTGAAGCCGCTTTTATTTCACGAAAACTGAATGTCCCGAAAGACGTTTCAAACGGGAAGTAATCCATAAAAGTCTGTAAAATATCTTTGTCTTCAAGAGCGATTATTTTGAGCCCAATAAGATGCTCCGTAAGAAAACGATCCATAAGATATGTATTTTCAACTGAAAGTTTGTCAAAAAAATTTTTAATACAGTTTCCCAATTCAACACGAGTTTTATTTAATAAATCGTCCTCATAAAAGTTTTCCCGTGATAACGCGGGGGTAAGGTTGTAAACATTTACTACCGCTCTCAGGAAAAAAGCCCAGCCGGGTAAAAACCCCTCCCCTTTGTCTGTAAGAAGGATATTTCGCAGATAAACCCGGTGATTGCCTTTTGAACCGGGCGCAGCGCGCCTGTTAAGTATATACGCAACCCCTTCAACCCCCCCTGATTCACTTTTCAGTGGTATATACCCCATAAAACGTTCGCCGAAATAATTTTCGCCATAGGCAATTATCTCTTCGGAAGTTGATATGCCCGGGGTGAGCCATGGCGGAGCAATTTCATTGATCAGTACAGTAAGCGATCCTTCGGCGGAAAAATATACCGGATACGGAAGTATATTGCCATATAAACATAAAAGGTCTTTAAGCGTGTTTTCAGTGAAATAATCATCAAAACCCTTTTTACAGCGCAAAGTAACTGATGAACCTACATTTTTGACGTCAGCTGAGTCTATGCGGAAGTATCCGCTTAGACGCGCTGTCAATATACAACCGGCATTATCTGACAGCGGTCTGGTTTTAAATTCTATTGAATCGGACACCATAAAACCCGATAAAATTCCTAACCCGAATTTACCTATATAATCAGTATTGCAATCGTTTTCCCCTTTTGAAGTTCCGCCTATAGTTAAAAGTTTTGAACGAATCTCTTCAGGCGTTAGTCCCGCCCCGCTGTCGGTAAAGGTAATCTGCGCGGGTTTTTTGCCTTTGGCTTTAGTAAGGCGCACATCTATGCGCCGCGGAGCAAAGCTGTCCTCAACAGATCGCGCGGCAATGGAATCCGCTGCGTTCTGTAGAAATTCTCTTACAAATATCCCCGGGGACGAATACAGATGACGGCTTAATAGGTTTACAATTCCATCAATATCTGTTTGCATTCTGAATAAACGACTTTTCATAACGGTAATCTAGCAACCTACCGCCGGAGTGTCAATAATCCGCTGAAATGATATTTTTATTTCTGATAAAAGTATGATATAAACGCTGTTACTTAATATGAAAAGCGGTAAAAAAAAACTTATCCGGTTTAAACCGGGCGATATACCGGCTGTTGCCGCCGTTTTAATTCTTTCGGTATATTTTATATTATCCCCGAAAATAAAAGAGAGGGCGCCGCCGGAAATAAAAGATTTACATCTCAAAAAACTTGTCCTTATAAGCGGCAGACAAACTATCAGTCTGCCGTGGGAAGATGATACCATAGACCTGAAAAAATTAATCGGCAGAGAGATGGTTTTAGAGGTACAGGGCGGTAAAGCCAGAGTTGTTTCATCAAACTGTCCTGATAAAATCTGCGTAAACACCGGCTGGGTTTCGGAGTGCGGGCATATTGCGGCGTGTCTGCCGAACAGTGTGGCGGTTATGATTGAATGCCGGTAAATTTTAGAAGTTCACCAAACAATTTTTAACATAATTTATAACAATATTTCTTTCATATACCCTGTTTTTGCCTTTTTCCCAAAAAAAGTCAGACTAATCCCTACGAAACTAACACCGCTTGCTTTGATGACACCAGAAATACCACTCGTTTTATGTTATATGCAAGGTTCATTCCGCATATCTCTCGTGCGGCGCGGATCACCTAATTGAGTGAGCCTTTCAAGTTGCATCTCCTCTCCAAATATGTAACGTTGTTTTTGTTTTTTCATAATTTAACATCAAACTTATCATAATTGTTTTACACACATTATTAA
>JAIRQX010000034.1 GCA_031256375.1 Deferribacteraceae bacterium
AAACTTTTTATTCAAACATATTGCTCTAGCAATGGCATTGTGGAGGTCGAGAGTTCGATCCTATTCTGCCCACTTTATAAATCTCTGTTAATTCAGGGGTTTTTTATTGAGATTTTTCGTTTGGCAACAATTTGGCAACATTTGAGAGAAAATTGAACTTCTCCTCTGATGGCGTTTGACCTGACCAATAATTACCATACGTCTTAAAGCAGTTGTACAAAAAGAGGAACTAAATTGAAAGATATTTTCTGCGAATAAAACGATTTCGCGGGATATATTGAAAGAGCCTCTTCAAGATGTTATTATAATTGTGCAGAAAATACCGTAAAATCACAGTTGGTAAAAGTTTTATTTATGGCTAAAGAAAAAATTCAATATGTATGCTCAAATTGTGGATCCGTATCGCCGAAATGGATGGGACGTTGCCCTGACTGTAGTGGCTGGAATACATTCTCTGAAGAGATTACGGGAAAAAAAACCTCCTCCGCTCAAAGGCATTATACTCCAAAAGCAAAACCTGTGCGCCTTAATGATATAAAAGGAGTGGAAACCATCCGTTTTCCTACAGGGATGAGTGAGCTTGATCTTGTGCTTGGCGGCGGCGCGGTCAAAGGTTCAGTGGTTCTTACCGGAGGTGAACCGGGTATAGGAAAATCCACAATAATGCTGCAAATAGCGGGAATACTCAGCGGATCAGACAAAAAATTATTATATGTATCGGGTGAAGAATCCGCAGAACAGATAAAAATGCGCGCCGAACGATTGCGTATAAATTATGGCAATGTACAGCTTCTTATTACTTCATCTTTTGAAGATATATTGGCAACGCTTGAGGCGGATAAATATAGCTTTGTAATGATAGATTCCATTCAAACCATTGTCAGCGCAGAGCTTGCATCATCCGGAGGGACTGTCGGGCAGGTACGGCACATCACCTACCGGTTGGTAGAGATAGCTAAGGCAACAGGACTCACAGTATTTATAGTAGGTCAGGTAACAAAAGAAGGTTCAATTGCCGGACCAAAGACGCTTGAACATCTTGTTGATACAGTCCTTTATTTTGAAGGGGATTATTCCCGCGGAATACGCCTTCTGCGTACAGTAAAAAACCGCTTTGGATCCAACAACGAAGTTGGGCTTTTTGAAATGACTGAACGCGGGCTTGCTCAGGTTGGCGGTGACCTTTTCATACAGCGGAGCGGAGGGCAATCCTCCGGTCAGGCTATATGTCCCGTTATGGAAGGGACGCGCCCGTTTCTTGTTGAAATACAGGCGCTTGTAACTCCTACCTTTTTTCAGTTCCCTCGGCGCAACTCCACAGGGTTTGATCCGAACCGCCTTCAAATGCTGGCGGCAGTGTTAGAAAAACGCGGCGGACTATCTCTGTCAGGCGCAGATATATACCTCAACGTAGCCGGCGGGCTTAAGATTACAGAACCCGCGGCTGATCTCGCCGTCTGTGCGGCGCTGGCATCCTCTTTCAAAGACAGTCCGCTTGACAGTAACAGTGTGTTTGCTGGGGAGGTTGGATTGTCAGGCGAAATACGCCCTGTTTCAAATATGACTTCCAGAATAGGGGAAGCTGTGCGTTTGGGAGCTAAAACCATATATCTGCCTAATGATATTGATACCGGCGGAAAAATTAAACCGCAAAAAGTAAAAAACATCAGAGAGCTAATTATGGTAATTAATAAGAACTGACAATACTTTATATTATATATATAAAACTGTTAAAGGTTGAGCATTTGTCTTGAAATAATCAAACTATAAAGATATACTGATAGCTGGGTTTGTTACTTTTTATGAGAGGGAGATGAATGGCTAACAAAGTGTTACTTTTTGAAGATAATCAGATTAACAGTAAGCTTATGTCAATGTTTCTGGAACAGTCCGGTTACTTTGTCGAGATGGCTCTTAGCGTTGATGAACTACAGCGTAAAGTTACCGAAGGCTATGAATTTGTTTTTATTGATGTTTCATCGCCATCACTGAACAAAGATTTGTTAGGCGATTTTGTTCATAAATCCAAGAATTCCGCCTTTTCCAAATGCCCGCCCATGATCGCGGTGCTCACCTCTGCCAAGGATTCTGATATTAAAGAGTATCTGAGCATGGGAATAGACGGTTATGTTGTAAAACCGATAAGTGTAAAATTGTTGCGGGAAACTATAGAAAAGGTGCGCACCGGTTTGACTACCCCCGCGCCCGGCGAAGATGTAATTGATATTGAAAAACTTTCCCGTACATTAGGAATACCTGACACAAATCTGTTGATAAATCTGTTTGGTCAATTTTTCACTACTGTACAGAAAGAGCTTCGGCAGATGCGCGCCGCGGTCACGTTGAAAGATTATAGCGCCCTTAAAAACCTTGCTCACAGCATAAAAGGCTCTTCGCGGAATCTGCGCCTAAATAACATAGGTAAATTAGCGGAAGAGATTGAGTCTCAGACCAAATATCCATCTGCATCGCTTGATCTTGACAGTATAGTTAACAACCTTGAAGGAGCCTGTCAGCGTTTGTTTAATTCATATAACGCGAATTACGGTAACAAGGGATAATGACAGACAATGTCCGATTGAGCCTTTTTTCCCGTTTAAAAACTGGGCTGAAAAAAACATCTTCACAGATTTCATCACTGTTTACGGGCAACCATATTGATGACAATATATGGGATGAACTTCACGAACGGTTGATTTTGACAGACGCGGGCGCGCCCGTTGCGGAAAAACTTCTGGAAAGTGCGCGTAAAAACCGTGCAGCCATGAAAACTCCGCAAAACCTTTTGGACGAAATAAAAAAACAGGCTGTTTTACTTTTTCCGCCGCTTCCGACAGCAAAACATGAACAAAAACCGTGGGTGATCCTTGTGATAGGCGTTAACGGTTCAGGTAAAACAACAACCATAGCAAAACTTGCGAAACGTCATAAAGAAAATGGTAAAAAAGTGCTCCTGTGCGCCGCTGATACTTTCCGTGCAGCCGCTATTGAGCAACTAAAGGGTTGGGCGGACAGAATAGGCATACCTCTTGTATGTCAGCAGGAAGGAAGCGATCCTGCCGCAGTCGCCTTTGATGCTGTCGTATCAGGGTGTTCCGGCGGAAAAGACATTATAATTATAGATACGGCAGGAAGACTGCATACCAAACACAACCTTATGGAAGAGTTAAAAAAGATTGAACGTGTGATAGGCAAAGCCAATGCGGGTTCACCGCAAGAAGTCCTGCTAGTGCTGGACGGAACTGCGGGTCAAAACGCGCTGGCTCAGGCTAAAGCATTTAATGAAGCTATCTCTGTTACCTCCATTGTAATAACTAAACTTGACGGCACTGCCAAAGGGGGGATAGCCATGCGCATAGCTAAGGAGATAAACATACCTGTAAAGTATGTGGGGCTGGGAGAACAGCCTGATGATCTTATCCTGTTTGATCCTGAAGCGTATGTTGAAGCGGTTTTCAGCGCTTAATCCTATTGTTAAAACCTTATACGGTTCTGCCGACAGGGAAACCCTCCGCTGGACAAAACGCTATTTGGCGGGTACAGATATCCTTCCTGTCCCTGCGGCGGAAGTTGACGGAAAGATATATCAACTGGCTGTTTTCAATATGGAGACTGAAACTGTGATTTTGTTAGCTCCGGGTGATATCGGACAGGCTCTGGCGCTCTCGGTTGAAATATACGGCGCTGATACTGTAACATTTGCCGAATGGCTGAATGTTTATAAAAAATGTGCCGAGCTGAATATTGATTTTACTGTTATGCCGCTTCCATCTAATATAAGAAATAATTTGGATGCCGGTCTTAAGCTTTTTGCCGCCGCTATGCGCTGGAATAAAACTCTTGCAGACTGGCTGGAGCAAAAAAATATACCGTGGAAAACCCTTAATCTGCTCGCGGAAATGAATGATGATAATATCGGATATATAACGGACTATCTTGCTAAAACGTCTCCGTCGTTACAGTCTTTCCGGCAGTTTACGGAGTCTGTTGCGGATTTTGCGGACAAACTGTCAGGTTCTGTCTATGACCCTGCCGTACACGCAGAAGTTACAAACCGCAGATCCTGTATACACAGGGAGATTGACCTGATAATAAGCAAAATAAACAGCGCTGTAACAGCGGTTAATAAAGACAACTGGGAAACCTCCGCGCTTCATTGGAGTTTTGTTACAAAAAATGCAGGGCAGTATAACTCTATTTTAAAAACGCTTGAAGAGGTATTTGAAGATGTACGCGCCATATATGCTCTTCTGGGGGATGAATAAAAGTGATTCATGTTGAAAAAGCGGCTTTGGATTCCCCTATTGTGAATAAACTGGAGCGAGAAAACATTGCCTATGCCGTTGTTGAGCGCGTTGAAGATGTTCCTGACCGTAAAAGTGAAATAGTTGTGCTGCAAAGACATGAAAACTACTGCCGACCATGCCCGGGTACCAAAATATACCGCTGTTGCGGATATTATACCACAGACGTCATGGAAGGATGCCCTTTTGACTGTTCATACTGTATATTACAGGCATACCTCAGCCATAAAAACATTCGTGTCAGCGGCGATACCGTTAGTATAACAAATTCTCTGAAAGAGATTGTTAAACAGGGGATACCCCGGAGGCTTGGTACGGGCGAACTTTCAGACAGTCTTGCGCTGGACGGTATTTTCCCGTTTACACTATTACTTGCGCCTGTAATCAACAATCAGGATGTAATCCAGTTTGAGTTTAAAACCAAATCGGCAAATATCAGAAATCTTTTGGGATTAAATCCTAAAAATATAGTTGTATCATGGAGTTTGAACCCGCAAAATATTATAACCGATGAAGAGTATGCAACAGCATCATTGGAAGACAGACTGAACGCAGCAAAGACTTGCGCGGAAGCCGGTTTCAAACTGGCGTTTCACTTTGATCCTGTAATCTGCTGTAACGGATATGCGGAAGATTACTCTGCGCTTATATTGCGGCTTATCAATGTTATACCCGAGTATGCGGTCGAGTATGTAAGCATTTCCGCGTTCCGCGCGCCCTCTTTACTTATAGACAGGATGCGGGAGCGGAAAGAACGTTCCGCAATTTTAAAGGGAGATCTGTCTTTGGGACTCGACGGTAAATTCAGATATTTTAAACCGCTAAGGCGTGATATTTTAAATGATATGCTCCGGTTATTAAATAAGCATTGGACAGGTGTATTTGTCTATTATTGTATGGAACACGCATCAGTATGGGAAAAAAATATGGGGAATGATCCCGGGGAGAAGGATGAGTTTGAGAAGCTTTTCCCTTGGAGCAAAAAACACAACGCCGGCAGGGAGGATGCATATGTTGTCTATTGATATCGGCGCTACATGGATAAAAAGCGGAATTGTACTGCCTGACGGTACATTAAAAAACCGCGCCAGTATGGCTACGCCAAAGGATTATAACGCAATATTGGAAACTTTACGCGCAATTGTCGCCGCCTCGGGAGAAAATTCAGCAGTCATAGCAATACCTGGGGTTTACGATAAACTAAAGGGCAAGGTTATTTTCACTCCGAATATCCCGTCAATGTCGGGTCACACCCTAGCGGAAGATTTAAAAATTAACATTCCCTTCCTCATAGAAAATGACGGGAATATGGCTGCATTGGGGGAATATGTTTATGGGTTTGACACCCCTCCCGATTCGCTTGTTTTTCTGACACTCGGTACGGGAGTTGGCGGTGGTATAATTATTGACGGGAAACTTCTTACAGGGGATATAACATCGGCGGAATTGGGACATATAACCCTTGTGGCGGAAGGAAAATTATGCGGCTGCGGGAAACGCGGATGTGTGGAGAAGTACTGTTCTTATCCCGCAATGGTAAATTATTTTCATGAAGCGCAGGGAGATAATGCCGTTGCACTGCCGGAAGAGATAGCCACGCTTTTTCAAAAAGGGGATTTTGCCGCGTTTGAAGCAATTGACCTGTTTTCAATGTATCTTGCTCATACTATTGCGACTCTGATAAATATTTTTGTGCCTAAAACAATGCGTATCGGCGGCGGATTGAGCGAAATGAAGGAAGTGTTTATCTCCAGAGCGAAGGAACTGGCAAAAGATTTCGTTTACCCCGCGTACAGAGGATATACGGATATTGGCGCGGCGCGGCTAAAGAATGATGCGGCTTTGCTGGGCTGCGCCGAATGGTGGAGGATAAATAAATAGAATTGACAGTCTGATTTTTATTATTAAATTTAGTATAAAACTTTGGTATCCGGAGATTATTTTATGAAAAAAATTCTTGTAATTCTGGGTTTTCTACTTTTATGCGGCGCCGCATCCGCAAGCCAGATGAATACAGGTTGCGGACTTGGTACAATGCTACTAGGCAACAGAGAAAACTCAAAACTTATGCAGGTTCTGATTACCAGCACTAATCAGTTTACTTCTACAAACCAGTCCACAGGCATCACCCTTGATATAAAGGCATTTAAATGCACACCGACCAAAAACTGGGTAGGTAACGAAAAGGTGGGCGAATTCGTTCATGGAAATATGGACAACCTTATCCGTGATATAGCCGCCGGTTCGGGCGAAACAATTACAACTCTGGCAAGTCTTATGGACATTGAAGATGTTAACTTTTTTGGGAAAAAACTTCAGAAAAATTTTGCCCTTATCTTCCCTTCCGCCGATGTTGAGTATGCATATGTGGCTGACGCTATATATATAATTAGCAACAACTGATGGTGTTATAGTAAACGGATAAAACCTGATGCGAGTGAAACGCCACTGTCATATTGTGTCCAAAATTATTTTATTTTTTTGCTTTTTTTTATATATACTGTTTGCCTCCACGCCTGCAATGTGTTTGGAACCTGTCACATCAGCCATGCTTGAAGCTGAAAGCATCGGTCTAGCAAATGATCCGTACTGGGAAACTCTTCTTCATTATGAAAAAGGGTGGTTTTCCGGTTACCGCAGCCTGATTGACGATCCCGGTTTTTTTCTGTCTCCGCGCGGGAAAACTGATAAAAAAGCGGAACTTAACGCCACTATAGAGGGGATTTTGAACCCTGACGCGGGGTTGGATGACAAACATCCCCAATGCCGTTTTCCCGCGCGCACCGAATGGCTTAAAGAAAATATCCCCGCGCTGAAAAACTCTTTGCCGGATGTTATATGCCCGCACTTTGATAATATCTCAGAAAAGATAGCTCCCAAACACGTTTCCATAATCTTCCCCTATTATAATATGAGCGATCCCGCTTCCATTTTCGGTCACACTATGCTACGTCTGGAACCCGGAAACCGGAGCCCCCTTCTGGGATATTCGGTCACATATTCAGCAAATAACGGCAATTCTGGTCCTGTAATGCTTGTTATAGGCGGACTTACAGGATATTTTCCCGGACTTTATACAGTTGCGCCTTATTTTGAAAAACTCAACGAGTACACAGCGATTGAAAAACGCGATGTATGGGAGTACGAGCTTGATTTTACAGAAGATGAGGTACGGCGTATGTATCTGCATATCTGGGAGATGGCGCCGGTTTACTCCGGTTATTACTTTTTTGATGAAAACTGCGCTTATAGCCTTTTGTTCCTGCTGGAGGCGGCGCGCCCGGGCATAAAATTTACCGGCGGTTATACGTGGGTTATCCCATCTGACACCATCCGAGCTGTGGCAAATTCCGGTCTTGTATCTCAGATAAATTACCGCCCGTCTAAGATTAAAAAGATGGAAACCATTGCGGATTCACTCTCCGTCCAAGGGGTCTTAATGGCAAAAGATGTAGCGGATGGGGAAATGCCGCCGGATTCCGTACTCAAGAGTGAATTGTCGGACAGGCAGAAGATTGCGGTATTTGATCTGGCATCCGAACTTGTCCGTTACAACTTTCAGGGAGCCGCTCCAAAGGAGACGGAGATATACAAAGCGCGTAGTCTGGAGATATTGCTCGCACGGTCACAGTACACTGATAAAAACGATTATACCGTTAAACGCCCTGAGGTATCGCCGGATAAAGGGCATCTCAGTAGCAGGTTGATGGCGGGGGCGGGGTACGGCGGCGGCAACACATATTTACGCACAGGATTGCGCACTGTATATCACTCTCTCATAGACAATACCGAAGGATATCTTGAAGGTTCCGGCATCACAGCCGGAGAGATAAATCTTCGCTGGTATCCGGATAGCAATAAAACCAATATAGAAAAGTTGGCGTTGTTTGATCTTATATCACTGACGCCTGTGACAAAACTTTTTGCCTCACCCTCATGGCGGTTTGCCGGAGGTATATATGACCGCAGCATTCTTCCCGACCGCACTCTCATAACAGGATACCTGAGCGGCGGCGGCGGGATAGCGATTCCGGCGTATGATAATATGCTTGTATGGGGGATGGCAATGGGACAACTGCAGGGAGCGGAACGTTATAAATCATGGCTAACCGCCGGATTCGGCGTTAACGGCGGTATAATATACCCAACCGGAAATTTCGGCAAATTTCTGACAGAGGTAAACTATATGCGCTACACGGAAAAAGGCGGTCACTATGAAGGGGATTTAAACATACAGTATGCCGTGTATCCGTCAGTAAACCGCGCTTTTATAGCCGGAGCAAAATGGATGCAGGAAAACGCATATTTTAAAAATGAAATAAGCTTAACATATATGCTGCATTTCTGATTAATCAAGGGGTTGTTTTTTTATTTACGCGCACAATATTATATAATTAAGTAAAGAGATATAGCAGTTCCACTTTACATTGACCGTCTTTGCGAGCGGAATGTTTTTATGAAGCGCGGCAATCCATGCAGGTAAAAGCCCAAACTGGATTGCTTCGTCACTGCGTTCCTCGCAATGACGAGTGGAACTGCTATAATATAGGCGGTAAGCGTTATGGATGAATTCATTGATTTTTTAAAATTGCGCGCGGATGTATATAATCTGTTGTCTGTGGTCTTTTATAAAGAGCTGGATGAAAAACACACGGAAAATCTCAACAAACACATCCCTGTACTGAAGGAGTACGCTTCGTTATGCGGCTATAATGAAATGCTGAAATATGCGGATTTGCTGGGAGAATATCTGGTTTCCGCGCCTGATTACGAGAAAGAGGCGTGCGAATTTGCACGGCTTTTTTTAGGTGTAGCAAAAGCCTCAACCGGTCATACCATAACCCCTCATGAATCTGTATTTTTATCGCCTGACAGGTTGGTAATGCAGGAACCGTGGGAAGAGATACGAAAAATTTACCATGAAACCAATGTAAGTAAAGATAAAGAGTTTAAAGAACCTGAAGATCACATAACCTCTGAGATGAGTTATATAGCTCATGTTTCAAGAAAGATGGCGGAAACGCTCGCAAACGGCGGTAACGGTATAGATGAGGCGAAAGCCCAGATAAGCTTCCTGCGCAATCATATAGAACGCTGGATGCCGCTCTTGGTTAAAGATATAATGATCACAAGCAGTTCCGGTTATTTTAAATACGCCGCGGGACTAGCGGAGCAGTACGTAATGAGCGACCGCGCCCTGCTGGAAGAGTGGCTTTCGGGAAATACCCTATCCGAATAGAGCATTTTGATTTTTATATAACAGTTCCACAACACATTAGCAGACAACATGGCGTAAGAATATAAACAGTTGAAAATCTGTTTTTATATTGATATAGTGCATTAACGAGGTAACAAAATGTATACGCTTTTGATCGCTGTAATTGCCGCATTACTGCTTTTCACTGCAATATTCTGGCTTTCGGGCAGTTATATTATTTCGGCGTTAATCGGCGTACTTTCAGCATTAGCTATAAATATACTGGTTGGCAGATATTTTTCAAAGAAAATTATGGCTCTTATGGAAAGCGTGGAAAAAGATCTCAAAGCGGACCGGATAGAATCTGCGCTTGAAAGACTGAAAAGCGCCTATAAATATACGCAATGGCAGTTTTTATCAAAAAAAAATATTGATTCGCAAATAGGTTGTATCCTATATGTAAGAAAACGATTTGATGAAGCGTTGCCGTATCTGAAAAATTCCTTTGTCAGAAACTGGTCAGCGATGGGTATGCTGGCGTCGTACTATTACCGCGGTAAAGAGTATAATAAAGCTTTTGAAATAATGGAAAAAACTGTCGCCGTTAATAAGAAAGAGGGATTTGTTTACAGCTTGTACGCTTATTTTCTTTCGGAACAGGGGAAAACGGATAAAGCTATTTCAGTTCTCACAAAAGGGGTGGCAAAAATACCGTTGAATGAACGTCTTGCGGGAGAGCTTGATAATTTGAAAAACCGCAAAAAAATAAAAATGCAGGCCTACGGTACCTTATGGATTCAAATGCATCTCGGTAAGGCGCCGGAAGGAGCAAAGCAATATCAGGCTCTGCTGGCAAACCAGCGCATAAAAAGAAGATAAAGGAGGTATAGCATGAAAGATGAATTGCGTAAAATTCATACATATTTTTCATTCCATATGCGAAACTGTATAGCAATGATCGCGGCGTCGGTTACCCTTCTCGCATACAAAATGACTAACGATGAACAACAAATTTACGATGACGTTACAGAGGCGTCTTTTCTCCTAGACCTTTTTGATGCAGGAATGGGTATATGCTTTGACCATACTTTCGGTATAGAACCTATTTTTTTTAATGATGACTATGATGTAGAGGCGTTTGTCCAGCACTTTCTCGAACAGTGTAAAAATATTATGTCTGAAAGAGAGATTGAACTTGTCCTAAATATAAACAATTCGTGCGTAACAAAAGGAAATTCCCATGAACTGCGGATTATAATAAATCTAATTGTATATGAGATGATACTTAAGAGTGGCAAATCGCTTAGTATTAGTCTGAATAAAAACTGTCTTACTTTATCCGCTGATACATCTTTTGAAGAACCGCTTATCTGGGGAACAATAAAAGATGTGTGCAAAAAACGCGGAATTTCCTTTATTTTCAGTGACAAAGGATGTTCACTTGAGTTTGTTGTATGAACATACTGATAGCGGACGATGAACTGCGTCTGCGTAAGGTTGTTGCTACTTTTTTGAGAAAAAGCGGCATAGATGTTTCAGAAGTATCAAGCGGAGAACAAGCTCTGGAGGCGTTGAAATCAAAAATTCCTGATGTAATTGTTATGGATATTACTATGCCGGGGATGGATGGTTTGGAAGCCTGCAGAAAGATTAAAAGCAACCCGCTTTACGAGAATATTCCTGTTTTACTTTTGACAGCAACTATTTCGCCTAATATTCGCGCCGAAGGGTTAAAAGCAGGTGCAGCTTCATATCTAACCAAACCTTTTTCTCAAAAAGATTTACTTGAACATATTACAAACCTTAAAAAAAGTTAGCGCACAAAGGATTTTACTGTGTTACAGATACTTTTTACTGGTACAGACCAAACATTAAATAAGTTTCAGACAATGCTTAAGGGTTATGCATCTGTCACGCATACAGGTAAAGCGGACATACATGTATGCGAAGTGCGCAATATTGCAGATCTAAAGTATGTCCCTTCAAAATCGCCGATACCGCTCTTTTTAATTATCTCTTCTCAGGATAAAACATTGGTCGGACATCTGAAACCTTTCCGAATAAGCGGCGTTTTTATCCAGCCTCTGAATGAAGAGGTAATCAAGAGGAAGCTGAATATAACCACAGACGTATCTGCAACCCCCGCCGCTGCAAACAGTATGGATAACAATTTTGAAAGTCTGAAAGTGAAGATTCTTGCTAAGGCTGAAAGTGTCAACTCCCTTCCGGTTTTTGCGCAACGCCTTTTAAAACTTACAAGCGATGATCTTAGCAGCATCAAAGAGATAACAACGCAAATCAAGATGGATCAGGGAATTTCCGGTAAGATAATACGAATGGCAAATTCTCCTTTTTTCGGAATGAGTCAGGATATAAATAACATTGACAGGGCTGTGGTACTTCTGGGATTCAAAACAGTTAAAAATATATCCCTTGCCGCCTCCACCAACGCATATTACAATAAGCGTTTCGGTATGTATAAAACCACAGGCAATGCTCTTTGGGAACATGCGTACCTTACTGCCGTTTTATGCGAAGCGATTGCCTCAGATATATCAAATGACGCGGGAGCTTACTTCCTTGCGGGACTTTTGCACGATATAGGAAAAACAATTATGGTTGATTTCCTTGTGTCTGAAGTTTCAGACTGCAAAGAGGAACGGGAACAGTTGGGTACTGATCACGCCGAAGTAGCGGGAATGTTGTTAAACCGGTGGCAGCTTCCCAATGAGATAATTCAAATGGTGCGTCTGCATCATAATCATGATGATACGTTACAGTCAAAGATTGTGTACTTTGCGAACAGACTTGCTCACAGCCAGGACAGTAACTGCGCTACATTGCCTTCGGTATTGAGTTATATGTTTGATACGCTGCCGGTGAAAAACAGAGCCGCGCTCACGGATAAGGTAACAGAGCTGCTTTCAATCAAAAAGGTGGAGTCATAATGAGCGCTTATCCACTTCTTGACACATTTTTTTCAAAAAACGACGAAGATTTTATAACCGGGCTTACAGCTCTTCTGCTATCGCGTGATCTGGACAGATTTACTATATGGGAAGTATCCGGAGGAAATCTGTGTAAGCCCCTGGGCGGACACAAAGGGGTGACTGACGGCGCTTTTGACCTTTATGATCTCGGATATGAAGGGTCTGATTCGCACCAAAAAGAGTTTACTCTGTCATATTTTGACGAACAATATCCTGTTTATGCCGGTTTTTTCTGCCGGACAGAAAATTCTATAATATATGCAGTTACTTTCCATACGAAGATTTCACACGACGCTTTTCTTTGGATGGAAGCGCTGTCTCCATTCATAGCGGTCCACGCGGAGGAACTGCTTGCAAATAACCGCAAGATGGAAATATTTGTTGATTATCAAAAAAAGATTGATTTTATAAAAGAGAGCGGACATATACTGAAAGCACTTGCAGTAAATGAGGTTGTGGCAAACACTCTGAATTTTTTTTCAGCAACATTTCATTCCGAGGCGGCATGCGCGTTTTATGGTGATTTTTTTATCGGATTCGGAGTTGAAGAGGACGATATTATGAATTCGCTGTTTGTTAAAGATCAGCCTCTGCTGGAATATATGAAGAGTTACCGTGAAACTCAATTTATAGATCAGTGGTGTTATTCACCGAAATTTATTGTAAACAATGTTTTTATAGTACACGAACCCATTTCTAACGCATTATTCCTGATGTTCAACGTAACAGTGGACATAGTGCCAGATAAAGAATTTTCGGCATTAATCACACATATAGCCGCGATAGCGATAGAAAACGCTAAATATCATGAACGGGTTACAAAGCTCAGTATAGAAGAATCGGAAATGTCTCAGACAGTGGAGATATTAAACCAGTTTGTACTGCGCGAGCGGGAATTAAAAGGTCCCCCGAGTATATTCAGTGTGAATTATCCTGCCAGAAGCACAGGTGGAGATTTTACAACAATCATTGAAAAAGAAGACTATACATTTATATGCGTAGCGGATGTGTGCGGAAAAGGTTATTCCGCCGCGGTATTTACCGCAATACTTGATACAATTACAGATTCAACGGTTTTCCCTGATATATATAAGTTAGACATTCTACTGAACAACATAAATAAATATCTTATTAAACGTAAGTTTCACGACCGTTTCATAACTACCTTTACCTGCTGCTATGATAAATCAACAAAATTATTGAACTATATAGGTTGCGGACACGAACCCGCCTTTCTTGTATCAAAAGAGGAAACTAAACCCCTTATATCCGTTAATCTCCCGTTGGGCATCATTGACGAATTCTATGAAATAAGCACGGTGTCTGTGTCCGAAGGGATGCTGCTTATCATATATTCAGACGGGGTTATTGAGTATATAAACCACGACAAACTTCAGGCGCATATTGAAAAATCTTTGGACGATGATCCGAAGGATATAGTGAAAAAACTTTACAGCGATTTGGTGTCAAACCCTGCCGAACAGAAAGACGATTTTACCTGTGTTGCAATTAAATTTTGATAAAATATATGGATAAAAACGCGGAAAAAATACAATGTATGTTTGACGGGATATCCCCGAAATACGATCTGCTGAACAGGGTTTTGAGTTTTAGAAGAGATATGTGCTGGAGAAAAAAAGCTGCGACCGTCGCCGGTATCAGAGACAGTGACACAATATTAGATCTGGCTTGCGGAACAGGCGATATGATGCTTACAATCCGTAATATCAATAAAAAATGCAGAATCATAGGCGCTGATTTCAGTCAGAAGATGCTTTTGCGCGGAGCGGAAAAAGTGAATGAGCCGCTTATTGCCGCGGATGCCTGTGCGCTGCCTTTCTGTAACGGTGTTTTTGATAAAATCACCATAGTTTTCGGATTCCGCAATATTACAGATAAACCGCTCGCATTACGGGAGATGTCCCGTGTGCTGAAAATAGGGGGACAAGTATCTATTTTGGAATTTTCCCGTCCGAGTAAACTTTTTTCAAAAATTTACTGGTTTTATTTCAGATTTATTCTGCCGAGGGTAGGCGCAATCATATCCGGGCACAAATACGCTTACGGTTATCTGCCGGAATCCGTAATAAACTTCCCTTGTGAAACGGAGTATCGTAAGATATTGACAGAAGCGGGTTTTTCGGATATCAGTTTTACACCTTACGATTTAGGTATCTGTACCGCAACAATGGCAGTTAAAACAGACAATAGTTAAATTATATTTAAAGTAATATATCTATGGGAGTAATTATGTCAAACAATTTTTTCCCTGAAACGTTATCCGATACGGACAGATCGGAATTGACTGAAAACGCAAAAATCTGCCGGGGTAATATCCTTTCTATGACTACCCTTGCGGCAAGTGGGCATCCGGGCGGTTCCATGTCCAGCATAGACATACTGCTTACACTGTATAAATTTGCCGGAATAACCCCGGAAAACCGCCTTAATGATAAAAGAGACCGAATCATTTTATCTATGGGTCACATATCCCCGGCTGTTTATGCTACCCTTGCGGTAAACGGTTTTTTCTCAATAGATGACGCGGTGTCTCAGTTCCGTCTTCCCGGAAGCGTATTTGAAGGGCATATTGAACGCTCTGTTCCCGGAGTTGAGTGGACTACAGGCAACCTCGGGCAGGGATTATCCGTAGCGTGCGGGTTTGCCCTTGCCGCTAAACTGAAAGGGGAAGAATATTTTATTTATACCCTCATGGGAGACGGTGAGCAGCAGAAAGGGCAAATCGCAGAGGCGCGCAGCCTTGCATCCAAATATAATCTGTCCAACATTATAGTTATAATAGATAAAAACCGACTTCAGATCTGCGGAAATACCTCAGATGTTATGCCTCAGAATCTATCCGCCGAATACGCGGCGGATGGTTGGAATGTTCAGGAAATTAACGGGCATAACTATGATGAAATAACCGCCGCCATTCGCGCAGCGCAGAAAAGCCCTGTTCCTTCTGTAATAATCGCCGATACCGTTATGGGCAAAGGGGTTGCCTTAATGGAAAATAACGTAAAATACCATGGTAGCCCCCTTTCCGTCAGTGATTATCTTAAAGCTATGGCAGAACTTTGTCTGGAACCTGCGCTGGAGAAATATAAATCCATGCGTAAAAATTTTGCGCCTGATATGAACCGCCCTGCAACCCCGCACTATAACATAAATATATCAGATTTTCCCGGGCATTTTTATGCCGCGGACGCTGACACTGATTGTCGCAGCGCTTCGGGAGCAACCCTGACTGATCTTTTTACCGCCTCAAAGGGTAAGGGGAAAACTCCTATGCTTGTTTTTGACTGTGATCTGGCTGGTTCCGTGAAAACAGCGGATATAGAAGGAAAGTTCCCTGAGAATTTTATCCAGTGCGGAATAAGTGAGCATAATACGGCAACTGCGGCAGGAGCAGCCAGCTCTCAGGGAGTGATAACTTTTTTTGCAGGGTTTACAATGTTTAC
Organism: Deferribacteraceae bacterium; assembly: GCA_031256375.1. Taxonomy (GTDB): domain Bacteria; phylum Chrysiogenota; class Deferribacteres; order Deferribacterales; family JAISNW01; genus JAIRQX01. The sequence goes on from JAIRQX010000034.1 coordinate 15,956, forward strand.
AGTTGATGAAGTATATAACCAGCTCCGCATGAATGATGTAAATGATTCCAATCTTAAAGTAATCTCCACGCACGCCGGAATGGATGTCGGCGAAGACGGCAAAACTCACCAGTGTATAGATTACCTCGGGCTGATGCGCAATCTGTTTGGTTTCAAAGTTATCGCCCCTGCAGACCCGAATCAGACGGTTCATGCTATCCGTTACGCCGCCGCTATTTTCGGCAATGCGCATATTGCCATGGGACGTTCTAAAATCCCTGTTATAACTGATGAGAGCGGGAACCCGTATTTCGGGGAAAGTTACAGCTTTGAATACGGCAGTATAGATGAACTGCGTAAAGGAAGGTATCCTATTATAAGCTACGGCTGTATGCTTTACCGTGCGCTTAAAGTCAGAGAGATTGCGGGGGGAGATCTTTTGGGCGTTTACAACGCGGCGACGCCAACTGATATTAATATTAAATCTATCACCAAACTTGCAGAAAGCGGAATAATATTTGTTCTTGAAGACCATATACCCGCGTCAGGTCTTTATTCAACAATCTGCCAAATCCTAATGAAAGCCGGTATAGCCTGTAAAGTAATACCATTTGGCGTGGAGCGTTACCCTGATTCCGGAGCGCCTGACGGTATTTTTAAACTTATGGGACTTGACCCTGAAAGTGTTGCAGCTAAAATCCGCCTTTTGCTTCAGGCGGACTGATGATCGTTTACGGCAAAAATCCTGTTTTTGAGGCTGTCAAAGCCGCAAAAGCGCATAAAATATATATACGCAAGGGAGCGGCGCTCTACGGCGCTAATTTTAATCTCCCCGTTCAGATGATGAATAAAGGTGAGTTTGACAGCAGATTTCACAGGGAAGCGCAGGGAATTGCCGCTGAAGTTGATGAAATAACGCCTGTTTGTCTGGACGATGTTACGGAAGAAATTCTGAAAGTTAAAGGCGTGGTTATTCTTGACCGGATTCAGGATCCGAACAATTACGGAGCTATAATCCGCTCCGCACACTGTTTCGGGATAAAGCACATTATAGCGCCACGTTATCATCAGGCAAACATATCTCCGGCAGTGTGCAAGGCAAGCGCCGGAGCGATTTTTTACACAACAGTAATAGAGGAGACCAATCTTTCCGCTGTATGCGCAAGATTAAAAGGTATGGGTTATACAGTGACCGCCTGTGATACGCAGGCTGAAAAAACTCTGAAAGAGGCGAAATTTTCAGGTAAAACGGCAGTGATAATCGGTTCGGAAGGGAGAGGGGTACGCAGCGGATTGCTTCAAAACGCCGATCAGATAGTACGCATCCCAATACAGGGGCGAATAGACTCACTTAACGCGGCAGGGAGCGCCGCTATAGCGCTTTATGAAATATTCGGGGAAAGTTTTAATGAATAAATTAGGAATTATAGCCGGGAGCGGTATGGACATACCCGGTCTAAAATTTATTGAAGATATTACGGTTGACTCAAAATACGGCGCCCCTTCCGAGGGGTATAAGCATTTCAGATATAAAGATACTGATCTGTACTTTTTACGAAGACATGGAGTTAAGCATGAAATTCCGCCGCATAAGATTAATTACCGCGCTAATATAGACGGCTTCCGTAAGCTAGGAGTAGAGGCAGTTGTTACTGTTTCCGCCGCGGGGGGGATAAATGGCTCGCTTTGTCCCGGGGATATAGCGGTCACATCAAACGCTATAGATTTTACATACGGCAGGAACTCCACTTATTTTGACGATATGGAAGTTTTTCACATTGATATTACTGAACCTTTTTGCCCCTCCCTGCGGAGGGGGATTTTGTATTCAGCGGCAGAGGCTGGTGTTACCATTTTTGACGGAGGGGTATATTTGTGCACCAATGGTCCGCGTCTTGAGACTGCGGCTGAAATAACGGCTTACAGCAAATTGGGCGCTGATTTTGTTGGTATGACTCTTTTCCCTGAGTGCGCTCTTGCGCGCGAGCTTGGCATCTGTTTTGCAAATATCAGCGTTATTACTAATTATGCCGCTGGGATCTCGGACAGAAAACTTACTTCGGACGAAGTTGTTGATATAATGGGGAAAGCCTCTGAACGGGTAAACTCAATCGTGCATAAAATCATGGATAATCCTTTCACACCTGAGTGCGACTGCAGAGACAGCCTTAAGGGCACAAAAATAACCAATGGATAACACTGTTCAGGAAAATGTTGATTTAAACGAATATTGCACCTACCGTACAGGCGGGAAAGCCCGTTATCTGGCATGTCCGCTGAATACGCAGAATCTGACTGATCTGCTTGAGTGGTCTTTTGCTGTAAATGTTCCGCACGAAATCATAGGTTCCGGAGCTAATCTGCTTATATCTGATAGCGGGTACGACGGTTTGATAATCTGTTTGCGCAATTTTGAGAAATGGTGCATACGTAAAGGCGATACAGTTTTAGCAGGAAGCGGAACGCTTCTGAACGATGCAGTTAAATATGCTTGCGGAGAAGGGCTTAGCGGAGCGGAGAGCCTTTCTGGGATACCGGGTACTCTGGGCGGCGCTATCAGGATGAATGCGGGCGCTTACGGCACGGAAATAAAAGATATTGTAACGCGCCTGACAGTTTTGCAGTTAGGGGGAAACAGGCTTGAGCAGAAGATTATCAGCGCCGGTGAAGCCAAATTTGGCTACAGATCCGCTGACGGATTGTCAGAAAAGATTGTTATTGCCGCTGAAATGAATTTTACCCCTTCGGATTCCGGTGTGCTGAATGAGATAAGGAAAGATATCTTGGCAAGACGTGTGCAGAATCAACCTCTGAAATATCCGAGCTGTGGTTCTGTTTTTAAACGTCCGCAGGGAAATTATGCAGGCGCCCTGATAGAAAAATGCGGTCTTAAAGGGTTTGAGATAGGCGGGGCTCAGGTATCAGAAAAACATGCCAACTTTATCATAAATACCGGAAACGCAACCTCATCTGACATATACAAACTTATAGCCTATGTTAAAGCTGAGGTTTACAAGGCAAACGCCATCCTTCTTGAAGAGGAGGTGCATTATCTGGGGAAATTTCCGGTTCTGTAAGTTATAGCAGTTCCACTTTACATTGACCGTCTTTGCGAGCGGAATGTTTTTAATGTAGCGAGGCAATCCATGCAGGTAAAAGCCAAAACTGGATTGCTTCGTCAATGCGTTCCTCGCAATGACGAGTGGAACTGCTATATATAACGTTTGTATAGCATTTTAACAGGGATTCATCTGTTTTTTCATATTCTGCAGGGCTACAGACATCATCAATTTTATACGGTTTAGTTGGTTTACCTCGCTTGCGCCCGGGTCATAATCCACAGCTACAATGTTTGCGTATTCATAACGCCGTTTAAGCTCTTTCATAACCCCTTTTCCGGTTATATGATTCGGCAGACAGGCAAAAGGCTGCACCAATACAATGTTTGGGGCGCCTCCCTCAATTAGTTCCACCATCTCCGCAGTAAGAAGCCACCCTTCGCCTGTCTGGTTGCCCCGCGACACCAACCCGTCCACCATATGTGAAAGGTGAGTTGCGGTGTGAAAAGAGGAGAACCTTTTACTCTTTTTAAGGGCTGTACGCATGGCGTTTCTGTACCATTCAATATAAATTATCAGCGCCATACTTGAAATGCGATCCTTCAGGCTGCCGGAAAGAAGCTGATGCTGGTGAACATCGTCCAATGAACAATAAAGGATAAAATCCATAAAATCCGGCACAACAGCTTCCCCCCCCTCTTTCTCTATGACGGAAACAAGCTGGTTATTGGCATCAGGATGAAATTTAACAAGTATTTCGCCAACCACCCCGACTTTGGGTTTCTGAACCTCGTTTAAAGGGATATTGTCAAAATCTTTTACTATCTTGCGTACATTCTGCACAAAATCCTTTCTGACGGCGCTTCTGACCATTGGTTTAAGCCTTTCCACCCATTTATCGGCAAGGGCGTTCACAGAACCCGGGACAGCCTCATACGGGCGCGTGCGGTTTGTTACCCTCAAAAGAATATCGCCGTAAAGGAAAGCAAATAACATCCGCTTTATCATCCCTTTAGTGATCACAAATCCGGAGCCGCCGTGCATTTGGCTCATATTAAACGGAATAACGGGGACATTCGGGAAGCCCGCCCGCGCAGCCGCCAAGCGCAGGAAACGAACATAGTTTGTAGCTCTGCACCCCCCCCCTGTTTGAGATATGATCAATGCAACCCTGTTAATGTCATACTTACCAGATTTCAGCGCGTGAATAAGCTGCCCTACAACGGTTATAGCGGGAAAACAGGCATCGTTATTAACATATTTTAACCCCTCTTCTATATCAGCTTTAGACGCCACAGGAAGCACTTCCAGATTATAACCGAAAGGAACGGCGGTATCCCGCATCATAGTGAAATGTATAGGGGAGAGTTGAGGGCATAGTATGGTGTACTCTTTCATTTCATCTGAAAATTTTGGCGCGCGTTTAGGGACAACGCGTTTTACGATTCCCTTATTCAGAGTGCGGTCTTTCATGGTGGCAAGAAGGGAGCGGATACGGATGCGTACAGCTCCAAGGTTTGAACCTTCATCAATCTTCAGAAGGGTATAAATTTTGCCTCCTGAAGCAAGTATTTCCTCTACCTGCTCAGTGGTAACGGCATCCAGACCGCAGCCAAACGAATTCATCTGCACAAGCTCAAGCTGGGGGGTATCCGCGGCAAGATTGGCTACCCGGTACAGGCGGGAATGATACACCCACTGATCCACAACATCTAAAGGGTAATACAGTTTGCCCAGATGTGAAATTGCGTCTTCGGTGAATACAACAACCTCATGCGCGGAAATAAGTTCAGGGATACCGTGGTTTATTGCCGGATCAAGGTGATAAGGTCTGCCGGCAAGAATTATACCCGGTACGCCGCGTTCTTTAATCAATTCCAGCGCATTTTCCCCCGCTTTGCGGATCTCTTCCTTAAAAGTATCCTGCTCCGCGCCCGCAGCTTTGATTGCCGCTGTTATTTCGGATTTTGACACGCCGTCATTTCTGAACTGCTTGTAAAGTTTCGCTGAAAGACGCTCAGGGTTATCAATAGGCAGATACGGCTCAATATACTCAACACCGTTTGCAATAAGACTATCCACATTAAGCCTGATAACTTCAGGGTAATTAGCAACCACGGGGCAGTTAAAGTGATTGTCCGCATCGTCAAACTCCCCTTTTTCAAAAGGGATTGCAGGGTAAAAAATACGTTTAACCCCGTTTTCTATGAGATCGGCAATATGTCCGTGTACCATTTTTGCGGGGAAACAGACTGTCTGTGAAGAGATTGTCTCAAGACCGCTATTAAAAAGTGATCTTGAGGACGGTGACGATAAAATAACCCTGTAGCCAAGTTTTGTAAAAAAGGTGAACCAGAACGGATAGTTTTCATATATATTTAACCCGCGCGGTATCCCTATTTCACCCCGTTTAGCTTTATCTTTCGGTAACGGCACATAGTATTCAAAGAGCCTGTTATATTTAAACGCAAACAGATTAGGAAGTTTATCCTTTTTGTGCTGCGCTCCGGCGCCTCTTTCACATCTGTTGCCGGAGATAAAGCGTTTGCCGCCGGAAAAGGTATTTACGGTTATCAGGCAGCGGTTTGAACACAGATTGCACCTGTAATTTCTGGATGTTGTCGTAAAGGTAGTCAATTTTTCCATACTGATGAGGGTAGAGTTACGACCGCTGTCAGACCGCTCCTTTGCCAGAAGCGCCGCGCCGAAAGCGCCCATAAGACCCGCTATATCCGGGCGCACTACATTCATTCCCACAAGTTTTTCAAGGGCGCGCAGGATTGAGTTGTTAAAAAACGTCCCCCCCTGAACAACCACATAACCCCCAAGCTCTTCCGGGCGGCTAATCTTAATGACTTTGTAAAGAGCATTTTTTATAACCGAATACGATAATCCCGCCGAAATATCCGCAACGCTTGCGCCCTCTTTCTGCGCCTGTTTTACTTTGGAGTTCATAAAAACCGTGCAGCGGGAACCCAAGTCAACCGGTTTTTCGGCTTTCAGCGCCTCCTCTGCAAACTCTTTTATCTCCATTCCCAGAGATTTGGCGAATGTTTCAACAAATGAACCACAGCCGGAGGAACAAGCCTCGTTAAGAATAATTTTATCAACGGCGCCGTTTTTTACGTACAGACACTTCATATCCTGACCGCCAATATCCAATATAAAAGTAACTTCCGGCACAAAATACGCGGCGGCTTTGCAATGAGTAAGGGTTTCCACTTCACCTTCATCTACGCCAAGCGCTGCCTGTAAAAGCGCCTCTCCGTACCCTGTAACGGCGGAATTGCGTATTATTGCGTCATACGGCAGTTTGGAATACAAATCTTTTAATATTTCTATAACTGACAGAAGCGGAGTCCCTTTATTTGAACCGTACCATGTATATACTATCCGGTTTGCGCTATCCAGCAGGACAGCTTTGGATGTTGTGGAACCGGCGTCTATACCGAGATAAAGATCGCCGGACGCTTCATTAATATCAGCAAATTCAGCGTGGGTAAGGCTGTGCCTCTCAGTAAAAATATCTATTTCCAGCCGGTCTGCAAACAGCGGGGGAAGCGGAGCTATTTCCGACTGACTTGGGGTATTGCGCAGTTCATCTATCTTTGCCATAAGCGTTTTTGCGCTTAAAGGCGAAAAATCCTGTGAAAGAATTGATGCTCCTAGGGCTACAAAGTAGTGCGCGTTTTCAGGAAACACTATATTTTCCGGTTTGAGTTTAAGAGTTTCGATAAAACGCCTGCGCAGTTCTGACAAAAAGTTTAGCGGTCCCCCGAGAAAAGCGACATTGCCGCGAATACTGCGCCCGCACGCGAGACCGCCGACAGTCTGATCCACGACAGCCTGAAAAATGCTTGCGGCTATATCATTTTTTGGCGCCCCTTCGTTTAAAAGGGGCATTATATCGGTTTTAGCAAAGACCCCGCAGCGGGCGGCTATGGGGTATAGTGTGGTAAAACTTTTTGCAAGTTCGTTCAGTCCGGGCGCATCTGTCTGTAGCATCGCCGCCATCTGGTCTATAAAAGCGCCCGTCCCGCCCGCGCACGTTTCGTTCATACGCTGATCCACATCATTATCAAAAAATGTGATCTTTGCGTCCTCTCCCCCCAGTTCAATCGCCACATCAGTGTGCGGGATAAACCGGCGGATTGCCGCTGTGGAAGCGATAACCTCCTGAACAAACTGTATCCCCAGCCACGCCGAGACGGAAATACCGCCGGAACCGGCTACAGCTATGGTAAAATCGTGTTCGAGATACTTCAGGCAAACGTCTTCTATTAAACCGATCATCGTTTTACGGACATCGGAAAAGTGCCGTTTGTAGCTGGAATATAAAATAGCGCCGCTGTTGTCTAATACAATGATCTTGACCGTAGTTGACCCTACATCAAGACCGGTATGCAGCAAACTGTTTTTATTCATTTCCTTTTAAAACTTTACGTATCTCGCTGTCATTTTTTAACAGTTGCTTCTTAAGCTCTTTTCCCGGACGAAAAAATGGTACTTTGCAGGCGGGAATATCTATTTTTTCGCCTGTTTTTGGGTTTCTTCCTGATTTTGCATTTTTATTGCGGATGTGAAAACTGCCAAACCCGCGTATTTCTACCTTTTCATTATTTTTCAGCGCAGATTTGATAGATAAAAAAATACTGTTGACTAAGAATTCAACCTGTTTTTTTGACATTGTCCCGCAACTCTCAGATATTTGAGATATTAATTCAGATTTTGTCATACCGTAGCCTCCAACAGTCTTATATCATTGTGATAATATAAGATATAAAATATCTTTGTTTACTTTCAAATTTATTAGCTTTATAAGCTACTATTAATTTTTATAAAAGTCCACTGTTTATATAGTGTAGATAAAATGTGCAGGTAAAGTGACGACAAACTATATTCTTTCAATAATACGCTCCGGTTTAGGGGTAATGACAAGCCGTGTTTTCGGTCTTATCAGAGATGTTACGGTTGCGGGGGTGTACGGTGCAACCGGATTAACCGACATATTTTTTATGGCGTTCGCTATTCCGAATCTATTCAGGCAATTTTTCGCAGAAGGAGCCATAGCTTCGGCGTATGTGCCTTTTTTGAGTGATAAGACCTCCCGCCGCGGCAATATTGCTGCAAACGCATACCTGACCCAGCTTATTGTGATACAGACATTGATGGCGCTCGCCGTATGTGTGATGTTAATTGTATTTGCGCCGTTTGTAATAATGCTCTTTATGCCGGGCAGGGCGCACAATGCGACTGACATTGCTTTGGGGGCGATTCTACTGAGGCTGCTTACTCCGTATCTCTTTTTTGTCAGTATAAGTGGACTTCTGGCAGGTTTTCTAAATCTCAGAGGCAGCTATTTTATAGCTTACGCATCCACATCGTGCCTTAATGTTATGATGATTATAGGCGCGGTTATAGGTCATTTCCGCGGAGGCAATATATATGCTCTCGCTTTAAGCGTATTTGTGGGCGGTATGTTTCAGTTTATTATGGTTTTCACGTACTCATGGCATAAACAGTTCCGCTTCGGCGCATTAACGCCGCGTGATCCCGATATAAAAAACACATACAAGCTGCTTGTACCATCTCTTGCGGGGGTAGGAATCAGCCAGCTTAACTTTTTAATCGGGCGGGCTCTGGCTTCCGCGCTGCAGGCGGGCAGTATTTCATGGCTTTACTACTCCAACAGGATTTTTCAGCTTCCTCTGGGTATTTTCTCTGTTACAATAAGCACAGTAAGCCTTACTGAATTGAGCAAAGCCCGTACCAACGGAGACATACATCAGGTGAACAAGCTGATAGACAAAGCGATTATAGGGCTTATCTTCATAATGCTTCCGGCTACCATTGGGATAATCGGGCTTTCACAGGAGATAATTCAGCTTATTTACGGCAGACTTGCTTTTAAAACAACAGATATCATAAACACCGCTTCAGCTTTGCAGATGTATTCGGCGGGGCTTATCTTTTACTCATTTGCTTCAGTGTTTACGCGGATATATCACTCTGAAAAGAACACCAAAACCCCTGTTAAGTATGCTGTTGTTGCTTTTCTTGTGAACGCCGCGTTATGCGCGCTGCTTATGAAACATATTGGGCATGCGGGGATAGCGCTTGCTTCATCCGTTGCGGCGCTGGTAAATACTGTCATGCTTTACAGCGGCATCAGGGGATACCAGTTCAATTTCAGAGCGCATATACCTCTGCTGCTTAAAATATTAATTGCCGCATATACTATGACGGCTGTTATGATTATTTGTAAGATGGTCGGCATACCTGTCCTTGTGAATATTACCGCCTGTATAGCGGTATATTTCATGGTTTTACGGTTATCAAAGGTAAATATAATGGGAATTTT
>JAIRQX010000121.1 GCA_031256375.1 Deferribacteraceae bacterium
CTTTCATGCCGTACATACCGCCCATCGTGGGGTCAGATACAGTGTAGAACACTCCTACCAACACTCCTGCCGCCCCCGCAAGCGATGCGCCCAATGCAAACGTAAATCCTATTACCTTATTCGGATTTATCCCCATCAGCCTTGCAGTATCCATATTTTGCGATACAGCGCGCATTGCTATGCCGACCTTGGTTTTGTGTACAATATAATAAAGCATATACATAAGCGCTACTGAAGCCGCAATAATAAATATCTGAAGACCGGATACAGTTATCTGTCCGACATTTATCTCGCCGAACTTTATTATTTGCGGGAATATTGCCCGTTTTGGACCGTATATGATAACAACCATATTGGATATTATTATTGACATACCGATTGCGCTGATGAGCGCGTTAATGCGGGAGCTGTTTGTTCGACCGCCGGATTTGATCCGTCCCCGTACCAGCCACGCAATAAATAAAACAAACAGAACAAGACCGACCCAAAAAGTGACGCTGGTTAAAACGGTTTTTACATGGTATCTGGAAAGATAGGCTATCAAAAGTATAACCATAAGCATAAACGCGGTGAATATCATGTTTACGGGGCTTCCTTCACGCAGCGGAATATAGGCGGTTTTTTCAACGATAAACCCTAGCAGAGCGCAGACTGCCATAGCTATAACAATAACTGCTAAAAAATTGGATGTAAAAGTGGCTATAACAAACAACCCAGCAAAAGCGCCTACCATAAATATATCGCCGTGGGCGAAGTTAATAAGTTTAATTATACCGTATGACATTGTATAGCCGAGCGCAATAAGGGCGTATATACCGCCGAGCGTCAAACCGTTTAATATCTGCTGTAACACTATCTCCAACGAATAACCCCTTGCTATTTCAGAAAGTACATTGAAATAAATGATTATAATAGAAAAAAGAAGAAAAAAAGCAACTATTATTTTTATGTCTGAGTAAATCGGCTAGTAAATCTTGTAACAAAACGTGTAGACAATTTTTTTGTTTTTTTTTTATAAAAAAAGTAATATTATTTATTGCTGTATTATTATTGATTTTCAATAATAATACTTGTAGTAGAGAAATAAAATTAACGTTTCAGGGGGAATAGATAATGTCAAAGAGTTCACTGGCTTTTAAAATCAATATGTGTCTTATAATTATCTTTCTTATTTCTTTGTTTTCATCTTTGACGGCGCTTGTCGCATTTAGTAAAGCGAGCGCGGATACGTCAGAAATGTCAGATATATCGATGCCTTTAGCTGAAAATCTTGTTTATATTCAGGGATCGGTTCTGAATATGAGGCTGAACGGAAAAGTTTTTGCATTGTCCGGCAGACCGGACGCTTACACGAATCTGAAAGAGTTTGAAAAAAATTCATTTGAAGCGAGCGCAAATATGCTTGATGTTATTGATTCCGCCAATAACCCGTCTTTTAATAATTTAAGAAACGACGTTATTGCCATTGAAAATCTGATGAAAAACTATACTGATTCTTTGGCGAAAACCAATGAAAACCTGAAAATGCTTGAAAACATGGAACTGGAAATATTGAGAAAAACGTCCATAGTTACTAAATTCATTGCCATGGCTGCAGAACAGGTTCATAAGTGGTTAACGGATCAGGCTGTCGGCGATCCTAAAAACCAGAATGTAAACAATATAAGAGTATGGCTGCGTCAGTTGCATGATCTAAACGATGTTTTGCCTGCCAATGAAAGAGCTATCAGGGGAATAATGCTTATGGTAGCTAAGAAGGATACAGGAATTTTAGGAGATATCGGCAAGGATGTAGAGATTGTTCTTACAAAATTTAAAGCTATGTATGATAGAGAGGTTTCGGAAGCTATAAAAAAAGAGATGAGCGGGATGTTATTATTGCTGGAAGATTGTGCGAACGATGTGGGACGCATAGTTGTTGTTATTGATGCAATTAACAAAGCTATGGCTGAACGCGACGCTATGTGGGAAGATATCGAAAAGACGCTTCGTAATCTGGATGATGCAACTATCGGGGATACGATGCAGAGTTCCAAAAAACTCGCCGATATGATCAGTTCTGCAACGATTCTTGTAATTTTTTGCTTTGTGCTGCTGATTGCCGCTACAATTTTAATAGTCTTTTTTATAAAAGGAAGCGTTATAAACAAACTGAATAATTTTGTCGCTATAGTAGGGGAGTTTACCTCAGGGGAAGGGGATCTGAGCCGCCGCATCCCTATAACCTCCCAAGACGAGCTCGGAATGCTCGGGCAGAATTTTAACAATTTTGTGGAAAACGTTCACAAGATAATAATAAATGTCAAAGAGTCGGCGGAAGAGGTTGCTTCCGGCAACAACCAGCTCGCAACTACTATGGAGGAACTTTCCACCACATTTAACAGCCAGTCGGAGCAGGTTTCATCTGTGGCGCAGAATATGAGCACATTAAGCGATTCAGCCAAGATAATGGTGGCAAGCCTTGCAGGTAACATAACCAAAATGCACGATGCAAACGAGAGCATTAAAATCGGCGGCGGACAGCTAAACAACGT
>JAIRQX010000006.1 GCA_031256375.1 Deferribacteraceae bacterium
TGAAGCTGCCGGATGATACGGAAGAAGAGATAGAACGGATGATTGAAGAGGGGGCGCCGTTGTCGTCAGAACATATCGGGAAGGCATTCCGTACAGAAACGGCGGTCGGGCGCTATGCGGAGTTTGTAAAAACAACGTTTGATAAAGATTTGGATTTGAGAGGGTTAAAGGTAGTTATAGACTGTGCCAACGGCGCGACATATAAAGTCGCTCCCGCAGCCATTGAGGAGTTGGGCGCGGAAATCACGGTTATAAATGATAAACCTAACGGCGCCAATATAAACGATAATTGCGGCGCCACCGCCCCTGAAGGTATGGCGGAGAAAGTGCGTGAAATAGGCGCAGATATAGGTTTTTCTTTTGACGGAGATGGAGACAGGCTTATTGCATGCGACAGCAGTGGGCATATTGTTGACGGTGATTATATATTGGGTATATGCGGCTCGTTTATGAAAGAACAGGGCAGACTTGCTAAAAACACTATAGTGGCAACAGTTATGAGCAACCAAGGTTTTGTAAATTCTATGAATAGACGCGGCATAAATGTTGTCAGAAGTAAGGTCGGTGACAGATATGTTTTGGAATGTATGAAAGCGGGCGGATATAACGTTGGCGGAGAGCAGTCAGGGCATATTATTTTCTCCGAATACATATCAACCGGCGATGGTCTTATCAGTGCGCTGCAGATTCTGAAAGTTATGATTGGAAGTGGTAAACCGCTTGACAAACTGGCTGAAGGGATAGAAATCTTTCCGCAGGTACTGAAAAATATTCCGGCGCCAAAAAAGATACCGTTGGAAGATATGCCGCATACGTCAAAATTAATTGACAGCTTTTCAAAGAAGCTTGGTGATACGGGGCGTGTTCTGGTGCGTTATTCCGGTACGGAAAATAAACTGCGGGTTATGCTTGAAGGGGAAAATCAGGATATCATAGAAAGATATGCGCAGGATATTGCCGATCAGGCTCTGAAAGAGTTATAAAGCTTTTTCCCCCACTATTTTTTTTTTGCGTTCAAGCTCATTTTGTAAGCACATTTGGTATTCACGGGAGAGTATATGTTCAGAGGCAAACTGTTCCAAAATCTTCAGACGAGTTGATTCAATATGTTTTATTGACGCGCTGAGGCTGTTTTTTTCAATAGCGCGTTTTATTGTCAGTTTTTCCGGTAAATAGCCAATTTCCGTTTCCAGCGCAAGCCTAAGAAAAAATTCATAATCTTCACACACTATGAGCTGTTCATTGAATCCCCCCATACGGTTTAAAAGTTCTCTGTCCAGCATAAATGCTGAAGGGCTTATTCTGCATTTATCCAATATTTTACAGAATATATGCCCGCCGTATTTTGTATGTTGTTTCCCCTGATTAACCCAGCGGTCTTGCCGGTACCAGTGTTCATCCGTATGGGAGGCGCGCCAGTTGTATTTTATCATAGCTTCAATCTGTATCCGGCATTTGTCTGGAGTCCACAGATCATCAGAATCCAAAAACGCCACATATTTGCCGGAGCATACGGCTATGCCGATATTACGCGCAGACGACACGCCTGCGTTTTTTTCTGCACGGATAATTTTAATTTTTGATAGGTACGGCGCAAGTGAATGTTCAAGAGGTTTGTCCGAACAATCGTCAACGATTATAATTTCCACAGGGGGGAGTGTTTGACGGAAAACGGATTCAATAGCATCCCTAACGGCGCTGTTTCTGTTATACGCGGGGATAATTACGGAAAACATCACATTATATAATTCTCATGCGTTCCATCATTGTGGTTAAGATAAGTATTGTATTGGTTTTTGTGACTCCGGGAATAATTCGCAGTTTTTTTATAATTAGGGCGAGAGAGTTTGTATTTTCAGTAACTACCCTCAGCATGAGCGTATAATGACCTGTAACATGATAACAGTTTACAATCCCTATATCTATTTCCTCCACAGACGCTTCAAACGCGCTTATATGCTCAGGGCTGTCTATGATCACTCCTATAAGCGCCGTAATGTCATAACCTAATTTGCTGTAGTCTACCTGTGCGGAATACCCTTTTATAATTCCGTCATTTTTCATTTTATTAATACGTTCTATTATTGACGGAGGTTTCATATCCACTGCCTTGGCTAATTCAGTATAAGACATACGCCCGGACTGCAACAAGATATTCAGAATTTTTTTATTTACAGAGTCCAAAGTCATAGGGTAAATCTCCTATAGCATTTAACTTTGAAATGCGACAAGTCATAAGTTTTTTACGGCGCTTTCAGATCATATACATGGCACATACCGTTATTACAGAATAAAACCGAAGATTCATGCGTTCTATGGCATTTTGTACAGTCAATGGGGGACTCATGTGAATTATGTGGGTTTAGGTTATATTCTTTCCCTACAACATTTTTAAAAGTAACCTTTTTCCCTGCCATCATATTACCGTGGCAGCCTATACACGCATTTTCAGACGCTGCATCAGTCGGTTCCTTTTCTTTATGACATGCCTCACAAGTAACCTTTTTCTCCTTGGCGTGTTTGCCTGTGATTTCCTGTCCTGACGTAAACGGCGCTATTATGACGGTCAAAAAGCATATCATTAATATTTTTTTCATATAAATCCTCAAGCGAACAGGGGCGGTTAAATCCCGCCCCATATAATACATTAAAAATTAAATGTAGGCACCGCATCGGTGGACTTTTTGGCAAGTATATAGCCGATCAGTTTCCCTCCGGTTACGCAACGTCCGTGCCCTATTCCCGGGCAGATGGTAGGATAATCCGCAGCGAAGAAGTCTCCGGCTGCAGCCCCTATTACATAAAGGTTTTCAATCGGCGCGTCATTGTTATCCAACACTTGGTAGTTTAAGTTGGTATGCAGTCCGCCTGATGTTGTGAGCAGAGTGGCTGCAAGTTTGCCGGCATAGAATGGAGCTTTTGCGATAGGTTTAATCAAATCTTTGCGTT
>JAIRQX010000019.1 GCA_031256375.1 Deferribacteraceae bacterium
CATTAACCGTCTTTGCGAGCTGAATGTTTTTTATGAAGCGCGGCAATCCATGCAGGTAAAAGCTCTAACTGGATTGCTTCGTCACTGCGTTCCTCGCAATGACGAGTGGAACTGCTATATCACACGAAGCCGTAGCATATCGTTTGTAATCCGCACTTTATTCAGCGCCTCTGTATGAACCTCGCTGTTTAAATCAAGTATAGTATAGGCGTATTCCCCTTTTGATTTGTTTATCATATTCTCCACATTCACCTTTTCCTCAGTAAGAATTGAAAGGATATTTGCAAGCATATTCGGAATATTTTTGTGTACCATAGCAAGTCTACTGAGACCGGATCTGGCCATATAAACGTCAGGCAGATTTACCGAATATTTTATATTGCCGTTTACGAGATAATCTTCAAGATTATCAACAGCCATTACCGCGCAGTTCTCTTCGCTCTCAGGCGTGGACGCCCCGAGATGCGGCACAGGGATAACATTCTTTGCCTTTATCAAATCCGCATCAGGGAAGTCTGTAATATAGCATCTTACCTTCCCCGATTCCAGCGCGGCGATTATATCAGGCGATACTATCTCGCCGCGGGCAAAGTTCAGAATTTTAACCCCGCTTTTCATGGCGGATATGGCGCTTTCATTAATCATCCCTTTGGTACTGTCCATATAAGGCACATGAATGGTTATATAATCACACTTTTCATAAAGCGTTTTCAGATCTTTGGCGTGGTTTACATAGCGTGAAAGTTTCCATGCGGACTCTACCGATATATACGGATCATAACCGAACACATTCATGCCAAGTTTTATGGCGGAGTTTGCCACACGGATACCGATTGCGCCTAAACCTATTACACCAAGGGTTTTCCCTGATATTTCCGGTCCTGCAAAGGCGCTTTTTCCTTTTTCAACAAGAGCCGGTACTTTATCACCGCCATTTGCAAGCCCTTTTGCCCACTCAATTCCTCCGAAGATATTGCGGGAAGTCAAAAAGAGCGCGCATAAAACCAATTCACACACAGCGTTTGCATTTGCACCGGGGGTGTTGAACACAACTATTCCCGCCTCGGAGCATTTAGCAAGCGGAATATTGTTTACACCTGCCCCTGCCCGCGCGATTGCGCACAATTCGGGATTTTGGGCAAAATCATAGCTATGCATATCCGCCGAGCGTACTATTATACCGTCCGGGTTTTTAATATTATCCCCACAGTCAAACAATTCAGCGTGTAGCCGCGAAAGACCGCTTGCGTCAATTTTATTAACTGTTTTTATCTTATACATTATCTGTTATCCCTCTCAAATTTATCCATAAACTCCACAAGTTTCGCTACCCCTTCCATCGGCATGGCATTATAGACAGAAGCCCTCATGCCGCCGACAAGACGGTGCCCTTTCAGATTTGCCAGCCCTGCCGCCGCGCTCTCTTTAACAAATTTTGCGTCCATTTCCTCATTAGCGGTTTTAAACGTAATATTCATCACAGAGCGCGCCTCTTTCTGAGCTGGAGATATGTAAAACTCACTGCTATCAAGATAATTGTAAAGAATTTTAGCCTTATCTCTGTTGATTTCAGCCATTTTAGTCAAGCCTCCAAGCTCCTGTATCCAGTCCAGCACCAGCCCGAGAATATATATATTATATGTAGAAGGGGTGTTAGGCATGGAGTCTTCCTTAATCATCATATTGTAATCAAGGATTTTTGGGGTATATCCCAAAGTTTTAATCGGCACATCTTTATTTAAAATCGCTACGGCAAATCCGGCAGGCGCCATATTTTTCTGCGCGCCGGCATAAATTAAACCGAATTTGGAAACATCAACCGGTTCTGACAAAATGCACGATGACATATCAGAAACAACAGGAACTCCGCCGGCAGTAGGCACATACTTCCATGCGGTGCCAAATATTGTGTTGTTTGCGCAGTAGTGCAGATAAGACGCTCCCTGAGTCAGTTTAAGATCTTTCTGTTCAGGAATATAAGTGTGGTTCTTGTCAGCTGTGTCGTAAGCAATATTGACAGCGCCATACTTTTTGGCTTCAGACGCCGCGTTTTTGGAAAAGTTGCCGGTTATAACATAATCAGCTTTGCCATTCTCCCCAATGAGGTTCATCGCTACAGAAGCAAAAGCCCCTGTAGCTCCGCCATGCATAAAAAGTATATGATATCCGGAAGGGATATTCATTACTTTGCGGAGCTTCTCTTTAACGCTTTGGAAAATTTCATCATAAACCTTTGAACGGTGGCTCATCTCCATAACAGACATACCGGTTGCATTATAATTCAGTAAATCAGCCGAGGCGCGTTCCAGAACGGCAGCCGGCAACATTGACGGACCCGCTGAAAAATTGTAAATCCTCTCTTTAAACATAACGTTATCACCCTATCAGAAAATATTTAATATAGAAATTATACATATTCGGTCTTTTAATGTCCATAGTGAAATTGCTATATAACGCTTTTTATTTTTTCTTTTCTAATTGCGTTCTTGCCTCTTCATCGTTTTTAAAATTGATAATTCCGACAGACAGTATAAATTTTATCCCCTCTTCCACCGATATATTAATCTCTACACATTTAATTACAGGGAAAATGGCTACAAAACCTGATGTCGGGTTAGGAGCCGTTGGGATAAAAACGTTGTATGACGCCTCTTTAAGTTCTTTTGCTATAACCGGCTGGGTATCCTTAACCACAAAACCAAGACAATATGAACTGTCGCTCGGAAAATTAACCAAAACAACTTTCTTAAAGTTATTCCCGGATGAATTAAAAGAATCTATCATCTGTTTTATTGCATTATATATAGTGTTTGCAAGCGGTATGTTAGCGACTGTCTTTTCCAAAAGGTTAAGAAGAAACCGTCCCACATACAGCCGGGTTAAAAGCCCTACCATGAATGTGATAATTATAAATAAGATTACGGTAATTATCCCCATCCGCGTTTCTGAAACTTCAATTTGATATATTCCAGCTATTTTAACAAAAAATGGCATTAAATTTGAAACTATCAGATTGTAAAGTATTTTAAGTATATAGATTGTTATCACAAGCGGAAGCATCGCCACCAACCCTGTGATAACCGTATGTTTTACAAAATGGTCATTTTTCCCTTCTTTCATCTATTCCTCCCAGAGCAATTTATAAATGAGACGGCGCTTTGCGCCTCCTATAGCATTTCAATGTTGAAATGCTATATTATTTCTCCGACATAGCGCCTATAGCGAGTGTCAGAAACTGATCCAGAGCAAGACCTATACGTTCACACTCTTTAATACGCTCCCTGTCAACGCTTGCGGCAAATGATTTGTCTTTCATCTTTTTCTTCAAGCTGGAAGCCTGCATCCCTTCCATTCCTGTCGGTCTGACCAACGCAGCCGCAGTTACAAGCCCTGTGACAGATTCTCCTGCCCGCAACGCCAGATCCATCATGCTTTTTGGTTCAACCCCTGTACATTCCGTATTATGTGCTTGAATGGCATAAATAATGTCATCTGTTACCTTTCCCGCAAGAAGCTCCGCTGCCAAAACACCATGTTTTTCGGGAGAGTTTTTGGTCATCGGGTAATCAATGTCGTGCAGAAGCCCAGCCAGACCCCAAACATCGGCATCTTCGCCAAAATGAGCGGCCAGCGCGCGCATTACACGCTCAGAATCTATTGCATGCTGAAGCATATTTTGTTCAGGATGCTGCGCAGACACCAAATCGTAAGCAATTTTTCTGTCTATCATTATTAACCCCCCTGTTTTGTATCTTTAGGCGGATAGTAGAGCTGGCGTTCCAACGATTTGTTGTAACAGCTCCATCCGCCGGGATGGATATCCTCTTTCTCAAATACGCTGCTGACAGCATTCAGTTTGGCATCCATATCATCAATAAAATTTAAAAGCAGCGCTTCAGCAGTTTTCGGAACAAGCGGAGAGCCAAATTCCAATGCCCCGTGATGGCTCGCCAATAAATGCAGCAGTTGCTGTCTTATGGGTTCCGGAAAATTTCCGGCTTTGTCTAAATATCTATTCACCATTAAGTAACCTAGCATAATATGTCCCAGTAATCGTCCGTCATCGCTGTATTCAATCCCTGCGGATATATCCAGCTCGCGTACCTTGCCTAAATCGTGAAACAACGCGCCTATGAGCAACAGCTCTTTATTAACGTGAGGGTATAGCGGCACAATATGCGCCGCCAGGCGGACCATTGCCAGCGTATGTTCCATAAGACCATGGACATACGCATGATGTACGCTTTTTGCTGCGGGAATAATCTGAAATTTCTCCCAAGTATCCGTGTCGTCATAGAATATCTGCAAAAGAGTTTGAAAGTAATCGCTTGTAATGTGTTTTTGAAGAAGTCGCCGCAGCTCTTCAGCCATCTCTTTCGGATTGTTCTTGCTTTTCGGCAGAAACGCTTCCGTACCGCCGGAGGCTACAAGAATCATATCGTTCACCTTAAGCTGCGACTGGTTATTATATTGCTGAAGCATTGCGGAAACGGTAACCATATCACCCTTTTTAGGATTAAAATCAAGTTTGTTGCAGTCAAACATAATAGCGTTAATCAGAACACCGCCGCTGTCTGATAAAATCATCTTTATATACGGTCTGCCGTCTTTTGTTGCAGCTTTTGATAAATCAAATATCATATAATTCTTTTTTAATGACAAATCCATTCTGTTGTTACCTATACTGTAGCAGTTCCACATTACATTGAGCGGAACCGCTATAATTCGTCAATGTAGTCCACGCTGTTCACTGTCATATACAGCCCCTCTTCTATAAGCGATTTCAAAAGCCCGGCAAGAATATCTTCATATCCGGCGGCGCTGTATATAGTTACTTTACCCGCAGACTCATCTTTTGTGCGCATAATACCAATATTTTCGTAAGAATCTATCAATCCGTTAAGGTATATTATTTCTGAAGGTTTTACGGAAATATGAACCCTGTATGCCTGATCTGTCATGGAATAAAGCTGACCATAGCAATTCCTACATTTTCAATTGTTTTTAACACATCATTCAGCGGATAGGCGCTGGAATCCTCAATAAACATATCTTCCAGCTTAAGACCTGAAACAGCGTTTAAAAATAATACAGGATCGGTTTTTATCTTTGCAAAATCCATTAGAAAAAATCCGTCTAAAGGAACTATATCTTTTTTCCTCACATACACAAGCCCGTCTTTGCCGACATCATCCATCAACTCGCACAATCTCCCGCCGGCAAAAAAATCTATAAAAGCGCTGCCGCCGCGCGGTCTTGCGTCTTTAAAATTATAATCCATGAAAAACGGATAATAATCCATCTTTTCAATATCAACCCTTTTCAGGTGCATAGCGATCATATTTGCTTTCCTCTCATTTGTCGGCGGCTACTCTGTAGCCTTATCCCGCAAAATTGCTGTAAACACTCTCCATAATGCCATTAACAAAAGCCGCTGTTTTTTCATCCGTAAAACGGCGCGCCAGTGTGACATAATCGTCAAGCACGGCATATTTTGGGGTATCGCTGTACAAAAGTTCGTCTATACCCACACGCAATATACATTTTTCAACCTCTCCGAGACGTTCAAAAGACCAACTGGCTTTTAAAAATTGTGTTATAACCCGGTCATGTTCCTCACGTCTTGAATAAGCGCCGGTAAAAAGCTGTTCCGCAAAAGAAGCTACCTCCCCCTGTACATTTTCAAAACTTTGCCAGAACACAGGGATCATCTCTTCAGGCGGAGATTCCGTTATTGCCGACTGATACATCATCTGAACGGCATATTCCCTTGCTACTGTGCGTTTTTTTTTCAAGACGGACAATCCTTCTTCTTTAAATACACAGATTTACCATTTCCAACGCTGTCATAGCCGCATCAGAACCTTTATTTCCGCTCTTTGCGCCTGCACGCTCAACCGCCTGTTCTATCGTATCGGTTGTCAAAATGCCGAATACAACCGGAACGCCGCTTTGTAATGAAACCTGCGAAATCCCTTTGGCAACCTCGTTAGCGACAAAATCAAAATGAGGCGTGGCGCCGCGTATTACTGCCCCCAAAGCGATTATAGCATCGTATGCGCCCCTTTCCGCCGCTTTTTTGCAGACGTAAGGTATTTCAAAAGCTCCCGGAACTTTATATACAGTTATGCAGTTTTCGTCAACACCATGCCGTACAAGTGTGTCAACTGCGCCGGACAGAAGACTTTTTGTAATAAAATCGTTAAAACGCGCTATTACTATAGCGAAACTTTTACCTTTTCCGTCAAACCCCCCCTCTACTACTTTATAATTTGCCATATTATGATATCTCCTATAAACTGCGTTTTATCCCTAATTCATGCCCCAACTTCTCTTGTTTTGTGAGCAGATAACGTTCATTTTTTTCAGTTATATCCGCTATCAGCGGGATATGTTCCGTTATTTCAAGCCCGTAACCGTCCAACCCTTTTATCTTGGCAGGGTTATTGGTCATAAGACGCATCTTCCTGACACCCAGTTTTGCCAGTATCTGCGCGCCAAAACCATAATCCCGTAAATCAGCTTTGAAACCGAGTTTATGATTGGCTTCAACGGTATCGCATCCCTCATCCTGAAGTTTATATGCTCTGATCTTATTCATTATGCCAATGCCGCGCCCTTCCTGAAACATATACAGAACAACGCCGCAGCCTTCCTGTGAAATCTTATTCATGGCGAGACGGAGCTGATTTCCGCAGTCGCAGCGTCTTGAACCGAACACATCCCCTGTCATACACGACGAGTGAACTCTCACAAGCGCAGGGTTGCCGCCGGAAACATCTCCTTTAATAAGGGCTACCGCTTCCTGACCGTTAACATAGTTCCTGAAGCCGGCAATTCTGAAATCTCCGTTATATGTAGGCATATCAGCCTCAGCTATCTGCTCTATAAGTGAGTCATTGGCAGCGCGGTATGCAATTAAATCAGCAATGGTTAATATTTTTAAGCTCTGTTCTTCCGCAAAAACTTCCAGTTGCGGCATTCTTGCCATACTGCCGTCATCATTCATAATCTCGCAAATTACCCCTGACGGGTTCAGACCAGCCAGACGCGCCAGATCAACCGACCCTTCAGTCTGCCCCGCCCTTACCAATACTCCCCCGGGACGCGCCCGTAAAGGGAATATATGTCCCGGAACGGATATATCCTCAGGGGATGACATGGGATCTATTGCGGTTTTTATAGTATGCGCTCTGTCAGAGGCTGAAATACCGGTAGTAACCCCGATCCGCGCTTCTATTGAAAGTGTAAACGCAGTACCGAAACGGCTTTTATTATCTTCTTCCCTTATCATCTGCCGCAGATTTAATTTATCGCACTTATCTGATGTAAGTGACAGACAGATAAGACCACGTCCGTACTTAGCCATAAAGTTTACAGCTTCCGGAGTGGCAAACTCCGCCGCCATAGTAAGATCGCCTTCATTTTCCCTGTCTTCATCATCAACAAGGATAATCATGCGTCCTTTGCGTATCTCTTCCAACGCCTCAGGCACAGTAGCCCTGACGCTTGCATTCATAAAAACTCCAGCTTACAAAAAAAGTCATTTTTCATAAAAAATGACCCTTACTCAAGATTACAACTTGGCATTACATAGCACAAGTATTTTTTCACATTAATATATCAAAGGCGACGCCGTAAGAAGTTATCCTCTGATCAAAAAACTGCGCGGGTCCGTAACCATCGTAAAAGTTAAAAAGAAAAGCTATTTTGTCAAAAAATTTAACCCCAGTTTTTACTGAAACCCCGGGGGCAATCATAGATGTCCCCTTAAGATCAACCGCGCTGAAAAACGATGCGCCAATTGATTCTGAAAACAAACAATTTGCCTCCGCCCCTATCTGATATACTGAAGCTCCGTAGCGGTAAGGATCGGGGTCGCTGACCCAACCGCCGCCGCCGTAAATTCTGAAAATACTATTTATCTGATAAAATAAAAGGGTATCAAAAAGAATATAGCTCAGATTTATGCGTTCAACAATCCAGTTAATACGGGAACTACTGTTAGCCGGATCATCAGGGTCCAGAATAACTTCGGATTCTGAACGGTTCATTATAGTTTCATCGCCTATGTGCGAACTGCGGTGATAACAGCGGATCATAAACATAAATTTGTCGGTTAACTGAACAAAAATAGGCATCCCTAAATAAAAATCGCTGTACACCTCATCGGTTAACCTATCCAAATCAAAACCTAAAAGCCCCAGCCCCATAGCCCCTGCTTCAACTTTAATATCGCCAATGTTTATTCTGACAAGGGGGATTATGCCTCCTATGGAAAAATCCAGCGCGTTGCGCATTGAAAGCGTTGCGCTTGTGTAATTGGTATATCCCGCCCCCATACGCGGGGATGCAGGATCTGCCATCAGCTGCTTAAAAATACTTTCGTACGGTAATATCTGGAAATTATCCGATATTGTGTACCTTGACTCTTCCAATGCAAACCCTGAGTTGCTCCGAAAAAATGTGAGAAATAATATAAAAAAACAGGTTAAAGTTATAATTTTGCGCATACGTTTTACACCCATAATATTGAAATGTCCTAGCCTAAATCTGGCAGGAGATTATAAAGATTACTCTCTTTACGCTCATATTTTAATAACTTATCAAGATACCGCGCCACAAGGTCAACTTCTATATTGACAATATCACCGGAGGAAAGCGTTGCCAGATTAGTGTATTCAAATGTATGCGGAATTACGGCTATCTTTACGCGGGAGGTTAAATCAGCCGCTACAGTGAGGCTTATACCGTCCACTGCCAGCGAACCTTTTTCCGGCACAAATTTGCGTAAATTTTCGGGAATTTCCACAGTCATATCCCAAAAATCCCCATTACGCAGACAGTTTGTTATCCGTCCGACGCCGTCCACGTGCCCCTGAACAATATGCCCTCCGAAACGGGAATCCGCTCTCATCGCCCTTTCCAGATTGACAGGCTTACCGGGAGCCAGTTGTTTCAGAGACGTCCTTTTGAGCGTTTCTTCCGAAGCGTCAGCGGTGAAACTTTTCTGTGTAAACGATGTTGCCGTAAGACATACCCCGTTTACAGCTATAGAGTCCCCTGTTTTAATGTCAGATGTTATCTTTTCGCAGGTGATTTCAACAACAGCGCCGGCGCTGCCGCTAAGGATTTTTTTTATCCTGCCCGTTTCTTCAATAATTCCGGTAAACATTAATTCTGACCAGCCATCAGTTCCAGAACCTTTCCGGTATAATCGTTCAGTTTGCCGCGCAGCCAGATATCATCCCCTGCATTTGAAATCTTAACATCCGTAACTTTCGGCGCGTCTTTTAAAAACGCCGCGCCAGAACCGCCTATACTGTCTTTGGAACTTTTACCGCCGATAAGTATGGGGGCAATAAAAAGATGCAGCATATCCGCCTGTTTTTCCGCCAGAAAGGATGCAAATACTGATGCCCCCCCCTCCGCCAGTACATTCATTATGTTGAGCGCCCCCAGTTCCGTCAGAACTTCATAAACTGTAAGCTTATCTTTAACAATAACGTTAACGCCATAATCCCGCAATTGTGAAACTTTTTTGTCACTAGCGCGGTTTGTAGTAAACAGTATAGTCTCCGCTAGATCTGTACTTGTAACCAGCTTTGAATCAGGAGGAATTTTGCAGCCGCTGTCAAGTATCACCCTTACCGGCTGTCTGTCTGAAGGGACGTTACGCACAGTCAGCTCAGGGTTATCCGCCAGAACTGTACCTATTCCCACCAGAACAGCGTCATTCTCCTTGCGTATCTTATGAACCTCATTCCGGGATTCCTGACCTGTAATCCATCTGCTTTCGCCGGATGCGGAAGTTATCTTACCATCAAGGCTCTGAGCAATTTTCATTGTGACGTAAGGCAAATCCGTCAGCGTATATTTTGTAAAATCTTCTATAAGTGACGCGCAAAGTTTAGCCTCAACGCCGTATATTACTTCAATACCGCGTTCCGTAAGGGTTTTAAGAGCAACTCCGGTATGCAGGGGGTTGGGATCGGGAACCCCTGCAAAGACTCTTTTAATGCCTGATTTTATTATGGCGTCAGTACACGGCGGGGTTTTGCCGTGGGTTGTACACGGTTCCAGAGTAACATAAAGATCGGCTCCTTCTGTTTTATAGCCCGCGCAATTTATCGCTTCCGCCTCAGCGTGCGGAGCGCCGTAGGCAGTATGCCAGCCCTCTCCCGCTATCTCTCCGTTTTGCACAATCACTGCGCCGACGCAAGGGTTGGTTTTGGTATAACCTTTTCCGAGGAGAGCAAGTTCCGCCGCGCGCAGCATATATTTGTCAGCGCTCATACTCTGGAAATATTAATTTTATTTTCAGTACCGTCAAGAATTCTTCTGATATTTTTTCTGTGCCAAAATATTATCAGAACACACACTATAGATGTGAAAATTATCCGGAGGTCAAACCAGTCAAGCATTATAGCGGTAGTAACAGGCAACGCTACAGCTGCGAATATTGAACCGGCGGATATCATACGGGTAAAAAACACAACAAATATAAATACTCCAAGCGAAACCAGCAATGAAAGCGGCGCTATCACTGCAAAAACGCCAAGACCTGTGGCAACCCCCTTCCCGCCTTTGAATCCGAGATATATGGGAAATCCATGCCCTATTATGACTGCCGCGCCGCCCAGCAGGATTATGAACTCCGGCAGATTATGAGCATGGCAGTAATAATCTAAAAAATATACAGGGATAAGCCCTTTTAGCGCGTCCAGCACTAAAACAAGACCAAACCCCCAGCCGCCGAGAGCTCTTCCGGCATTAGTCGCCCCGCTGTTACCGCTACCTATATTGCGGATATCTTCCTTTCTTACAAGCTTTACCAACAGATAAGCCATGGGAACCGCACCTATCAAATAGCAAATTACTACACTTAATACTATAAAGATTGTAGTCATGGATAATCACCTCAAAACAATATAACTATTTTTATACACCGATTATTTCAGAGTGTAAATGTGATATGTTGACGTTCCTGACAAAAATAATATAATGAAAAGGATCATTTAAAAAACTGAAATGATCTGAATGAGGTCTTATTTTGGACAGCAAATGGAAATATCATGCAGAGTTTACCGTAAGGGGATATGAGGCGGATTTCAGAAACAGGGCGGCGGTTCATACTTTTTGTTACTACATGGAGGAGGCTGCCGGACAACATGCGGAGAAGCTGGGCGTTTCCATGGACAACCTCAGAAACGAAGGGGTGGCATGGGTATTGACGCGGATGTATGTTGAATCTTACGATTTCCCTCAAACCGGTCAAAAAGTTTATGTAACCACATGGCCTCCGGGCGTTGATAAACTTCAGTTCAGAAGAGACTTTGAGCTGCGGGGGGAGGACGGGGGGATTCTGGCTAAAGCCATCAGCCAATGGGTTGTAGTAAACCTTACAACAAGAAAACTTGAACGTATAACTTATGACGGTTTATCACCCGAAGAACCGGAATATGTACTGGAAGAACCCAGATGGAGAATACCGCCGCAATCGGAAAATCCCGAACTGTTACAGGTTAACGTACGTCTGTCCGATATAGATCAGAACAATCATGTGAATAATGTACATTACATTGAATGGGTTACGGAATCATCGCCGTATGCCCTTGATCCGGACAAGCGCCTTGCCTCTGTGGAAATATTGTTTAAAGCGGAAGCCAAACATAAAGACATAATATCGGTTAGAGGGGGCGCAGGGGAAGCCGGAGGGGAGTTTTGTCACGGATTGTTCAGGGTTGACGGTACGGAGCTTGTCCGCGCGAGAACAATTTGGAAATAAATTTGGAGGCATTGTATTTATGATTAAACCGGATGAAGCGCTAAAAATTGTTTTAGATAATATTTCTCCCGTGGGAGCCGAAAATATCCCTACATACAGCGCGCTTGGGCGTGTAGCGGCGCAGAAAATTATTTCTAAGCGCGATATCCCGCTTAAAAACAGTTCCGCTATGGACGGATATGCAGTTTATAACGACGATATAGCGGTTATTCCCGCAAAACTCAAAGTTTTGGGAGTAATCGCAGCGGGAGACGATGTCAGCGATAAAAAAATGGGGAAAGGGGAGTGCTGGCGTATTATGACCGGCGCCCATGTTCCTGTACAAGCGGATACTGTTGTTGAAAGGGAACTTACAGATGACAGTATGCCTGTCCTTACCGTCAATAAAGGGAAGAAGAAGGGGGATAACATCCGCCCAGCAAAAGATGATATAGCAATAGGGGATGCGGTTGAATGCAAAGGCGAAATTATAACCCCTTATATGATAAGCCGGCTTATCTCAATAGGGGCATTTCATATTGATGTTTATAGAAAACCTAAGGTTGCTGTAATTTCCACAGGTTCCGAGATTGCTTCCGTCTCTGAATATGACAGCTCTGATAAGATGATTGACGCCAACGCTCCCGCTATCATTGGGATGCTCTCGGAATCCGGAGCTGAACCCAGCTATCTCGGGGTTGTGCCGGATGAAGAAAGTAAACTTATAAATATATTAAACTCACTTAAAAGTTATGATTTGGTGGCAATTTCGGGAGGGATCTCCGCGGGCGATTTTGACTGTATGGCAAAGATATCTGAAAAAGCAGGGATCAAATGGCATTTCCATAATGTTAATCAGAAACCCGGAAAACCTGTGGCATTCGGGACACTTCAGACAGGGGCAATCAGCGCGCCTATATTTGGATTGCCGGGGAATCCCGTCAGTTGTATGTTTTGCTCCTACTATTATCTGATACCCGCAGTGCGTGGAATGCAGGGGATGAAAGAACCCGTCCACAGGCAAATTACTGCTGTTTTAGGCGAAGAAATTAACAAAAAGAGAGGGCGCATACAGTTTGACCGTGTCAAACTGGAGGTAACGGACGGGACGCTATACGCATATCCATTCAGAACGCAAAACTCAAATGTTATTGCATCTATGGTGGAAAGCCACGCTTTTATGGAGCTTGCGGATGATCTGGAAGGAGCGCTGAAACCGGGTACGCCGGTCAGAGTATTTATCTTTAACAGAGCAGGGCTTTTCTGATGTTGCATAAAGCGCCGCGGGGAAAGAACATTATCCTCTGTTTGACAATACTATGCTAGTTAAGGTATCATAACTTCAATCATGGTGGACAATGGAGCATAACAAGATATACAAGAATCTGGACAAACTTACGGAAGCGCGCGTCCTTGTAATCGGCGATATAATGCTTGACAAGTACATATTCGGAAGCGTATCGCGGATATCCCCCGAAGCCCCCGTGCCTGTGCTTAAAACTGAAAAGGAAATTAAAACGCTCGGCGGAGCTGCAAATGTCGCGCACAACATAGCAGCGCTGAAAGCGGGCTGTGCGCTTATCGGGGTAGCCGGAAATGACCCTGACAAGGCAGCCCTGAGAGAGATGCTTAACGATCTCAGCATTGACTCCGCCTTAATTTACTCAGGACAGAAAACCACAGCCAAAATAAGGGTAATAGGCGAACATCAGCAGATAGTGCGAATTGATTACGAAGATACCTTTGAACCGTCTCCTGAAATATATAAAACTATCCTGACGCACATAGACAGCAGAATTTTTCAGGTAAATGCAATTATATTGTCAGATTACGGCAAAGGGTTTGTGTTTGCTGATTTATGCCGGTATGTAATCACCAATGCCAATAGCGCGGGGAAAATAACGGTAATTGATCCTAAAGGCGCTGATTGGAGTAAATATACAGACGCAACCATTGTTACCCCGAATATAAAAGAGCTGGGCGAAGCAGCCGGGCTGAACGTACCGAACACTGACGAAGATGTGGCGGCTGCAGGGAAAAAGATCAGGGAGATGTACAACCTTAAATATCTGGTAGTAACCCGTTCCGAAAAAGGGATAACCATAATATCAGAAAAATTTACCTTGCATCTGCCTACACAGGCGCAGGAAGTTTACGACGTATCCGGCGCGGGTGACACAGTTGTCGCTGTGCTGGCGGTTATGCTTGGCGCAGGATTTAATATAGAGGAGGCTGTAGCGGCCGCCAACGCTTCCGCAGGGGTTGTCGTAAGTAAGATAGGGACAGTTCCTATAACTTACGCGGAACTATTTAGGGTGTGTAGCGGCAGAAAAAGCGAGGCGGCGGCATCTTTTGACCAGCTTTTAATCCGTTTGGAGGAAGCCCGCGCAGACGGCAAAAAGATAGTTTTCACAAACGGGTGTTTTGATGTGCTGCACCGGGGACATATTGATTATATGCGCAGAGCTCGGAAACTGGGTGATATGCTTATCGTGGGGCTGAACAGTGATGCAAGCACAAAACGGCTGAAAGGGCAATCAAGACCTATAAACAATCAGAACGACCGCGCTTTTATGCTTTCAGCGCTGGAATGTGTGGATCATGTAGTAGTATTTGAAGAGGATACGCCATATAACCTTCTTGCGCAGATCAGACCGGATATTCTTGTCAAAGGCGGTGATTATGAATCAGGGGAGGTTGTGGGGCGTGAATTTGCCGGTGATGTGGTTATTATGGATTTTGTGTACGGTTACTCCACAACATCAATCCTTGAAAAGATAAAAAATGCGGAGGAGACAAAATGATTGTTGTAACTGGCGGCGCCGGTTTTATAGGGAGCAACTTGATAAAAGAGCTTAATAATCAAGGTTTTAATAATATCTTAATAGTTGATGACCTCACTGACGGGGCAAAACATAAAAACATGAATAGACTCAATTTTTTTGATTATGTTGATTATAAAGATTTTCTGCCGAATATTGACAGATTCGGCGTAAAGATGATCTTCCATCAGGGCGCCTGTTCCGACACAACGGAGCGGAACGGACGCTACATGATGCAAACAAACTATGAATACTCCAAAGAGCTTTTAACTTTTTGTATAAACAAAAGGGTAAGGATGTTTTATGCGTCCAGCGCGTCTGTTTACGGGGACGGGAAAAACGGTTTCCGCGAATCGCCCGAGTGTGAGTATCCTCTCAATATGTACGCATTCTCTAAATATCAGTTTGACAGATTTGTTGAATTAAATGAGCGTCACCTGTCAGCGCAGCTTGTGGGGCTCAGATATTTTAATGTTTACGGTCCGCAGGAAAACCATAAAGGAAAGATGGCGTCAGTGGCTTTTCATGCCTATAATCAGGTCAAAAACGGTGGGAGAATAAGCCTTTTTGAAGGGAGTGAAAATTTCAGACGGGATTTTATTCATGTAGATGATGTTGTAAAAGTTAACATCTTTTTTCTTGATAACCCTGACCTCATCGGCGTTTATAACTGCGGTTCCGGGAAAGCGGAAAGTTTTACAGCTGTAGCTGAAGCTGTAAAAACTGTTTATAATCACGCCAAAATAGAAACTATCCCATTTCCGGAAGAGCTGACGGGAAAGTATCAGACCTTTACTCAGGCTGACCTAACCAAATTACGCCGTGACGGTTATAATGAAGATTTTATGGATGTCGGCGCAGGGGTGAAAAAATATGTTAAAATACTCAGCGAGAGCGGAGGTTACCTTACGTAATGTCTGAAAACAAAAAATTCTGGCGTGTAATATACTCCCTTACCCTTGTATTGACAGATATATTCGCTTATTATGCGGCGCTCATAATCGCGTATGAACTGCGGATATTTACGGAAATATTACTGCCGGTGGTGAATTTGCAGTTTACGCTGCCGTATTTTTTATCTCTGTGGTGGATATTGGCAATTACGCTCTTTTTTCAGCTTATAAACGGACTTTATTACAGGCGGGATCCTTTATGGATTGAATCTTGGCGCGTATTACGCGCGCTATTGCTTTCATTCGTCGTCACATTTGCGGTAGTATCTTTGGGGCGCATGAGCGGTGACGTATCGCGGCTCTTCCTTTGTCTGTTATATGGTTTAATGCCGTTTGTATTTGTAGTAACCCGTTTATTTGTTAAACGGGTTATGTTCAGGATATCGCCTTTTCAGGAAAGAGTTCTTATAGCCGGCGCTGGGGACAGGCTGGAAGGCATTGCCCGCTCTTTTGAATCTGAAAAATTCATGGGAATAAAGATAGCGGCTGTCTGCCATATAGATAAAACTACAACAAAAGCCGGTCTGGACAAAATATTGGCAGATAACAGCGTTGACGCTGCGATTCTGGTACACGCGGCGGCGGACGCGCATAACATAACCCCGTTGTTCAGTCATATACATACAAAGGTGCGAAAAATGATGTATATCCCCGAACATGGCGCAATGGATATGACAAATGCTGAAACGGGTCAGCTTCTGCGCAGCCAGCTTGGATATCTGTCGTTAAACAATGCGCTTCAGTCATCGTTTAACCGTTTAATTAAGCGTTTTATGGATATTATTATTGCCATAATTCTGATGCCGCTCTTTCTGCCTGTATTGATAGTTCTTATCGCGGCAGTGCGGCTAACCTCCCCCGGTCCCGGGATTTTTTCTCACGGGCGTATTGGCAGGGACGGTAAAACTTTTATGGTTTATAAACTCCGGTCAATGTACAAAGACGCAGGGAAACGGCTGGAAAAGATGATAACGGATGATCCTGCCATAAAAGCTGAATGGGAAGCTAACTACAAATTAAAAGATGACCCGCGTATCACCCCTTTGGGAAGTTTTTTGCGTAAAAGCTCTTTAGATGAACTTCCGCAATTTTTTAACGTGTTAAAAGGGGAGATGAGTTTTGTCGGTCCCCGCCCTGTATTACGGGAAGAGCTGGATAAATACTACAAAGAGAAGGAAGTTTATTATAATATGGCTATGCCGGGGATTACCGGATTATGGCAGGTCAGCGGCAGAAACGATACCACTTATGCCGACAGGGTGGATATAGATTGCTGGTATGTGTTCAACTGGTCTTTATGGCTTGATGTTGTTATCCTGTTTTCCACTCCGTTTGCCGTAATCTTCCGGAAAGGGGCTTATTGACCCGGCATCCGCTGTTTCAAAAAATTATCATAAGTAATGTTTTCCTCAGACTTTTATAAATTATACAAGAATGGGTTAATCATAACCACCACTTCAAGTGGTGGTTTGATTTCGACCCTATAAGGGTCACACTGCTGGCACGCCTAAAAGGCGGGGGGTTGCTCGCCGCTGTTACTGACCGCCTCTATAAAGAGGC
>JAIRQX010000050.1 GCA_031256375.1 Deferribacteraceae bacterium
TTTCCCCTTTGTTCCATCACGGTTTACTCAGGTATTGTTTATATACCCATCCGATCCGTCCCCCGGGCAATTCTATCTGAACCCATAATGCTGATTCTTCCACTACGGTAATACGGTAATTTTTGTAAATAGTGGCTATTTTTTCGGCGTCCACCATAGGCGATATACGCACATTCAGTACATCTGTCGCCACCACGGCAATGTTTCCTATACCGAAATAACCTTCTGGTATAATTTGCGGAGGGATAACGGTTTCGACCGTTTGTGCAACAACTTCTTCAACAGGTTCTTCAACGGGAGTCTGAGTTTCTTCCGGATCAGAGTTTGTCTGGGGCGGTACCGGTTCATCGTCCGGCTGTTCCTGCGGCGTAGGGGGTTCCGGTATTACAGTCTGTACAGGGGTAATTGGTTCTGGCAAAGCAAATGAGGTTTCTCCCGGTTTAGATACATCAGGAGATTTATTATATAATTTAACCCCCACGACAGTCAGACAGATTGCCAATGCCGCCGCAGGCGCTATGCGTAATACTCGTCCGGTTTTCAATATATCCGGTATTTCAGAAAGTGATAAGCGGTCATTTTTAATTGCAGAATCAGGGTTTATGTTTTTAGCGGAGCTGTTTATATCCTCCTGCAGATAGACTGTGTTACTGTTCAGACTATTAATTGAGCTGTTTATATGTTTATTCTTAATACTATCGGAAGCATCCATATATGCCACCATTATGGCGCGTTCCATTAACACATTTATAATTCTGGGATTTCCTTTGGTATATTCCCATATCAGTTTTGCTGTACTGCGCCCAATCAGCACATTTTCACGCCCGGCTTTTTTAGAACGCTGATCAAGGAAGTCGTTTACCTCTTCCTGCGTAAGATTGTTTAGCCATGCAACTAAAGATATTTTTTGTTTCAGAAACCGTAAATTTGCGATATTAAGCTTTTTGTCCAATTCAGGGCGTCCGGCTATAATAATCTTAAAGCCTTGACATTCTTCTGAGATTTTAAATATTTCTTCAAGCGTTTCATCCGGTGTTTTTTGCGCTTCGTCTATTATTAAAACTATAACTTTACTTGATTTTTCAGCAGCAGTAAGGAAATCTTTAAACTTTGACGTCAAGCTATTCTGAGATTCATCATCGCCGGGTTCTATACCCAAATCATGCAATATAAACCGCAACAGTTCTTTTGTTTTCAGATTTGGAAAGGGAGTATTTATCAATATAACATAATCCGGCAAATTTTTTATAAATTTATATAATGTAGCGCTTTTACCTGTTCCCGGGTGACCTATCAGCATAGCGTAATTTTCATTAGGTTGAAATAAAGAGTTCAGTGTCTGCAAAGCATTTTGATATTGGTTTGACATGAAGTAAAAATCTAAGTTTGGCGCACGGTTAAAAGGGGGTTTTGCAAAACCGAAAAAATTTATAAACTTTTTATCCATCTAATTAAGCTCTCTTTTTATGGTATTTCATTATCCTTTTTGAACGTTATCTTAATTTTATCCTTATTGTCAAGACATTCCATTTTATTTTCCGATTTTTTATTGAAATATTAGCAGAAATGAGCAAATATATTCCGGAAGTTATTAATGATAAAGTATTGCCGGATACGGTTTTCCAAAATATCCCCGCTTACGCTATTGTGTCTTGTTTTGCTGTATATATTCTGGGGTTTCGAGTTTTTTATAGTAAAACTTGCGATTGTTTCAGTTCCTCCCTTCCTGCTTGCCGCACTGAACGCTTTGGTAGGAGGGATCATACTGTTTGTTTTTATGGCTGTTAAAGGGGAGATGACTCCTAAATCAGTTGACTTTAAATTCGCATCCCTATCAGGATTTTTGCTTGTTTTTGCCAGCGCGGGGCTGATCCCGGTCACAGTAAAATATATTGACAGCGGTCTGGTCGCTTTACTGTCCGGTCTTTCTCCTGTTATGTCGGTAACGCTTGAATGGCTACTTCTCAAAAAGGACAGACCGAATTTTTTAACAACAGCGGGGCTTATGTTGGGATTTACAGGGCTTACTTTTACAATTATACCCGCTGTAGGTAAAAATGCCACGATATCTTTTACCGGTATAATGTTGGGTATTATATCCGCTGTTATATGGAGCATTGGCGTACTTGCCACCCGTCATGCCAAATATACATTGTCTTTGCTCAGCAGAAACAGTTTGCAGTTGCTGTTCGGGGGAATACTGCTTCTTGCTTTGTCATTTCTGCTCAATGAATGGCAGGGTTTCAGCTTGTACGCTTTGCCGCGCGTAACATATTTTTATATTCTGTATCTTATGTTTTGCAGTTCCCTTATAGGTTATACGGCATATTTATGGTTGCTGAAAAATTCCACTCTCCCTATAGCTTCTTCTACAGCGTATGTTTGCCCGCTGATTGCAGTTATAGTGGGTATTACATTCGGCGGGGAATTGTTTAACCGGTATATTGTCGCCGCAGTTATCTGTATAGCGGTTTCTATGATTTTTATAGCGAACGGCGGGTTAAGAAAGTAAAACTATGCTTGTATCCTGAGTCTTTTTCCTGTATCATAGTAAAATAATAACCATAAGGGTTTAATTATTCGCAAAGTAATATCTTTTTTTAAGTACCCGCTGATGTTTTTTTTGGTATGGTACTTAATAGCAAGCGGTAAATTTGATTACAGGAAGCTGGGCAATTTTTTTAGACAAGAAAACCTTGTTTTTATCTTTATATTATTTTTATTGCTTATTATCTGTAATTTACTGTTCAGTAAACGGTATCAGATATTTCTGAATATTTTGCCTAAGAAAATTTCTTTCAAAACCTCATTAACTATTATAATGATCGGGATATTTTACAATAACTTCTTCCCCGGCGGCGTGGGGGGGGATTTAATCCGCATTTATTATTTGAAACGCAAAGAGAAAATCTCTATACCTGAAGGTTCCGCAATTACATTATTTGATCGCTTTCTGGGTATGTCCGGTCTTGTATTTGTCGCTTTTTTTTCTATGTGGCTGATATCACGCCATTCAGATTTCGGAAGTACGGTTTTAAATGAAAACCCGTTTTTATTGACTCTTACAATCATCTGCCCGATAGTTATAATCGCGGTAGTTTTAATGCTATTTCTGCTGAAAATTCCTAAGGTTTATAAACTGCTTGAACTTGTTTTATCCAAACTTCTTTTCGGCAGCAAAATGATTAGTTTTATGAACACCTTTCAGATTATTGTAAAAAACACAAAAACGCTTTTGATTACATTTGCCATTTGTATATTCGGACATATTATCACGTTAATATCTATTTCCATAGTAGCGTATATATTGTATCCCGACATTCAGTCAGTTTACGCCACAATGGCTGTTGCGGGCGTTGCGATTCTTACATCGGTTGTACCTATTACTCCGGGAAATATCGGCGTGACAGAAGGGGTGGCGGATATACTTTACAGCGCATTCGGCATTAGAGACGGCGCGGGCGCAACCATATTCGCCCTATGGAGGGTTATAACAGCGCTTTTCTCATTAACAGGCGGCATCTTTTATCTGTACTACGGCAGCGGTCAATCAATAAAAGCTGATATGAAAAAGGATCAAGAAGGGTCTTAGAGTACATCAATTATAAACTGCTTTATCGGTAAAGCGCGCGTAGTATTTGCCCTCTGTTTGTACCTATCCAGAAAGCGTTTCCGCAATAAGTCACTGTGTTGATCGTATGATTTGTCAGATTTGTTAATGGCGGATATGCGCCTTCCCGCCATCCGGCGCTGTTACCGGTAACATTGTCTGACAGATAGATGCTTTTATCTGTAATAACAACAAATAAATCTTTCCCGAACGCTACCCCTCTGACAGGGGCGGTTGCAGGAAGCCCTGCATTTTTCCATTCCGTAAGGTTATCATTATAAGAAACTACAAGTATGCCGGTTGTATTATCTTTTGCTATTGCGCTGAATAAAGTCAGTTTTGTACCATTATCCGCTCCCTGAGCCATTCCTGTAAAATTATAGACTGCATCTACAGAGGTAGGAAGGGTGCGCCAATCTTTTCCGTCTGATGAATAACCCGCCAGACCGCTGTCTGTTGCCAGATAATATCTGCCGCTGCCAAACATAAGATGATTTATACCTATGTATATATTGTCAGGAATAACGCCGCCGGCTTTATAAGATTCCCAGCTTGCGCCGTTGTTGACGGAAAGAGCTGTCCGGTTGTCAAACTTATCGCTGCCGTGCGTAAGGGTGGTTTCTCCCCCTAACAAAAAGTTGCTGCCGTTGCATGTCACCGATTTATAATTTATTTCTGTAAAAACAGACGATCTTTGAAGCCATGACCTGCCGTCATTATCAGAATACTGAATGGTGTGGTTATCACCCGCTATTATAAATCGTCCGTTACAATACGCTATACCGTTAAAGTCACAAGTAATCCCCGGTATTCTGTAGGATGGCGCCCATGCGTCCCCGCCGTTTTCAGATTTAGCTATTCCGCCGTCATTGCCGACAGCAATCACTGTCCCGTTGTCACCGCAGGCTATACTCCGTATATCAAAACCTATTTCAAAATGAGCGGAACTCCAATTAAGACTTTTGTTTTCAAGTCTGTCGTTATCACTACCGCCGCATGAAACAATAATTATGAGCAAAAACAGTATAAATGTACGCTTAAGCATAATAAAACGGATTGCCGCGTTTCATAAAAAACATTCCGCTCGCAGTGACGGTTAACGTCATGTGAAACTGCTATAAACAAAATCCCCACACGGGTGGGGATTCATTGCTATTAAATTGTATGTATAAAACAAATTATACTTTAAATCTTGATACATTCTGTTTCAGCGCTTCCGTCCTTTGCTGAAGGTGGTTCACAGTTGACGCCACTTCGTTGACCGCGTGAACGCTTTCTTCTATACCCGCGGCAATACCGTTAGTATTATCGCTCACAGTCTGTATCATGTTAAACTGGTCGCTTATACCGTTGTTGACTTCTTTAGTTGTAGTATCAATACTGCGTACCGATTCTACAACTATTCCAAACATTTCATCTGTTTTTCTGATACTGCCGAGACCGCTTTCAACGCTCGCTTTTTCATTAAGCATCTCCTCAGACGCCGCGCTGGATTCTTTCTGTAGACTTGTTATTATCGCGGATATCTCACTTGTTGAACGCTGCGTTCTCTCAGCAAGTTTACGGACTTCATCAGCTACCACTGCAAACCCCCGACCTGCGTCACCGGCTCTTGCAGCCTCTATCGCCGCGTTCAGAGCAAGAAGGTTCGTCTGATCGGCTATGTCGTTTATAACTCCAAGAATATCGCCTATCTTAGCCGAAGACTCCGCAAGGCTGACAATAGTTACGCTCAGTTTTTCCGTCTTATCCTTAATGTCATCCATATTATTAAGCACATTCTGAAGCTGGTTTGAACCCTCTTTTACGCTGCCGCTCGCTTCCTGCATCTTGATCATACTGTTTGCAAGATTCTGCACCATAGATTTGGATGTACTGCTTATGGTATTCATATTTTCAGCCGCTGACGCAACCTGTTCCGACTGGTTGTTGAATGTGGTGGAAAGTTCCTCCATTGTGGCGGCAAGCTCGTTGTTTCCGGAAGCAACCTCTACCGCCGCCTCTTTAACATCAATTATTATAGCATGGACATTTACAACAAATTTATTGAAATTTTCCGCAAGCTGCCCTATCTCGTCTCCGGAAGTTACAGGGATACGTTTGGTCAAGTCACCGTCACCGGAGGTAAACTCGCCAACAATTTTAACAAATTGTGAAAGTTTTTTTGTTATATTCCTGTTTATGTATATCGTTATTATTACGCCTGCCAAAACAAGCGCCACCACGCAAAAAGTTACTAATGCAATTAAAACGGCTACCATATTATTGAGAGATACCGCAGAGTCTTTGCCCATACCGATAGCTTTGTTAATCATAGACAGTAAAACGTCCCCTACTTCATTCCCCGTTCTTCTCATCTCCGCATCATACGCACTGTTTTGGTCAATAATTTCACCAATTTCTACAACAAGAGCCGCGGCGCCGGCGACAGACGCCCTTATTTTAGCTATTGTATCTCTTGTCGCTTGCATCGTAGACCTTGCGTACATCACGTCCAGTTCTTTAAGGATACCGTTGGCTTCTCCGGTGACCACATCCATGTAAGACGTATCCATTGATTTGGTCATAATCATAGTATTTGAGACAGCGTTTCCATTGGCCCTCACAATAACCTGGAGACCGAGCAACTGACGAATCCACGCTTTCATCAATGCGTCATCGCGTTTGCCGGCATCCATACTCAACATCTCTTCCAGTCTTGTTTCCATCAGTAATTTAAACTCATCAACTTCTCGGTTTAGCTCTAAAATCAAAGTATCAAACTTTTTCGTAACCTCGTGAAGTTTTACGCGGTTTTCACGAACTCTTGTAATCAAACCTATAAAATTGGTTATATGTTTCTTGGATTCATCCAAATCTTTAGCGAAACCAGCGTACACATGGTTACCAGACTTTTTCAGTCTGTTTGTCGCTTTATCAGCAGTGTCAATCAACTCGTCATAAAGTGTATTTGTTGTTTTAAAGTACTCTTCATCTTCAGACAACATATACATCCGTGAACTCAGCCTCATATTCAACACATCAATCGCCATAGAACTGACTGATTCTATTAAAGGCAGAGAATCAAACGCTACTTCAGCGGAGCTTTTCTTTGTCCGCTGGAAACCGATCAGCGAGGATGCAGACACGATCAATGCACATATGAACAAAACCATAATACAAATCGTGATTTTAAAAGACAGTGAACTTTTGGACATTTTAAATACCCCCGAATATTATTCCAAAACTAGGGTTATTGAACCATATTATTATCGGAAATGCAACAAAAAATTTTTTACTGCAAACTGCGCTGTTAAATAGGCGATATTTCTTTTTATGCCGCATTTTTTCAGTACATATGCGATATTTTTTGCTGAAACGGAGTTTTCCGCCAGTATTCCGGCAAGCGCATCCGCTTTTATATTGATATTACCGGTATCTTCCTGAGTTCCGGCGCCGCCGTTATCAACTACAAGGCAAAACTCCCCTTTAACGGTAAGTTTATCAATATCTTCCGTTGTTGAAACATACACAATCTCTTCGTGTATCTTGGTCAGTTCACGGCAAACCGCCACCGGCGGCGGGAAAAATTTAAGCAAAAGTTTAAGACTCTCCCTGACTCTGTGGGGAGATTCATAAAAAATTATGGGATAAGGGATAGAGGCAAATAATTGCACCGTTTTCTCCGCCCCTTTATGAGGAATAAACCCGGCGAAAAAAAATTTACCCTCTTTACATAACCCTGATGCCACAGCGGCAAGCACTGCAGCGTTTACACCCGGGACAATCTCAAAAGGGATATTATTTTCAAGCAAAGCGCAAACTAAAAGCCCTCCGGGATCACTTATCCCCGGCATCCCCGCCTCGCTGATAAGGACAATTCCCCTGCCTGATGCAAGTTCCCTTAATACAGCTTTAACAGCGTCCGGTTCGTTGTCTTTATGATACGGTTTTACCGGTTTTCTTATGGCAAAATGATTCAAAAGCGCCGCCGCCGTCCGGGTATCTTCCGCAAAGATAATATCCGCCTCTTTCAGAGCTGAAAGAGCCCGCTGCGTCATGTCTGAAAGATTGCCGATAGGGGTACAGACCAAACGGCATTTTGCGCGCTCTTCCGGTGTAAACCCCATTTAACGCTATCCTTCCGTTGAATATTTTTGGATATAACGCCCCGCCATTTTTGCGGCAACCGCGCCGTCGCTTATCGCCGTGACTATCTGCCGTATCTCTTTAGCGCGGACATCCCCGGCGGCAAAAACTCCCGGAATGTTCGTTACCGTGGATTCATCCGCTATCAGAAAACCTTCGGAGTCAACGGATATAAGGTTGTCAAAAGGGGAAACCTCCGGTTTCTGACCGATAAATACAAACACTCCGTCAACATCTATCCTTTTGTTTTCAGCGGTTAATAGGTTTCTTACATCAACGGAGGATACGCTCCCGGCTCCGTTTATGCTCACTACCACGCTGTTTAACACCGGTTCTATCTTGCGGTTTTGTTTTACAAGTTTTTGAGCTAGTTTTGTTCCCCTGAATTCGTCCCTGCGGTGGATTAAATACACCTTATCAGCAAAACGCGTAAGATAGTCGCTCTCCTCTAAAGCGGCATTACCTCCTCCTACCGCCGCCACTATCTTGCCTTTATAAAAATTTCCGTCACAAGTGGCGCATACGGACACGCCATGCCCAAAATATTTACTTTCCCCCGGTATATCTAATTTTTTTGGGGAACTGCCGGTGGCTATTATAACAGTTTTAGCGATAACCGGCTTTGCCCTGTCCGCAATGTAGATCTCTTTCTCCAAACCATTAGCCCTGAAATCAACACATTCACCGTTACGAAAATCAGCGCCGAATTTTGTTGCGTGCAGGTAATATTTTTCCGATAATTCCATCCCTGAAATTGTTTCAGGAAAGGCAGGGTGGTTATCCACATAAGCTGTTATCCCAATTTGTCCGCCGGGACCATTTTTCTCAAGGACAAGGGAGCTTAACTCATCTCTGGAAGCATAAAGCGCGGCTGTGCAACCCGCAGGTCCTCCGCCAATAATAACAAGATCATACGAATCTTTTATTGAAGCTGTGTCAAAAAAATCATGCATCTTTTAACCCCCTCCCAAATGCTTACTGATAGTAACAGATGACAGTATTTTTGTGTGGTAGCGGACTTTGTGGTTACTGTCCAATATAAATGCGTGCGGCCAGCTGTTCACTCCGAATTTTTTTCCTATACCGGGGTCATAATAAGCGAAAGCAATATTTTCCATATACTCCCTGTTTTTTTTAGCGTAAATGCCTTTTAACTTTTCCGGAGTGTCAACCCCTTTTATCAGGATAATTATCTGAGCCTTCCCCTCCTCCTGAAGAAGTTTTAGGTATGGCATCTCTTTTTCATACCTAGGGCAGAGCGTATTGTTTGCAAATATTTTGCGTTCGCTGAAAAAAACAAGAACTACCGGAGTAAGGATATCGTACAGCCTGAACGTCTGGTTGTCAGTTGTAACCATAGTAAAATCCGGCGCCAGTGATGAAACGGGCAACGGATCATTCTGTCGGTACTTGTTGAGCATCCAGAATGCCATCGCCGCCAGTATAAAAACCGTTAGATTCCGCCCTTTCATCAAGGAGAAAAATCTTATTCTGGAGAAATCAGGAAAAGCCATTTAAATTACCTAATAATAATATTTATTTATTCTACATAACAAAAAGATTATTGGCAAGATTAACAAAAATGAAACAGATCCGCTTTATTCAGTTCATACATAAGCCGCGCTACCGGAAGTCCCATGACATTATAATAGTCGCCGTCAATTTTGCTTACCAGCATACAGCCATACCCCTGAATGGCGTATGCCCCTGCGCGGTCAAAAGGCTCACCGGTTAAAAGATACCATCTTATTATTCCGTCATCATAATCTCTGAACGTAACCGATGTTTCATCTATAAACTTAAAACAAACCGAGGGAGATATTACACATACCCCTGTCATTACTTTATGAACACCCCCTTTAAGATTTCGGAGCGTATTAAACGCGTCATTTTCATCTCTGGGTTTGCCATATACAATGCCGTCTTTTAATACTATTGTATCCGCAGCAATAATAACCGCATTATGGTTGTTCTCCGCTACTGAAAACGCTTTAAGTTCAGTCACGCGCATGAGCTCATTCTCTACAGGTTCAGAAAGATTAAAGGTTTCGTCACTATTGGCGGGGATAACGGTAAAATCGCGGATAAACATCCCCAACAGCTCTTTTCTGCGCGGTGACGCGCTGGCAAGTATATAGTTCATTCCGCTATTCCTGTATTCCTGTTTCATATTTTTCCCAACCACAGTGTCTGTGCTGTATTCCGTCCGGAGTAACCCTAAAAACAGCGGTATTATTCAGTACACAAAGGCGGTCTATATCCTCCGCCGGCATTAAAAAATAAATTGTGGAGAAGGCGTCCGCAAGTTCAGCAGTATCCGCTATCACGCTGAGGCTTTTATAATTGTTTACCGGTTCCCCGTTTATACCATCAAATATATGCGATATGCGCTCACCGTTTTCATTTATAAAGTATCGTTCATAAACACCGCTTGTCGCAAGGGCTTTACCGGAAAGACGGGCAACCGTAATATACGGTTTTTTATTATCGGGATCTTTTATACCTATATGCCACGCTTTGTCTCTCTCTTTTTCCCCTCCGGCGAATAAATCACCTCCGGCATTAACTATAAAATTATTTATCCCATTGCTTTTCAGATAAGTTGAGATGTTATCCACTATCCAACCTTTGGCGAATGCGCCGAGGTCTATTTTTAAGCCGTTTCCTTTGGCGTAATGCTTACCGGTTTTGTTATCCGTAAAGATATTTATGTTATTAGAACGGAACAACATTTTAGCCTCTTCCAGTTTATCATTAGCGGGAACGGCAAAAGGTCCTTCAGGGAAACCATAAAGAGCGGAGACTGTTAGAACAGCGGAGTTAAAATGGTTTTCGCTTATTAAGCGGTAATCGTTTTCACGCTGAAACAGGCGATATGTGAGTTCGTTAATTTCAGTCAGATCAGGGGAGGATGAGATTTTGAAACAGTCAGAGCTGATAATCTCCGCAAGACCGTTTAAACGTTTTTCAGCTTCAGGCAGTATGTCTCTGTTTTTTTCAGGGATAGTTATTTCAACAACTGTACCCATAGCAAAAAATATTTTGGTTTCATACCTGTCACGTCTTTGCCCGCATGCAACAAGTGTAAGTAA
The DNA here is from genome assembly GCA_031256375.1 of Deferribacteraceae bacterium. Taxonomy (GTDB): domain Bacteria; phylum Chrysiogenota; class Deferribacteres; order Deferribacterales; family JAISNW01; genus JAIRQX01. Next base: position 10,831 of record JAIRQX010000050.1, read on the forward strand.
CATAGACAGGCAGATTATTTTTAATGAATTTGCCCTCAAAATATAAAAAATTACCATTGATTATTCAGCGTTAATTGATTCTCAGGTTTAGCTCCTGCAAAAAAACAGATAACGCGTCTTTATAAATGGAACCGGGAAATTTTGCCAGAGATGAGGCGGCGGCATCAACTTTTTGTTTCAGAAACGCATTAGACTTATTTTGTATATCGTATTTATTCATAATATCAATAAACTCAATCATACGGTCGTTTGCATCCCTTCCGGATAAAAAAAGTTCACATATAAACGCCTTTTCATCTCCCTCAGTCTCTTTCAGCAACAGGATGACCGGTAAGGTATTTTTTTTCTCAAAAAAGTCTGTACCCGGTTTTTTGCCAAGGACGGTTTCATCTCCGAAATAGTCTAAAACATCATCTTTTAACTGGAAAGCATACCCTACATTAAGACCGAAATTCCGGAGCTCTTTATACATCTCCGGAGATAAATCCCCCAATAGCGCGCTGCATTCGCACGTTGCTGAAAAAAGAGCCGCCGTTTTGCCGTAAATAATACGCAGATATTCATCTATAGTCAAACTCAGATCGCCAGTTTTATTTAACTGAAAAATCTCCCCTTCACTCATTGAAACAACAGCTTTTGTTAAAACCCGGGCATACTCTTTGCCGGGAAGATCCAGAAGTTTCAGAAACGCTTTTGAATAAAGGTAATCTCCGCTCAATACAGTTATATTATTGCCGTAAATGGCATTTGCGTTTGGTTTTCCCCTCCGGCTTAAAGCCATATCAATTACATCATCGTGCAGAAGTGAAGCTGTATGAAAATATTCAATTACAGTACCGAGATCTGTAACATAATCACCTTTATATCCGCTTAATCCGGCGGTGAGTAAGAGCAGCAAGGGACGGATACGTTTCCCGCCGCTGTTTATAGTGCTGCTTATAAGATTGTTTATGGTACCTATTTCCGAACCTAAAGGTATGACAAGACGTTCTTCAATATCCTTCAGTTGCTCATTATACAAATTCAAAATATCAGCGAATGTCATTATAATATCTCAATAAATAATAAATCAAGGCACGATACAAGATTTTAACAAAAAATACCACGAGTATTTTAATCTTAAAAACTGCTATAAAACATTTTGATTAATTTTCCACGTTCAATATCATTGTTTTTACCGTGGTTTGTTCCGTCCTTTCAGCTCCGGTAAGCAAATACAGAGTAAAACGGTAATTTCCGGCGTTTGCGGCAGAAATCCCCGTTTTTGTTATATTAAGAAAAAGATTATTTTTATCCGCTGACTTATATGAGGATGGGTTATCGCAAACGCCTATTTCACAGCTACTTTCAATTTTTCCCGGAAAATCGGCAGATATACAGCATCTGATATTATCCTGAGCGTTCAGCCCGAAAGCTGCCGGTAACTTTGTGTAATAACCTGCGTTGCCATAATCTTCGTTTATACGGCTTTTACGTATGCGCGGCAGAGTTTCGCTTACAGCGGGAGGTTCATTTATACACCCAGCCGCCACGCGCGCCTCATCCATAGTTATGTACTCAACAATATCGTCATCAGCCAAAAAAAGACCATCCGCAAAATAACCCGGACCGGAAAGTATAAATACTTTATCTGAATTTTTCGGTGAAAAAGCTGATAACCGCATATCTTTGCCGGGATGTATAATTATATACGCGAGATCAGAGATGGTTTGAACCGCATCTTTTTCTGAACAAGCGTCAATCCTCTGAGTTTGACAATAATAGAGCGTAACTCCAACCGCAGCGGAGCATATTTCACCTGCCTTATCATTAAAAACGGATTTGTAAAAGATATTGTTCCTGTCAAAGACAGGTTTCAGCGTTTCATCAAATTTTGATGGGAGTATTTTTAAATCCGTACCGGAACCGGGCAATGTCTTATACATTTTTGCGTAATGGTTAAGCCTGATTACAATATTTTTATCAATTAAACTATGTAAATTCATCTGATAAGAGGTTCCGGCGTACCGTGAAGCTGTTTTTGCGGTCAGGACAATTACCGCGCCGATTACCATCAGAAGCACAGACATCTGTATAAGCGTAAATCCGCGCAGTTTCATATTTTTTATTTTTCCTTTACGGGTTTACAACCAGAGCGTACTGGCGGGCGTCCAATCTTCCCGCCATATCGGAGGTGGCGCTTATAAATATGTTCAGGTAATAAACCCCTGCGGGGATGGTTTTCTCCGGCACGGTCAGTAACATATTCTCACCATAAACAACGGATTTAAAACCGGAATTATATTTACAGTCAGAACTGCCTGCGTCCCCTTCCGCTGTAATAAAGGCAGCGTCTTTCTCTCCTTTAAAATACGCGCCGGACATCTGTTTGGGCGCGGTAACGCACCAGTAAACCTTACTTTCATCAGAAGAAACAAATTTAATAACAGTTTCAGCAGTGCGGCTTATAGTCGGTAAAAATCTGCCCGGCAGTATTCTGGGCGCCGGACAGTCTGAAAGCGCCTGTACTTCAGCAACTGTCATAACCGCAGGGGAAATTGCGCCGGTTTCTATGATAAACGCATTTTCCGCGGCAGGCAGGGTACAAACATTTGCCCCTGCGTGACCGGTTTTATATATACTCCCGTGATTGTTAATCTGCCAATTATTTGCGGAAGGAAGGGCATAACGTTTTTTTTTCACATATTCTATAACTTTTAAAACCGATAAATCCTGTTCCCTCTGTTCGCTCAGGTAGCGTTTGTATTTCATAACGGGCATAAAAAAGGATACGGCAAAATTTACTATAATACCTATTACAACAAGCGTTATAGACATTTCAATAACAGTCATTCCACGACTTTTCATACTGCTCCCCGGTGGTATAGTATATTGTAAAACCTGCGGAAATAAAGAGTTATTTTATTATTTTCACCTTTTTGTTGTGTTACTGTCTCAAAATATATATACTATCTCCCAATGACGCCATAGTTAATATGAATGGCATCTCCATAATTTTTATTATTATAAAGGGCTTATGCAATCAGCAATTTCAACTCTATTTCAAAAAGAAGTAAATAGTTCTTTCCACAAGATTAGTTTGCTGAATAACATACCTAAACAAGGCGTTGATTTGATGCAGTCGGTAATAAAAAGACTTAAAATGGATAAAATGTTTGATACTTCGCAACTACTGCAGTTTATAACCTTTCTGGTAAACTGTTGTAAGGAGGATGAAGATCGTCTTATAGCCCTTACATGGCAAAAAGACAGCGCTAATTATATTTATGCGCATCCGGTAAATGTATGTATATATAGCCTGTCTATCGGCTGTAAGTTGAGTTTTACAGATAAACAGCTTACATACCTTGGTATGGCTGCTCTTTTACATGATGTGGGGGAGATAAAACTACCGGAGCGTATGCGCGGCAAAGCGGCAAAATTTACCGAATCCGAGTTATCCGCAATGCGTCAGCACCCTAAACTAGGTTATGAGCTTTTGAAACGGTTTCCGTACATTCATGAAGATGTGCTTATGGGAGTACTGCATCACCATGAACGGATTGACGGTTCCGGATATCCGTCCGGGCATATCGGACGTTTTATTCACCCGCTCGGTAAAATTATAGCCGTTGCGGAAATTTTTGACGCAATGACCAGTGACAGACACAGCGCCACAAGCATTCCCGCCACGGATGTTTTGAAAGTCATCTATTCAAAATCAGGCAAACATTATGAACCTGAAGTTGTAAACGCGCTGATTACCATAACAGGTATGTATCCTGTGGGATCACTGGTGCGCCTTAACGGCGGTCAGCTCGCTGTAGTGCTGAAAAAAAATATGGCAGACCTGTCAAAACCGGAAGTATTAGTTATCACTGACACAAACGCGCAGCCCATAGCGCAGTACACTGTAAACCTTCTGGGCGACAAATACAACCGGCAGATAATGTATGCGGAAAACGCATCTCAGCTTAAAATAGATACAAACAAATACCTTCAAAGCTTCATAGCGATACCAAAAAAGAAAACATAACTTATTCCATTTTTAAATAAAAATTGCGTCCTGCAATTTTTATTTACCGGCTACGGCAAGAGTGTTATCTTGCCTTGCCTTCCAAAATGCCAAGCATTTTGTCACGGCATCCATG
>JAIRQX010000075.1 GCA_031256375.1 Deferribacteraceae bacterium
AACTATGTGGATAAAAGAGACTTTTTAAAAAATCGTAAATGTAACGTTTAAAAATGCTGTAAAATCAATAATAAATTCTATGATTTTTCTATTTTTGAAAAAAATGGGGGTACGCGAAACATAAAACAGATTGCAAGCCGTATATCAATATGTAATAATGAAACGATATATGTCATGGAGGTGTGTAGGGATGGAAGCTTTCACAACCGCGGTTATAGACTTGGGGTGTAACTCTTTCCGGATGCAGATTTCAGAAGTAATGGACGGTACATACAAAATAATAGAAGATTATAAAGAAACGGTGCGTATAGGCGACAGCGTTTACGCCACTGGAAATTTCACCCCGGACAGCGTTCAGATTATTCTTAACACACTTAAGCGGATGCGTATCCGAATGGATAATATGAAAGTATCCCATATACGCGCAGTGGGTACAGCGCCGTTCCGTGATGCCGGAAATACGGCTAAGGTTGTTGAAACTGTAAAAAAAGAGACCGGCATTGATATAGACGTTATTTCCGGAGAAGAGGAGGCGCGTCTTGTTTATCTGGCGGCTACAGGTCAGTTTGATCTGTCTGAAACGGACGTCCTTTTTGTAGATATAGGCGGGGGCAGCACAGAATTTTCATTTTCCTCAGACGGCGCGCTGAAGTCACACGTCAGTACTTCTCTGGGTTGTTTAAAACTAACCAAGGAGTTTGTTCTTAAACAGAAGGCTACCCGTGAAGAGATAAAAAAGATAAATGAAGAGATAAAAAAAACTTTAAAAAATTTAAAATTACCGCGTAAAATTGATAAAATTATATTTACCGGAGGCACGGTGAACGCGCTGTCGTTGATTTATGCCCGCCGCAATTCCCTGTCTAACTCCAGTGTAAAATATGTTGAGACAGATTTTATTGCGCATTTGACAGATGAACTTTCCGCCAAAAATTATGAAGATAGGAAAAAAATACCGGATCTGGAGCCGGAACGCGCTGATATATCTCTTGCTGCTGCGCTTATAGTAAAATATGTGCTCCAAAAATATAAGCTGAACATTTTTTTCACATTTGCCGGCGGTCTGAGAAACGGTCTTACAATAGATTTATTAAACCGTATGGGGAAAACACTTCTGTTTCAAGACAGAGACGATATCAGACATTCTAAACTCATTGAAACCGGCAAAAAATATAAATTTGATGAAGAGCACGCCCTTCACGTAACAGATCTCTGCCATAAACTGTTTTTAAGTACTTTCAAGCATATAAAGCTGAAGAAATCTGACTGGCTGCTTTTGGAAGCGGCATCTATACTGCATGACATAGGGCAGCATATAGCGTATCAGAAACATCACAAACACTCCGGATATCTTATAAAAAACACTGAACTGGTAGGATATACAGAAAATGAAAAGGTTATGATCGCCGAAATTGCCAAATATCACAGACGCGACGCTCCCAAAAATCTCAGGGCGTTTTGCAGAGATTTATCGGCGCGCGATAATGAGCGGGTATATAAACTGGCAGCGATACTGAGGATTGCCGATGGTCTTGACCGTTCCCATATGTCAGCCGTAAAAGATCTGAATGTCACAATAACTGAAAAACAAATAGAATTAGAGCTCACCGTAAAAGATGACATAAGTGACGCAAGTGATTACATAAGTACGGATAGAGAAGGGGTGCACAGAAAGAAAGATATGTATGAAAAGGTAACAAATAAAGAACTTATAATAAAAAAATAACTCTATGAAAAAGGAAATAATCGGTATTATCAACGTTGGCGCCAGTGCGTTCCGTATGCATATCGGAGAATACTCGGGAGAACACTCAAAAACATTGGATTTTCTTGTAAAACCGCTGCATTTGGGTACAGACACTTTCACTCAGGGTTATATAAGCCTTGATAATGTGAAGAAAGCATCAAAAATACTGAATATATTCCGTCTGAAACTTGAGGAATACAACATAACTAACTACAAAGCCTTATGTACCAGCGGCGTGCGGGAAGCCACCAATAAAGATTTTTTTATGGATTACACATTGCTCCACTCTGGGATAAAGCTGGAAGTGCTGAACCCCTCCGAAGAGATATATATAAAGTATATCGGCGCCAGAAACAGCGTGTATAACTTCCTTAAAATGGAGCATGACGGGCTTGTTTTCGCAAATGTATCAAGCGGTAACATAACGTTGAATATTACGCTTAAAGACCGCATAATGTATGCGGGAACCCTTCCGTTCGGCAGTTTGCGGATACAGCAGATGTTTCGCTCCATACCTCATATTAAACGGTACCGCGCAATAGAGGAGTATGTCCGGACAATGATACTGTCGGTTGCCGCCACAATTGATCCATCTGTAAAATTAAACCACCTTCTTGGGGCGGGAAGCTCAATTAATATGTTGCTCCGCCTTATAAAACCTCAGGAAAATGTTATTACGCTAAAGCGGCTCGAAACCGCCTATGAGCGTGTGCGCACACTCACCTCAAATGAAGTTATTGAAGAAACTGGGTTGCGAAGTGACGAGAACTCCGTTCTTGTACCTACTTTAATAACATATATAAAACTTATGGAACTTATTGGCGCGGAAGAGTTTTTTTTCAGCCGAACCCCGTTTCCGGAACTCATGTCACACTACTATGCGGGGCGCATTAAAGATTTACATATAAACGCCCGAATAAAAAATACATTACTCTCCATAGCGGATAAATACCGCGCGGACACACGGCACGCGAAATGGATCAATTTTTTTGCAAAAAAACTTTTTGACGGTCTGGACGATTTACACTCACTGGACAAAAATTTCAGTACAGTGCTTGAGACAGCCGTGATTCTGAACGATGTCGGGCGGTATGTCACAGACGACGATCTTGCGGGAAACTCGTTTTATATCATAAAATCTCTTACAATTCCCGGGGTGGATGACCGTATGTTGCTGATGGCTGCCTGTATAGTATACGAGGCAAACAAAACGGCTCTTAATAAAGAGCCTCAGGAATATATGAATCTTACATCATCGGAGTATCTTACAATACGTAAACTGGCGGGGATTCTCCGGGTGGCGAAGGCGTTAGACGCCGGACGGAACCGGTATATAACGGATATATATATAACAATGTCCGATATGATAATAATTGACGCCCACGCGGACCGGGAACCTTACCTTGAAATAGCCGCTTTTGAAAACCAGAAACAGCTTTTTATTGAAACTTTCGGCGTCTCAATTGAACTGAGAGCAAGGATCAGATATGAATAACAAGATTATAAACCGTGAGGTAAGCTGGCTAAACTTCAATGAACGAGTGCTTATGGAAGCGCTTGATGAAAATAACCCTCTTTTGGAACGGCTTAAGTTTATTGCAATATTTTCATCAAACCTAGATGAGTTTTTTATGGTGCGTGTATCGGGATTGTATGAACAAATAGACGCGGGTTATGATAAGCCTGATTTATCAGGTCTGACCCCTGGACAGAAAGTACAGGAGATAGCCACGCGTGCAAAAAGGCTTAACGATTTACAGCAGACTATTTTCGCACAACTGAAACAAGAGCTGGAAAAAGAACATATATTTTTTCCCGACCCTTCAGACAGAGAGTTTCGTGACACACTGGAATCAATATTTCTGGATGATATTATGCCGGTTATATCGCCGGTAACCGTAGATACGTCACATCCGTTTCCGTTCATCTACTCAAGGCGGATATCTATAATAGTAGAGCTGACACGCAACACAAAGGAATGCGTATCTCTTATAGCGCTTCCCGAAACACTGCGCCGGATTTACAAGGTTCGGAAGAGGCGCAACGTATATATATTTATGGTTGAGGATATTATTCAGCAGCATATATCAATGCTGTTAAAAGGGTACGAGATCAAAAACGTAAGTTTTTTCAGGGTTACAAGAGATGCCGATCTGGATGTAACTGAGGAAGAATCAGAGGATCTGCTCAGTTCTATTGAACATTCGCTGTCGGAACGCAAAAGAGGGGAGGTAATCCGTGCGGAAGTCAGCTCCGGTATGCCTCAGGAATCGCTAAGATTTCTGGAAAAGATGGTAGGGTTTAATAAAAACAGAGTTTACTTTGTAAACGGGGCTATAGACCTGACATTTCTTTTCGGTTTATGCGATCTGAAAGAATCGCTGATGTTTCCGCCGCTGAAACAACACCCTCTGGCAATATTAAACGATAAAACAAACATTTTTGAACTTATAAAGGAGAAGCCTATCTACTTTTTCCGCCCGTATAACTCATTTTCATTAGTGGCGGGTCTTATTGCGAATGCGGCTAAAGACCCTGATGTGTTGGCGATAAAGATGACGCTATACCGCACCAATAAAAATTCCAGAATCATAGCGTCCCTTGCAAACGCAGCCCGTCAGGGGAAACAGGTAAGCGTTGTTGTGGAATTAAAGGCGCGCTTTGATGAGGAGCGTAATATTGAATGGGCTAAAAACCTTGAGGAGGCGGGATGTATAGTAACATATGGCATAGTGGGAATGAAAATTCACGCTAAATGTATGCTGATTGTACGCCGTGAAGAGGAGCGCATTGTCAGATACACACACATTGCCACAGGAAATTACAATGAAATTACGGCGAATATATATACGGATATTGATTTTATTACCGCTGATGACAGGATAGGTAGGGACGCAACCCAATTTTTTAACTATCTGATGGGATTTACAGAAGAGAAAAAGTGGTCACTTATGAAGATTGCCCCTTTTATGTTGCGCCGGACAGTTGTTGAAATGATAGATAAAGAGATAGAGTTTGCCAAATCAGGTCAACAGGCTAAAATAATAATTAAAATAAACTCGCTTATAGACGAGGAGATTATAAACAAATTATATGAGGCTTCAGACGCCGGAGTGCAAATTAACCTTATAATCCGTGGTATATGCGGTATTATGCCAAAAGTTCAGGGGTTGAGCGATAATATACGAGTAATAAGCATCATCGGCAGATTTCTTGAACATGCGCGTATATTGTATTTTTATCATGGAGGCGCAGAAAGATATTTTATAACTTCAGCGGATTTGATGCCGCGAAATCTAAACTGGCGTGTGGAGTTGATGACCGAGATTACTGACGCCGCTTTTAAACAGTCGCTAAACCGTTATCTGTCATTATCTCTGACAGATAACTGCAAAGCGTGGGAACTGCACGTTGACGAATATGTCAAATTAGCGCCGCCTGAAGGGGTGAAAGGGTTAAACTCACAGGAACATTTTTTAAATTCGGATGAACTTATTTAATAATAAAGGGATGTCGTATGTCTAAAGTTTTTGGCGACCGGTTTTATTTTGCACGTCACGGGGAAACGGAAAACAATGTTCAGGGAATTGTTACAGGCGTTAAAGACGTGCCTCTTAACGATACCGGCAGAATGCAGGCGTCAAAAGCTAATCCATACATATTGGCTCTTGATATAAAATCGTGTATCTGTAGCCCTCTTATACGCGCTGTGGGTACTGCCATGCTGATGCTGGAAGGAACAGGAATCAAACCTGTTTTTGTGAACGGAATCGGTGAAAGAAGCTGGGGAAAACTGGAATGTACCGCCAAAAGTGAGCTTGATAAATTTATTTTCAACAAAATGGGAGTGGAACCTTGGGACGAGTTTGTATTGCGTAATATTGAGGCGGTCAACCCGCTTGATATGGAAACGCCGGTCCTTGTAGTAGCTCATTCAGGTACATTCCGCGCGTTCTGTGAGTATTTAAGTATTAAAATAGAGAAAAAACCGGTAATTAACGCATGGCCGTATTGTTTTTTAAAAACGGATCAAATTTGGAACGTTACCGAGATTTGCCCATAAATCTCTTAACCTTTGCTCCGGAAATTCATATAAAATCCTCCCATTTGACGGCATCGTTTTTTACGACGCCTTTTTTCAGGGTTTTCCCTATCAGCTTATCTGTATCATATGGAGGGATTCCCGTATCTAATATGGGACGAAGCGGAAATAGATCCGTTTCCCGCAGCTTTTCTCCGGACGCAATATTCTGTGTATAATAAAGGGAACGGCGCTGGATAACAGCAGTATCTTCTTCATTTTTTTCTATCCGTTTTATCCCGTCTCCTAACGCGCTGTATAGTAAATTAGCGGATACAACCATGTCGCGCCAAGTAACGGGCGTCATAGAAAATTTATGATCCGGTCCCGCTCTGTCATTATCATCTGTAAAATGTTTCTCTATCACGCGCGCCCCGAGAGCAATCGCCCCTAAAACTGTTTCATGTCCTCGAGTATGGTCGGAAAGACCGAGAATCACGTCAGGATAGGCGGCGCGGTAAGTTTTTAAAACATTCAGATTGATATTTTTAAAATTTGATATGTCCGCTGTATAGTTTGTATTACACTGCATTAAAACAATTTTATTATTGTATTTTTGGATAATAGCCATAGCTCTGTGAACATCGTCCATGCCAGAGGCGCCGGTTGCCAGCAGCAAAGGTTTCCCCTTTTGGGCAATATATTTTATAATATCTGTCCAAGTTATGTCGCCTGAACCGATTTTGAAACAATTAGCGTATTGATCCGCCAGATCAACGCTTGAGTAATCATAAGGGCTTGTCATGTATTCAATACCTGCGGAATCGCACTTTTCCTTCAGCCGGGCGGACCATTCATCGGGTAAAGAGGCGTCCCGATAGGTTTCATATACAGATTTTTTCCATGCTTTTTGATGAGAAAGCTGTGTATTTATACTGCAAAATCCATATTTACTGACAATGGTATCAGCTTTAAAATTCTGAAATTTGGCTGCGTCAGCTCCGGCTTCCTTTGCCAATTCAATCAGGGAATAGGCGCGGTTTAAATCTCCGTCGTGATTGGCTGCGATATCAGCTATAAAATATGGCTTGCAACCTTCCCCTATCTCAGTGTTTCCAATGTTAATAATCATTGCTTCACCTTCAGTATCAGGTTATACTGTAGTGCGGATATAACTCACGGTTATCCTGAATCCATTTTCTGCAATCTGTCAGCATTTCGGCGTAATCTGCCGTCGCGTAGGGGATATCTGCCCTGCCGTTCGCTAAGGTTCTGTCTATATTCTGCGCTTTGGCAGGTATAATTTCATTTTTTAAACCGAATACTTTTTTAACTGACAATAAAAAATCACATTTTGAGATAGGTTTTTTAGCCGTAAGGTGGAAAATTCCAGTAATATCGTAACGGATTGCGATATCCAAAAAGTCAGCGAATTCCAGCGACGAAACTCCGTTAAAAATTTGATTGGTAAACCCGTTTATTGTGTTATTCTGGTTTAGTATCCAATTAAAAAGGTTTGCTGATGATCTATTTAAATCGGGTCCCCAAAAAGCGCTTCTGACAGTCAAATCTTTGGCATTGTTAATTTCTCCGAGATATTTGGATTTACCGTAAAAATGCCCGGAATCATGCATAGCGTTTTCAGAGTATGGCGCACTTTCCCCTGAAAATATGCCGTCTGTACCGACATGGATTATTTTTGTGTTTGTATCCTTATATTTCATCTCAAGAAAATGAGGTATGTAGGCGTTTAGATATACAGCCAAGTCTTTGTATTTATCGCTTTGCACCACAAGCAGAGCAACACAATTAACAATAACGTCAAAAAAATTATTGTCTAAAAAAAAATTAAATTTCTCTATGGAAGAGATATCCAATAATATAGACAGATTCCCGAATTTTCTTGACTTTGAAAGACCGAAAACTTCATGTCCGCTCTCTTGAAATCGGAGTGTAGCTACATGACCCAGCATTCCGGATGAACCTAAAACAAGTATTTTTTTCATTATACTATTACATTATTAAGATACTGATAACTTCCTGTAATTGACAGGAACGTTAAGATTATATCTCAAATCGCAGTTCTGTCAACACCACTCCCTGTATAGGACACGGCAAAAGCGCTTACCTTTGAAAAAAGATTTTTTCAAGTACAACAACATCAAGAGCAGCCATGAACATTTTGCGTTTATAGCAATTCATAAATTGTGTACTATCATTATTAGCTTGTAATCCTTGATACAAGACAAAAATCATAAAGTACATAACTTGAAATTGCTATAAACGCGCTTCTGATGACAAACAGATAGCCAGTATAAAATGCTCTATGTCGCAAGAAAAAACAGCCTTTTTTTAAACTCAGGCATTTTAAGATCTTTACTGCCGCTTAATATCTGAATGTTGTGAAAATCAGCCTGAGTAAGAAGCTCTATAACTTTATCCCCGGAATAATACCGCTCCTGCACCTGTATGTCTTCCCTGCGCCAAACGCCTTCCTCAAACAAAAAGGTAGTTATATTATAATCCGCTAAACCAGTAAACGGGTCATAAACCGGTTTCATAATACAGACGTTGTTTCTCTCAACGGCAGAAAATCCTTCTTCCCACTTCCGGCTTGTAAATGCGTCCATGCTGTTAAGATCAAAAAAAAATGCCCCACCCACTTTCAGCGCTCTGCGCACTGACCGGAAACATGATAAAAGCTCTTCATGTGTAAGTATATGGTTAAGGCTGTCATATAATGAAATAATTCCGTCAAACTGATGGTTAAAAGTGAATTTTACCGCGTCCGCACATACAAAACCCGCTGCCGGCGCGTTTTCACCGGCAATAACAAGCATTGTTTCTGAATTATCAAGCCCTGTCATCTTATAGTGTCTGCTGGACAACAGAGCGCACATCTGCCCTGTGCCGCAGCATAAATCAAGAATTTCCGCTTTGTTAGGCAGTCTTGAAAGAACTACGCGGTCAAGCGTCCGTTCAAAAAGAGCCGGCGCGTCCTGAGTCCAATATTTATTATAAAACCATGCTAACCGGTCATATTCAGTCATAAATCATTCCGTATATTATACTGCCAGAAATGATCAACAGGTCCTCCACCGCTGCCTATACTCATATTTTTGCCTGCCGAAACGGCGCCGCTGATATATTTTTTGGCAAGCTTTAAACTTTCCTCCGTTGTGTATGCAAGCGCAAGGAAGCCGGCAATTGCCGCGGAAAATGTGCAACCGGTGCCATGAAGGTTTTTAGTATCAGACCACTCCGATAACAGTTCGTAAAATGTGTTTCCGTTATAGCACAAATCTACCGCCTTGCCGTTTACGCTGCCGATGTGTCCTCCTTTTAGTACAACTGATTTTACCCCTTTGCGTACCAAAGTTTTGCACGCTTCCCTGCAATCGGCGTCAGTTTTTATCTTGCCTCCTATCAGCGTTTCAGCTTCAGGCAGATTAGGGGTAACAACTTTGGCAAGGGGAAAAAGAGAATGTACCATCTCCTCCATTGCGTCATCCTGTAAAAGAACAGCGCCTGTGGCGGATACCATTACAGGATCAACCACAAGGTTATCCGCCCGCCAATATTTCAGCCTTTCTGCAACAGCTTTAATGATATCTTTTGAAAAAAGCATCCCTGTTTTAACCGCGTTTGCACCTATGTCGGACATAACGGCGTCAATCTGGCTAATCACGTTTTCGGCTGAAACCGGACTAACATTGGTAACCCCTAGAGTATTCTGCGATGTAAGCGCCGTTACCGCTGACATACCGAATACACCCAGAGCTGAAAATGTTTTAATATCCGCCTGAATGCCTGCGCATCCCCCCGAATCGGAACCTGCTATTGTGAGCGCGCGCGGCGTCATAAAACATCCTCTTCACAGACTTCTTCAATTATATACGATGACGCCGTACGCTCTTCAGGAATAATTACACTGCATGAAAATCCGCAGTTGCATTCGGTCATCTGTCTGAAAAATTTTTCTGACGGTTTTATGCGAAATTTTGATGCCAGCGGCAGGATAAATTCATATTCACTGCCTTGGCTTACGCTTAAAGTCAACGGCATTTTCCCGATATTATCCTTTATTATACCGTAAAGTTTATCTATATCTTCACTTTTTGTATCGTTAAGGCTCAGCGACACATTTAGCCCCTTTGTCAGCTTTTCAATCCCTTCTTCAAAGGTGTAGATATGTTTAATATCTATTGAAGAACGGTCCCCTTTAACCTCCCACGTTCCAGCCGCTACAATCATGGCATCCTTTTTAAGCATCGCCCCGAACTGTTTATATGCTGACGGGAAAACTACTGCATCTACTGTTCCTGTGTGATCTTCCAGTACCAGCATAGCCATATTTTCTTTCCCCTTTTTGGTCTGCGTGTTTTTAAGCGATTTAACAAGCCCCAGCATCGTGACCGGCATTCCGCTTGCAGTATTCAGCGCTGCCTTTGCGGTATCAAACGCGTTGCCTGAAATTGCTGCGGCGTTCATTGTAGGGTGTGATGAAAAATACATACCCAGCACAGATTTTTCCTTTGATAAAAGCTCAAAATCCGGCATTTCCATAATATCTGGATAAAATTCTTCCGTTTTTTCCGTAACATCAAGGAAATCTTCAGGCGCTTCCGGATCATCTTCCCGCTCAAAGAGGAAATCCTCTATGCTCATTATCCCGTATTCTTTCATCCGTTGTTTTTGCTGCATTCCGCGTTCCATCATACGCTGCTTTTGCTGTCCGGCTTCCAGACAATTTTCAAGCACATTTAAGTGTTGTGCGCGGTTTTTACCGAAACAGTCAAAAGCGCCAGCCCATATCAGCGCTTCCAGCGCCCTTTTGTTTACTTTCCGCAAATCCATCCGTTTGCAGAGGTTGTATATGCTTTTGTACGGACCATTTTCAACTCTTTCAGCGATAAGCGCTTCCGCAGCAGCCATTCCGACATTCTTAACCGCCTGAAGACCAAAACGGATAGCTTTGTCAATATATTCAAACTGTAGTCCGCTTTTATTAATGTCAGGGGGGGAAACCACTATTCCGGTACGGCGCGCATCATCTATTAAAACAACAAGCTTATTTTGTGACATCTCTTCGGAACTCATAGCGGCTGCCAAGAACTGTGCGGGAAAGTTACAACGTAGATACGCCGTCCTGTAAGCAAGCACAGCGTAAGCTGCGGAGTGGCTTTTGTTGA
>JAIRQX010000005.1 GCA_031256375.1 Deferribacteraceae bacterium
GCCTCTGCTTTGAAACTCTTGTCGTAATTTCTTCTCGTTCCCATTTCTTTGACTCCTTCGTGTTCTTTTTTTTTATTACACCTATTTAAAGAGTCAACAAAAATTATAGTACTCCAGAAATACAGTATAGGTTGGTTAAATATGCGCATAATGGGGAGACATTTACACATCTCCCCATTATGCTTTTACCTTAATCCTTCTGGTTTTTCAATGAATCAAGGTAATTTGCAAATTCCTGCATCATCGCCTTTCGTTGTTCCCAAAAGTCTGCTTTGTTGTAAACCGCTCTAATTGAGTTACCGTCACCATGACTTAATTGTCGTTCAATCCAGTCTTTATTGTAACCCAAGCCGTTTAATAATGTGCTTGCCATGTGACGAAAACCATGCACTGTCATTGTTTCTTTGTCGTATCCCATACGCCGCAACACCCGCAAAAGCGTAGCATTGCTTATCGGTTGAGCTTTACCGGTCAACGCCGGGAACAGGTAACGTCCGTCACCTGTATATTGTCGTAAATCTTCTAAAATGCTTATAACTTGTGAAGCCATTGGTACATAGTGCGGTTGTTTCATTTTCATACGTTCTGCTGGTATCACCCATAAACAATTATCAAAATCAAACTCTTGCCACTCCGCTGCCCGAAGTTCACCCGGACGTACAAATACATACGGCGCAATCCTCAATGCTGCCCGAACAGCTATATGCCCATCGTAATAGCTATCAATTACCCGAAGTAACTCTCCCACTTTTTTGGGTTCTGTGATAGCTGAAAAATTATCGTGCCTTACAGGTGATAAAGCTCCTCGCAAATCCAATGTTAAGTCACGATCGCACCGTTCCGTTATTATTCCATATTTGAAAATTCTGCCAATGTACTGCAAAAGACGTTTAGCGGTATCTGCACTGCGTTCTTCTACTCGCTGTAATGTTTTAAGAAGCGCTGTGTGCGTAATTTCGTTTATCGGAATTGCACCAATGATAGGGAAAATATATACTTCAAGTCTGTGTAAAACTACATTGCCATGTGTCGCTTTCCACGAACTTTTATATTTATCGTGCCATTCCCTAGCTACAATCTCAAAACTGTTTGCTTCTCTCGCTTTAATGGCGGCTTTTACTGCCTTTTTATGCGTTCCGGGGTCTATGTCTTTAGCAAGTAATTCCTTAGCCTCTTCCCGCTTTAGTCTAGCGTCTTTTAAGCTAACAGCGGGATATGCCCCAAATGAAAGAGTTTTAAACTTACCGGTAAACCTATAGCTCAACCTCCAGAGTTTTCCACCTTGCGGAGAAACGTGAATATATAAGCCTCCTCCATCAAAATGTTTTTGAGCCTTACCTGTTGTTTTTAAGCCTTGTAAAAAAGCGTTATTTAGTTTCATAGATACACTCCTTATATCAACAATTTGCCGACTTTGTAGGTATCAGTTTCTGACCATAACTAACTGCCTACAAAAATACCCACTTTATGTAGGTATGTCAATAGATTTCTATAGATTGCAATAGATTAATAAACTGATGAAAAATGAAATCCCGCAAGAGTTTTTGGGCTTTGCGGGATTGTCATGAATTAAAATTTTATGCCCAAGGGGAGATTTGAACTCCCACACCGGGTTAGGGCACAGGAACCTGAATCCTGCGTGTCTACCAATTCCACCACTTGGGCGCATTACATAAGAGTGTTCTTATAAGATGAGTACAAAAAATAGTCAAGTTAAAAAATTTTGTTTTTTAATGACTGATTGTATAGTATCATTTAGCAAAGGAGATGCATTATAAATGACAGATAATATATCTAAACCCCGCCAAGCGCTTGTTTCCCGTAACACATCTGAAACAAAAATCGCTCTTTCTTTAAATCTAGGCGGTAGCGAGATTGAAATATCCACCGGCATCGGTTTTATGGATCACATGCTTAATCTTTTCGCCCATCACGGTGGTTTTGGCTTGACTGTTAACGCGGTAGGGGACACACATATAGATGACCATCACACTGTTGAGGATCTTGGTATTGCGCTAGGGCGCGCGTTTGATGATGCCGCAGGGGATAAAAACGAAATAGTGCGTTACGGTCAGATGCTTTTGCCTATGGATGAAGCGTTGGTTGAGGCGGCGGTGGATTTTGGAGGCAGAGGATTTCTGCACTTAGATTTGCCGTTCCGTTCAGCCAAAACGGGTACGTTTGATCTGCAGCTTGTAGAAGAGTTTTTCCGCGCTTTAGCTGTAAATGCCAAAATAACGCTGCATATAAATCTGCGATATGGCAAAAACGATCATCATATCGCGGAAGCGGCATTCAAAGCTGTCGCCAGAGCTCTAAAACAGGCTGTACAAGTTTATTCAGGTCATATTCCCTCTACCAAAGGGATAATAGATGGATGATATATTTATTATGTTGGCATATATATCCGGAACATTGCTTTGCATATCCATGGTAGCTGTTGCAGCGTATTTTTTTTCATCCAAAAGGAAAGATCGCATAGAAAAACCCAAATACGATATGTTGGATGACGATGTTGAAAAATAGCGTCAGTTTCGCATTTAAACGGTTTTCTGCGCGTGTTTTGATTATATCCCTGTTTTTTCTTACCCCTTTTGTAAGTGTTGGCGGAAAGCCGTTATTGCGGCTTGATATCAATAATATTGCGATATATGCGGCGGGTCGAAAGTTTTCACCGGCAGATCTTTTCCCTGCGCTTTTACTGATTTTTTCCGCAATCTTTCTATTTATTTACATAACGCGCGTTTTCGGACGAGTATGGTGCGGATGGTTTTGCCCACAGACTATACTTCTGGAAAGTCTGCTTAAAAGCAAAAGTAAAAACAGAACTGTGAAGCTTTTTGTGAATATAACAGGGGCTTTTGTAGTGTCAGCGGCGATGGTATTTGGCATAATTTTGTACATTATACCCCTTTCAGAACTCATAATGCTATTATCCGAGGGGAAACTGCATAATGTGTGGTATATTGTATTTATTACAGCCTTCATTAATACCCTTATGATAGGCAGATTATTTTGTAAAACAGTCTGCCCGTACTCAATGCTTCAATCAATTATGTTTGATAAAAACACACTTAGGATTGGGGTATATCCGGATCGTGCAGACAGATGCATAAAGTGTAACGCATGTGTCAAAGCGTGTCCGACTGGGATAGACATACGGGACGGACTTAGCTATAAATGCGTTTCCTGCGCCTCCTGCGTGGATGTCTGCAAACAATCAATGGGTAGCCGTGGTGAAAAAAAAATTATCGGATATTTTTTTGGTGAAACAAAATTCCGTCCGTTAAGCGTAGATAAAGCCGGATTGTTGGCAGCCGCGCTTACGTTTATACTGGGCGCGTTTGCTTTTATGGCTAAAACCGGATAAATTTTGACTGCAACTATAGCGTGGGTTCAATGTTGCAATTTATATTCCTATATGCTATATAACATATATGCTAAACATTCTGTACATCCATGAATATGAAGCAACCGGTAACAGTCCTACGGCGTTACAGCTAAAGGAACTGCTGGAGGACTACGCAAGGCTGGTTGCTCCTGATTTTTCCAAAAATCCCAATATTGCAATTCAAAAAACTGTATCAGTGATAAGTATGTACAGGATCGGGCTTATAATAGGTAACTCATACGGCGGATTTGTGGCGTTAAATACTCCGAAACTGATTCCCAGAATAGTAATAAATCCTGTTTTGGAACCGTCTAATGAATTAGTAAAGCGGCATACTGACGCAACAAAATTTGTTCAGGACTTCAAGGATCTGGAAACTAAACTTTTTACCAGACATATTCCTGATGAAGAAAAGGCGATCACCTACGGAATCTTCTCCAGCTATGATGAAAAATTTTCATACAAAGATATGTTTCTGCAGTATTACAATAACGCTGAAATAATGAACAATGACGGACATAAAATAAAACCGTCAAATGTCAAGAAAACACTAGTTCCGCTTATTATCCAGTGGATCAGGCTTTTGCAGCTTTACTAAAAAACAGATTATTTTATAGCTTTTAAGGCGTTTAGTTTCTTTGTCATGCGGGATGCTCTGCGCGCCGCCTGATTTTTGTGAATAACGCCCTTTCCCGCTACTTTGTAGATAGCGCTGATACCGTTGCGTAAAGCTGTTTCAGCAGTCTGCACATCGCCCGTAGATAAAGCGCTGGTGTATTTCTTGATACTTGTTTTCATCTTTGATTTTTCAGATTTATTTTTCGCCCTTCGGGCTTCCGACTGACGGATTCTCTTGTTTGCCGATAAAGTGTGCGCCACTGTTCACCTCTAATTATTGCTGTTCACAAAATACATAATTACATGGGATAAGTCAACACATTTTGTTTTCTCGCGTATACCGGCGTATACCTTGAATAAACAATAAAAGTTGTAAACAGTTGAATTCTATGCTTTAATAAAATATTCAATCAACCGTCAGGGAGAAATTGTCTTTATGAGTCTTTCCGTTTTATTTACCCCTTTAAACATAACACTAATTATATTTGCCTGCGTAATCTGTTTTTTCATCCGCGGCAAACCCCGCGCCGACCTTGTGGCAGTATGCGGTCTTCTGGCGCTTACCTTGACCGGTGTCGTTACCATGGAAGAAGCTCTTTCCGGTTTTTCAAACAGCGTTACCCTGATGATAGTAGGCGTTTTCATTGTGGGTACAGCTATATTCCGTACAGGGTTGGCTAAAATGGTAGGCAGCCGGTTGCTCAGGCTGGCGGGCGACAGTGAAAACAAACTTTTTATTCTTGTTATGCTCGCTACTGCCTTTATGGGAGCTTTTGTAAGCAATACAGGCGTTGTAGCCATGATGCTGCCTATAATAATCAGCATAACTGCCGGCGCTAATACAAATCCCCGAATGTATCTCATGCCTTTGGCTTTTGCCAGCGCGATGGGGTTTTTCACCCTGATAAGCACTACCTCAAATCTTGTTATACAAAATAAAGTTATAGAAAATGGTTTCGCGCCGTTCGGCTTTTTTTCATTCGCCCCGCTGGGTTTTATTTGTCTCGGGATAGGGATGGTTATGCTTTTTTTTATGAGCAAGATGTTAGTCAAAGACGATGAAACGAAAGGAAGAAAAAAAACGACCTACAGCTTGACTGAACTTGTGAAAAAATACCAATTAAAGAACGAATTATTCAGCGTGTCTGTGCCGGATAACTCTCCCGCCATTGATAAAACCATTGCAGAGCTGAATGTAAGTTCAACTTACGGAGTAAGTATAAATCAGATATCCAGAAAACCCGCCGTTTTGTTCTTTTCAAAAAACAGACAGGAATTGATAGCGGGACCTGATACCAAATTATTAAAGGGCGATATATTGTCTTGCCGCGGCAACGTTGAAAATGTTACAAAGTTTGCGCAGGACAACAAATTGGATATTATACAGGAATATGGCGATACATTTTCGGAGTTTAATGAATTCGGCATTGCCGAAGTTTATATCATGCCTACATCAAAGCTGGTCCACCATTCAGTTTCAAATATAAAATTCAGAGAGCTGTATAATGTAAATATTCTGGGCATACAACGCCAAGGTAAATATATTATGGACAATATCAGCAGTATAAAGCTGAAAGAGGGGGATGCTCTTCTGGTGCACGGCGCATGGAACGATCTTGCTAATTTGGGCGAAGAACATACAGACCTTTTATTGGTTGGACAGCCATTGAAAGAGGCGGCTAAAGTGACATTGGACTACAAGGCTCCCGTTGCCGCTATAATTATGGTTTTAATGATTATAAGCATGGTTTTTAATATTGTTTCTCCTGTGATTTCAATCCTTACCGCAACAGTCCTTATGGTACTGACCGGATGTATCCGCAATATGGAGGAAGCCTACAACGGCATTAACTGGCAAAGTGTGGTTCTTATTGCGGCAATGATTCCCACAGCAATCGCGTTTGAAAAGACGGGCGTAACGAGAATTCTGTCGGAATCGTTGGTTTCATTTTTCGGAGGAAACAGCAATCATGCCGTTTTGGCAGGAATATATATTTGCGCCAGTATAGTTACAATGTTTATAAGCAATACGGCGACGACCATCATGTTAGCGCCTATAGCTATGCAGACCGCGCTCAGTATCGGGGCAAGCCCTTATCCGTTTCTGATGGCTGTGGCAACCGGGTCCACCATGTGTTTCGCCTCCCCATTTTCCACACCGCCTAATGCCATAGTTATGACAGCGGGACGCTACTCTTTTACGGAGTTTATTAAAGTCGGACTTCCTGTGCAGGTTGTTATAGGGGTTGTTATGATTTTAGCGCTGCCTCTTATCTTTCCATTCTGATTCCCAACCGGCGTATGTTGAAATAGGTATTGTTAAAATACAAATACTTATTAAATTGTCTGATATGGCAGTTCCACATTACATTGACCGTCTTTGCGGGCAACGTTGTGACTGAGCAATTCAGAATAAATAATCTGGATTGCCGCGCCTTCGGCTCGCAATGACGAACAATGGCAGGATGCACAGCGCAGCGGCTCATGAGCATATTGCGTCTTTGCGAGGAGCAACGCGACGAAGGCGCGGTAATAACGATCAATGTAAAGTGGAACAGCTATAAAATAATAGAAATACGGAGATAAACTGTTGAAAAAGGTTATTATTGTCGTTTTTTTTGTTTTATTAAGCGTATCAAGCTATGCGTATGAGGAGCAGCAAAGAGTCAATATTAATATTGACAAAATTAATTGGCATACAGTCATTTATGATGTAATCAACTACTATCCGGCAAATAATGTTAAACCGACTGATCTTGAGAAATTTACGCACTATTATGGCGATATATTAATACATCTTATCGCGGAAATAGAAAGCGATCTGAAATTTACGGCTGGGAAAATAAACCCTAAAGATATATCATACTTTCAAATACATACGGGTACATGGAGTTATTCCGAACTTTCCCGGCTGAGCGGAATAAAAATAATGAATCAGACTGATATAAAAACGTATGATGCAATTTTAGCCGCCCATATATGGTTGTACCAAGTATGTTTATTTAGAAATGCGCAAGGTAGGTTTCCGAGAAGTATTTTTGAAGTTTTAGGCGTATATCACCGTCCTTTCACCGGCGGGACGCTTCAATATCAGCAAAGAATAAAAATTATACTGGCAAGAAATAATTTAACTCCGGAAATGTTTAATTTTAACAGATACTAAAAGTATTGGAACTGCAATATAGCAGTTCCACTCGTCATTGGATGTTGAAACCACCGGCGGAGCCGGTGAGAATATAAGAAGCGGTAGCGTAAAAGATGATATAAAAGCCTCCCGTGATGTTGTAAATAATATTTGGGGTTGCAAACCAAATA
>JAIRQX010000032.1 GCA_031256375.1 Deferribacteraceae bacterium
ATTGTTATAAATTATGCTAAAAAATTGTTTGTTTCACAAAAAAACAATATAAAAATGACACATTATGGAAAATGCGTAGCAGGATAGAACTTTTTTAGGGTTATTGGAGGTTGCCTTAATTGTTTCGCTGCTAATACCAAGAGCTTCAGATATTTTGCTCACAGACCAAGCCAAACCTTGTTCGCCAATGTCGCATAATAGCAATGCACGAGCTTACAATACCTTTGAAGCATTACGCTTACCTTTATGCGTAATATCTTCCAACCACAAACGCTCTTCGGAGCTAAGTATTACTGAATATTTTGTTGACATGGCGCCTCCCTATTGATAGCACCATTTTATACTAAGTTTATATTTTTGCAATTTTAAACGTTACATAGT
Source organism: Deferribacteraceae bacterium (assembly GCA_031256375.1). Taxonomy (GTDB): domain Bacteria; phylum Chrysiogenota; class Deferribacteres; order Deferribacterales; family JAISNW01; genus JAIRQX01. The sequence continues at coordinate 382 of JAIRQX010000032.1, forward strand.
ACCAGTTTTTCAAGACGCATTGCTGTTAATGCAACCTGCTGAAAAGTGTAATTTTTTGCCGCGCGTTCAGCCAGATCCGTATCAAAAAGTTCCACAAAATCGCCTACTGTTCCAAGACGTATTTCAAAATCTTTTTGTACATTATAGTCAAATATAAGCCCTGTTAAAAGCTCCCCTGTTATTGTTTTCATATTTTATTTTCCTCCTTGCGCTTATGCGCCGCACATCCTGTGCGAATAAACAACGCTGGCAGAGCCAGCCTTGCCTCACAAATTAAATTCCTGCGGGTTCGCTTCGCTCACACATGTCCGGCGGCGTCCTGCCGCATCCGGAGGGTTCGCTCCGCTCACGCGCCATCCGTGGCGCTGATATTATTTAAGATACGGACAGACAAATAATTCAATCGCCTTGTACAGCGTATTGTTTGAACCGTCTATCACTTCACGGTTAATCATCTGTTCAGCCTCGTTCTGCAATTTAGGCGGCACTACAAGCAAATTCGGTTTTATTACAAGCAGCTTCCCTTCATCGTCTTCCTGAATGCTCATATCTGTGCGTAACTGCGTAAAGTTTGCAGCATTCAGTTCCTTTTTAGACGCAAATGCCAGTTGCCATAATCCGAACCCTGCGTTTCCCCGCGCCTCCACACCGTATTTATACTCCGAGCGCATAAATACATCTGGTGAATCCATTTTTGTTTGGCTCACAAACTCCGGTTTTTTTCTGTCCTGATAGATAAACGGTTTTATCGCTCTTGATGTATCCAGCAGATACCACGCGGGACCGGTTCCTGTCTGCATATTACTGACAACCTTTTTGCCGACCGGGTGATCTGTATCAAAAAAGTATTGACCATCGTAACACACCTCAGAAAAGGCGTTATTCACAAGCTCATATACAAGCTCATCCACCCATATCTTTGCTGAACGCCCGATCTCTTCCATAAGCGGCGTATAGATTCCGTACTGGTCGTCCTCAATGTCATCACGCAAAACTCCGACTGTAAGCTCAAATTTGCGATTTTTTATCGTATATCCGTGTTCCGTGAGTTTTTTAATCACCTTGTCGCCGATCCATTCCCGCATCCTAGGAATTGCGCCAAGCCACGGATATGTTGTTTCTTTTGTTGTTGACGGCGCTGTCATCGCTATTTTGCTGTAATAAGAAGTTGTATATGTAAACGATTTGTTATATGCCGTTGAATAGGCTTTTGTAAGCCCGTCTAATGTTTCCTGATTTACTACCGCCATTATATCCCCCTCATGTCCACCCAGACCCTGCCGTCCGGCTCGACATCCCATATTTTTCCTGCACGAATTTTGCCGCTGCTTGTCTTTACAGCGTCATCATCGTAAACATAACAGTCAATACCAACTGAAACAGGTCCCGCGGCGTTATTAAAAAGATATATTCCCCGCTCACACTCCACCATTTCGTCTCCGTCAGCTCCGGCATTAACTACATGATCCCGCGCTATGCCTACAACAAACCCTGTATCACTATCATTTCCGGGTTTACCGTAGCCATCTGCGTTTATCACAAGACTTCCTTTAAAAACTTCCGCTCCCGCAGCAAGGGGAACGCCCATTAAATCCCCTACCCGGCGCGATCTGTCGCCATTTTTTATTAGCATCTGTTTACCCTCCAAGCCCGTATTTCTTAAAATCTTCCGCCGTTACGCCGCACGCCTTAAGAATCTCCTCCTGACTGCCTGAAAGCTCTTTGCTCTCAGGTTTTTTAGGCTCTAACCCTTTTGTCAGCGCAATAATAGGCGAAGCGGACGACATCCACGTTTTAAACCCTTCAGGGCTTTCAAGCGCGTATTTGTTAGCCCACTCAGCCTGAGCGGGGGCAAGTTTCCCTTCACTCTGAGCAAGCGCAACAAGCTCTTTCGCGTCACGTTCCTTGAGATTGTTCGTGAGCGCTATAACCTCTTTCTGCAATGTTTCAAGCTGTGTCGTGTTACCTGAAAGGGCGACAATCTTCCCTTCCACCTCAGCCGACGTAGCGGCGGCAGAAAGAGACAACGCTTTTAACGCCTTCTCGTTAGTGTCTTTCAGCGCGACAATCTTCTTTTCCACCTCAGCCGACGTAGCGGCGGCGGGAAGAGATAAGACCGTCAGCGTTTTACTGTGCATCTCTTTTAACAACTGAATTGCAGCAAGACACACCACCTCATCCGCGTCAGGGGCAAGCCCCAACGCAACTAAAATCTTTTTAAAATCCATATCAAGCTCCTTTAAATTTCTATCTTTATTTAACGCCACCGGAGACGCGCTATACGTTGCCGGAACATTTGTCAGCGCTATACTGTGCAGACCTGTTATCTTGTCGCCTTCAGGAACAAACGCAGGGGATAGGTAACGATACTCTCTATTTCTGATATATCCCGCCGCTTTTTCAGTCCATTCAACCTTTGCATATAAACTGCCGTCAACTTGCGCTTCAAGTTCATTTATCCATCCAGCGGCGGGAGATTCAACGCCTTTTGTGCTTCCGTGTTCGTAATCTATTACGAGGTCGTTGCCTCCGTTCCGGAACGCCCGGATAATCGCGTCTGAATCAACTACAAATTTACCTTTTGCTGTATGAATTAGATTATAGTTATCCGGAATAATTATAGGCATCCAACGTTCAGCAACCCCTTCGGAATTTAGTTTTATTAAACTTGAAAGTCTTAGCGTTTTCATTCCATCCCCAAAATCTGTTTCTTTATCTCTTCCGCCGTGTCTGCTTTTAATCCCCGCTTAATAGCCTTCTCTTTCGGCTTTATCTCCTTTTTAAGCTCGCGTATCTGTTTGCAGACCTGCATATATACATATTGCGCCTGATTATCTACCTTCCCGGGCTCAAGTGAATCAAAATAGGCTTCGTAACGTTCCTTATTTTTTAACAAATCAAGCAGCAGTTCTTCATCAAACGTCATTGATGTATCCGCCGCTCCCTGTTTTTTTTCATCAAGCCGCGTTGCCCGTCCCTCCCAGTTATACTTTTCACGCCATTCAGATACCGTTTTACGGGTTACAACATACCCCTCTTTATCAAGTTCACGCACAGTTTCAGAATCATTCTGTCCGCGCCTGTACCAGACCTCAAAAGCGTGTTCACGAAGTTCAGAGGAGTAAGCCATATTTATTTATTCATCGCGCATTACGCCGGGATCAGGTTCTGTAAGGCGGTCGTCTATAAAATTAAGCCCTCTGGTTGTCGCTTTAGCGTACTCTAAAGACTCATCACCCCACTTTTTCACCTCTATGCCAAGATACCCGACCTCTTTCAGGTAAGTCACATAGGCGTATAAATCCTTTGATGAAAGCGGGATATTTATATTAGCAAGGCAGCGCCGCAAAAGCGCCAAATCCATCCCATTTGGATATTCTTTTGCCAGCATTTTTATAATTCTGCCCCTAATGAGCGCGTGTCTTTCAGCGTCAATCATTGCTTTTTCTCCATAATCAACGATACCTTATCGCTTAAACGTTCAATCTTAGAATCAATACTCTGCATCGTTATCCGGCACTCGGTGGCGAAATTGTCAGTTCTTGCCACCTGTTCTTTCAGTATCTGCACTCCGTGAGCAATCTCTTCGAAAGCTGTTATCTGCCTGCTCTGGTTATCAAGAAACCTACCTGACAACTTATACAAAAACAAAAGGATCGCTAAACCTATGATAAATCCCTGAGCCATCACCCCTACAAAAATTACAGGCGTTTTAGCAAACATCCCCAGCAATTCAAATTCAGTCATTTTTTATATCTCCGCTACACGCATCCCTGAAATACTCAAGTTCGCGCGTATATTTTATTAAATCTACTAATTGCAACAATGTTTCATTGTCCCCTGTCGGCTTTACAGGTTTACGGAACTGACATTTCTGAGGAATTAAAACTTCATAATGCGCCGTAACTGTGCGCTCTTCCAGCCCCGCGCATGCGGAAAATACAATAATTATTATAATTAAAAATTTATTCATAGAATTCCGCTAGATGCTGTTTAACCAGCCGTAGTTCATTTTCACATGACGGATCGCGTATTAATTCTTTAATAATTTGTACGCGGGTCTGATCACCTCTGATATTCAGTTCCGCAAGGTTCGCCTCATATATTTTTTCTGATTCCTCTATAACCAGAGCATAAGCGGATATCTTTTCATTCTGTTTATCTATTGCAACCGCGCACAACGCGGCTTCCTGTTTTGCAAGAAAAGTTTCTCTCTGTAACTTCCCGTTTTCAGCGTTTAACTCACTATTTCGATAAAATAGCGCACCCATCTGTGTACAAATTGCAGTAATAACCGCAATTATCAGAGCTATTTTTGCTTTATCCATAATTTTCTACCCCTCAAAAAAAGATTGCAAAATTAAAAGTTTTTATATACATCATGTCTGGTATATCTATAAACACTGCATAAAAACAGTGAAGCACATCATTTTTTTACTGCCAAAATTTCAGATATAAACCGTATAAGCAACGATGTTTGAAAATTTTATATGGAGGGTGAGAAGATGGGAAACGAAAAGCCATCAATAATTACGTGGATTGTAAGTATAATTATTAGTGCGACAGTAAGCATTTTGACAACGGTTTGGTTATTTAAATACTTTCCGCCGGGCTGGTTTTAATCTTAAAAGCGTGTGTTTAAATAAGTAATAATGAAAAATGTTATAATAGTTGTGATAATACTTGTTATTACACTTGTTAATATAATTTTAAAGCCAGATTTAAACTCAGTAAACAGCTTATTATACCATTTGTTATTTTTGAGCCATGCTTTGTAATTAACACGATTAAGACGTATTCCGCCAGCATGGTACATAGGAATAGGCAAGCGGTGATTACTAGTAATTACAGTAAATTCAATTAAACCAAGGTCACGGAGCAGAACTAAATGACAATAAATTTCATAAAGATCATTAGTTAGGTCGTAAAAATCATCAGAAGACAATATTGATGTAGCTTTTTCTAATCTTTCAAGCATTATTTTGGCAATTTTGTTCACCGTCATACCCATCATAAAATTATCAATAAAAAAGAGAAAAAGCAATGGACATTGGTATTTCAATCGACAAATACGGCGTCATAGACATTTCAGACACACCAATGGAGGGCGTTATTACCGCCACGGTTTTGTCTGTAATGGTAGAAAAGAATAACTGGTGGCAGTCTCCCGCTTTTGGTTCAAAAATTCACACTTTGGCGCGGGAAAAATTGACAAATGATTCCGTGCGTCTTGTCAAAAATTATTTGAAAGAGGCGACAAACTGGCTCACTCAGTTAAATATCGCTTCAAAGATTGAAATAGAAGTTGAAAGACGTGGACGTGACCGCATTAATTACGCCGTGACCGTCTGGCAGGGAAATAAACCTGTCGTTTTTAAAAACTATATCGGCGTTGGCGTTCTGGATGATTTCTACAAATATAAAAATGTTTACGATTTTGTAAATATTTATAATGAATAGGAGAACAATATGGCTTTAGGTGAAGATCAGGAAACTTTTAGTTTAAACATTGCAAAATTACTGGGGTATGCGGATATGTTAGGGTACGGCTGCCGTCTCGGAGAGGTTGAACGCACTGAGTATCAGCAGAAAGAATATCTCCGTACAGGCAGAAGCAAGACAATGAAATCCCTGCATTTAGACAAACTCGCGGCAGACATACACTTCACAAAAAATAAAAAACTCATTGATAATAAGGCGGCGCTTGAACCTATCGGCAGTTACTGGGAATCTCTACATAAAAACAACCGCTGGGGTGGTAATTTTACAACGCTGGTGGACTGTCCGCACTTTGAGATGAGGAAGAGCGAATGATTCAAGCCATCAGATTAATGACGGGCGGCAAAATGCCGCCCCTACGGGGTAAAACTGCCGTCTGCAAGACTTGCCGTCCGCAGGACTTAAAATTTTGCGTTTTTAGCGGAATTTAAACTTTTGGGTATCTAAATACGTTTTTGGAATTATCTCCGGTTTTGCATAGTGCAAAATTGATTACAGAGGCATAAATGGCAAAGATAACTAAGTCGGCGGCAAGGATGCCGCGTGAGCAAAGCGAAGTCCTGCGGACGGCGGCAACTGCGACGCAGAGCGATACTGCCGTATGCAAGACCGCCGGACAGGATGTCCGTTCTTTATCCGCAAAGGATGTGCGGCGAAGCGGCGGTATTTTATTAGACTATCAGAAGCGCTGGATTAATGACTCAGCTCCTGTAAAAGTCATAGAAAAATCCCGCAGGATCGGCGTCACTTGGGCGGAAGCCATTGAGGACACCCTTTTAGCTGCAAGCGCTAACGGAGATAATGTCTGGTATATCGGATATAACAAAGATATGGCGTATGAGTTCATACAGACGTGCGCTGAATGGGCGAAACGATGGAACAAGGTCTCAGAGGCGATAAAAGAGGATGAACTTATTGATGAAGATAAAAAGATTCTTTCGTACTCGCTCACATTCGCTTCAGGATACCGTATAACTGCGTTATCATCGCGTCCGTCCAATCTGCGCGGTAAACAGGGAAAGATTGTAATAGATGAAGCGGCGTTCCATGAGGACTTACCGGAACTTTTAAAAGCGGCGCTGGCGATGCTTGTCTGGGGTGGGCGTGTGGTTATTATCTCAACCCACAATGGCGAGGATAACCTTTTTAATGAACTTATAAAAGATATCCGCGCCGGGAGGCTGAAATACAGTCTGCACAAAGTAACTTTTGATGACGCTATCGCAGACGGGCTATATGAACAGGTGTGCAAAGTGACGCAAAAAAGCGGAGC
>JAIRQX010000035.1 GCA_031256375.1 Deferribacteraceae bacterium
ATCAGTATAGTTTTGGGTATCCGTCTGCTGCATTTGCTTTTGACCCGTAAACGTTTCTCTTGCAAGTTAATCCCCCTCCTTTTTACATAACCAGCGCGGCATATCATGGAACATCAGCAGATACAATTTGGTTGCTATTTACACTTAACCACTATTTTGCTCAACTATTTTGGCATATTGTGACCTTCTCGTTGTTATTATAGCATATAGTTCTACAAATAATCAATAGTTTTTTTCACTTTTTTATAATTTTTTTACTGTTTTCTACTCTTTTTGTATCCTTTTCCTTAAAACGCAGTTTTCCAGGTGTAAAAGACAACCGCGCATAACAAAAAAGCTACCTTGATGAACGGTATCAAGGTAGTTTGGGGGAACGTTGAACGCGGTAATTAACGGCACTTTGCTATTTTAAATGGAAGACTTAGCGTGATAGATATTGTTGAAACTTAGCGTTGCAACAGGCGCTTATTTTATTATGTAGCGCGTATTCTTACCTCCGCCAATTGACCGAATCTCCCCCTTATTCACAAGCCCTTTCAGCACACGCACCGCCATTGTCTGTGACACACCCAACACCGCTTCAATATCCTTCCTGACAATGAAATCCTTATCCTCAAACAGAGCCAGCACAGCATACTCATTTTCGTTCAAATAGGCTTTTTTAGGCGCTTCATTGGTATTGGGAAGCGTTATCTTAAAGGCATTATTCGTTGCCTCCACTAGCGGTTTAATGGCAAACCCTTCATAACTGCGCATTATCTTTGGCATACCTGTACCATATGCTTCTATAAGGGTAAGCCGGTAAAATACATTGGCAAGGTTTCTGTTCCTCGCCACCGAGATACCGAGCATCATATCGTCAAAGGAAATGCCCTTTACAAGCCCGCCAATGGAAGTAAACTCAATGCGGTCATCGAAGATGCTGATAAGCGTACTGTCGCTGAACGAATAATCCCGATGAACAAGGGCATTCAATAGCGCCTCACGCACAGCTTCGGGGGGATAATCCCGTTTATCTATTCTATGCAACCCTGCAATTTCGGAGCGATTGCGGTTATAGCGGTCAATGAACTCAAACACATCGTTTAGCTGTTTTAGCAGCGAGCCTGCAAACTCACGCCTGTCTTTGAACACAGCCTTTACAGTTCCTTCAAAAACAGCTAGTTTTATTGTATGGACACATTGGTCGGACAGCAACAAGCCAAGGTTGGTATAAATAACGCTGGTATTCATCAATCCTAGCGTTTTTTGCTGGCTTATGCCGAAAGATACGTTTTGTATCTTAAACTCCTTTGCGGTTTCAACAAAAGTCAGTTCTTGCTGCAGCGAACGCACATCTTCGTACTTTTCTCCATCCGTTTCTTTTATCATACGCAAAATAGCCGTTTCCGTTGCCGGAACAGTGGAAGCTCCCTGCCTCACATACACACCTTCGGGGCGTATGCCCTTACCCGCAAGGTAATAGGGGCAGGATGTTCCTTTCTGCACTATAATTTTAATAACCGCTTTGCCTTCAATAATTTCTTGCCGGTAATCCGCAAACAGCGTAACATCAGGTTTTATAGAATCCCGCACAGAATTGCTGATTTTTAGCATGGTTGCGTCAACATCATCTACACCTGCCACGCTGCCATCATTGGCAATACCAATATATATTTCACCGCCGCTTGTATTGGCAAAGGCCACAACGGTTTTATTGATATCCGGTGCATACTCGCGCTTGAACTCTACCACCATATTTTCCGAAAGCATAATCTCCCGCCCCATATCCTAACACATTCTATAACCATTCTAACCATTCTAACCATATTTGTCAAGTGTTTAGCTTTTTACTTTTTTCTCGTTAGCCGCGCTTTGCTAATTTACCTTGACTATCCTTAAACATATATGCTATACTAATTTCATCACATATGAACAGGCGCTGCAATATGGCTATTTGTGAAAGAATCTGATATATCCGCAATCTTCGTGGCGTGACACAGAAGTGGCTTGGTATGGCTATCGGCTTTGATGAAAAGACCGCCGACAACCGCATGGCACAATATGAGCCTGGTACTAGAACGACAAAGGAAAACTATATAGCCGATATGGCCAACGCTTTAGTAAATGCTTTCAAAGACCGCTTAAAAGCTTACTTAAAAAAGGTGCAATTATGAAGTTGAAATTAAGCTTGAAAAACAAAGAGGTAAATATTGAAGCAGATGTTGAGGGGCTTGTAGAGAAAAAACTTGAATATAAAGCCACGAAACCGGACAAGAAAACAAAATACCAAATAAAGCAAGAAGAAAAGTGCAAATTGGAAGCTACCAGACATAAACAGAAAATGCAATATCTATATCTGTTACTTTGGCTATTTTGTGTCTGTGTAATAATTGCCATTGTTGCCTCAATCCTTAGTATGTAAAAAAATGGCTTTGCTGATAACCATCAAATCAGCAAAGCCATTTTTATTGTGATATATAAGGCGGCTCCGCGCTTCTACTCCCACTCAATTCACAAGGGTTTGTATCCCTGTGTTTTAGCTGTTTGTAGTTGCTTTATTATTACTATTTCTCTTTTTTATCGCTCGTTTTTCTGGTTCTGAAAATTATTGGAGTCAAAATGGAGTCAGGCTTATCATCATGCGAATAGTTCAGGCTCATTTTCCAGCAAATCATTTGCAAGATACTTATAGCCCATATACTCAACGCCATACTCGCCGTTTCCAATCTGCTGGCAGAGCCTGCTGCTGTAATACTTTTCCATTGCAACACGGTTATCAATGCCTTTTATCCCGGCTAACTCCTTGATTATATCTTCTTCAAGGAATGTAATATATGCATCACGTAAATTCTTTTTGTCAACAGGCATATTTATTTCACCCCATAAAATTTATCAAATTTTAACTCGTTATCTATCAATATCTGACTAACCAAGCAAATCTGATGACTTGTTTCATAATACCTAATTTCTGCTAAAGCCCTGTTCTTATCCCAAATGCCACGCATATACAAATCAACCGTAGCAAAAACATCATCATTCGCAACACTGCCGCTGATATAGTCGTAATTCTTATAAACTTCTTTTCCTTTGCGGCAATTTGCTACAAAATCCAACCATGCGCCATCTTCGTTTTCAAATAACAATCCTTTATATGCTGTTAAATCATCCGATAAGCTATAAACGTTTATAACAGGTTTTGCGTTTAGCCGCACTGCCTTACGTTTAGCCCAGTTCTCCGCTTGCTTTTTATCAGCCGTAACATAGAACCCAACGCCAAAATCCAAATATCTTTTTGAATAATTGGCAGATGGT
>JAIRQX010000040.1 GCA_031256375.1 Deferribacteraceae bacterium
CAGGAGATAGATGCCACAACCCGCGATGTAAACAACAATATGAGCGATCAGTTTACAATGATACAGTCAGTCAGCGACAATACAAACTCTATAGCCGCCGGTATAGAGGAGAGTATGCACGCTGTAAGCGAAGTGGCGTCAACAGTATCCCATATTCAGAAGAGGGCTGAAGCGCTGAAACATATGGTTTCAAAATTTAAGGTATAATGCTCTCTCTCATCGGAGCATTTCGATGAAATACTCCGGTGGGATGACAGAAAATTTTTTTGTATTGCAAAAAAACGCTTGATATGGTAAACGTTATACCCTGTATTTAAGTCTCGTCATATATCAGACGGTGATTTACAGCGGTCAGACAGGACCTCCGCGGCGCGCCGCAGATGAACTCCGCCAGGGTCGGAAGACAGCAACGGCAGTCCGCTGGCGCGGGCGCCGGAGCAATTCTGTCTGACCACTGTTTTTTGGTGTTATTTTTATGAAACATACAGGAGTTGGATAGTTATGCTTACTTCCATACGAAAGAACAATAAAATTCTGAATGCTGTCATGTGGGTGGTTTTAGTTGCGTTTCTTGCCACCATATTCGTGGTGTGGGGAGTAGGCGGAAAACAATCAGAAAGTTATTATGCCGCGCGTGTAAACGATCAGATAATAACTTATAACGATTACAGAAAGGCTTATGAATCCAAAGCGAATGAGCTGCGCACAACACTCGGGGAGTACGCGGAGCAGATTATTAAAGATAACACCTTTTCCGGAATTGTTTTGGAAAATCTTGTAAATACGCAGCTCCTTCTACTGGAAGCCAACCGGTTGAAAATTCCCGCCGGTGACACAGAGGTTGTTGAATATATAAGAAACGAGTCCGCTTTTATGACAGACGGGGTGTTTGATCCCGAGCGCTATATGCAAATTTTAAGTTATGTCGGCTACAGATCCCCTTCAATATACGAAAATGAAATTAAAGATATGATCAAAATCAATAAATTACAGCAACTGCTGAACAACAGCTTTTCAGTCACCGATGAAGAGATCAGGCGCGAACATATTCACACTAATTCCAAACTGTCCGCCTCTTACTTCTCTGTTTCTGACGATGCCTATAAAACAGATGTTCCGCCTGACAAGGCTGTACTTGAGGATTATTATGCCAAAAATCAGGAAAGATACCGTTTTGCGCCTAAAATTAAAGTAAAATACGCTGCATTCAGCATAGATAACTTCACCAATAAAACGGAGATAACCGATGAAGCCGTTAGGGAACGATATACGGCAGCCATAGCTGATTACACTGACGGCGACAGTGTAATGCCGTATGACGAGGTAAAAGATGAAATACGCGCGTCAATGGAAGAGGAAAGCAAAAAAAACGCATACCGCAACCATCTTTACAGCCTTTACCGTGATATTCTGAACGCAAGCAACCTGACCGCCTATCTTGTTAAAAACCCGGGAGCATTTGAAGTTCAGGAGAGCGAGCTGTTGGCTGAAGATGATCCGTTTGCGTTTTTTCAGTCGGATCCCGAACTGAAAAAAATCCTTTTTACCGCTTCAAAAGCGGAAATAACCCCGTTGATTGATTTTCAGGGCGCTGCATATATATACGAAATTACAGAGAGGGAAAACTCTAAAATACCTTCTTTTGACGCAGTCAACAATTCGGTAGAGGCCGATTGGTTTGCTGATGCCGCCTTTAATGCCGCGCTTGATGATGTCAACGCTAAGGTGAATGTTGACAACATATCTTACGGAGAGTTTAAATCGCTTGCAGAGCAGTTTGAAACCGATGTCAATACAATCCAGCCTTTCAGGCGCAATGATATACTGCCGGACGCTCCTTGGGTGAAAGAGCTTGCCTTTGCCCTTTTTAAAGGAGACGAAGGGGATATTTTAAAATACCCCGAGCGTATCGGAAACCGGATTTATGTGCTGCGTATTGAAAAAGTTATCCCCCCTCCCGAAAATTATACTGAGGAGGAAAAGGATTTTCTTTTCCAGTATCTGCTGTCGGTAAAAAGGGAAGACGCTTACACAGCTTTTATAAAATCGTTAAGAGTAAAGCATAAAGTGACAATGAACCCAAACATTATAAATTCATATTGATATACGGAGGCAACGCAAATGAATGTTGCTAAACTTACTGAAGATCAGCTCAGAACGACATTCCCCTTTGAAGCGTTATCGCGAGGGGAGGGTAGTGTCGGGCAATTTTACGATTGCATAGTAAAAAACGGTGATCTGTACGGAAAAATAAAAGGAAACCACGGCGTTTACAACGCTGTTTTATACACATCCAGAACTCCGCTTACCGGAGAGTGTAATTGTAAAACTACGGATCTGTGTAAACATACCGCCGCTCTGGGGCTTTCTTATCTGTACACCCCGTGGGTTTTTAAATGCGAAGATAATATAGACCGCGCAAATCTTAAAAATATTGATGATATTCAGTTTTATGTGGCTATGACACCGCTCAGACAATTTGTGAATGAACTTAAGGAACAAAAGATCGCTCTATCCAAGCTGGCGGAGATAACCAGAATTCCGCTGCAACAAATATCAGCGGCAATCAGGGACAGTGAAAATGGTACGCCGCACACGCTTACGGATATATTAAAACTTGCAATCCTTTATTTGTTAGATAGTAACGCTCTGAGAGCATGAATGCCGCGATTGTGCAAAACAGTTTGTGGAGTGATAAACACGGGCTGCTGATCCTTAAAGCCTCCGGGTTTGCGGAAACTTACAGGGCAGGGCGGATGTGTATGCTTTCAGTTACCGGTCAGTCCCTTATCTGTGATCCTTTGCTCAGACGTCCTTTTGCGCCGTATGATACGGATATTTCCGAAAACACCCTTTCCGTAATATATACCGTTTGCGGTCGTGGAACGCTACTGTTGTCACAGCAGCCTGTAGGAACCGCCCTTTCTTTATCGCTTCCTCAAGGAAAACCTTTTACGGTTTTAAAAAATTCCAAAGCGGCACTGATAGCCGGAGGCGCGGGGATTGGTCCTATGCACTTTCTGGCTAAAACTCTATATAAAAACGGCTGCGATGTGACAGTATTTTACGGCGCCCGTACTGCCGGGGAACTTTATCCGCCGCTCAGAAAAACCCCCTCCCCTTACAGGTGGGTTTTATGCACAGAAGACGGAAGTCTAGGGTATAAAGGGGTTGTAACAACATTTTTTGCTGAAGAGGTTGCCTCTTTTGATATCTGTTACGCTTGCGGTCCGAAACCGATGATGCAGACTGTTCAGACTTTATGCGCCGGTAATAACAAACCGCTAGAGCTTTCATTGGAAGAAACAATGGCGTGCGGTATAGGCGTATGCTCCGGCTGTATGGTTAAAATAAGCGATAACGGCGTTGAAAAGATGAAACGCTGCTGCGCGGAAGGTCCTGTTTTTAACGGTAACAGCGTTATATGGTAGATAAAACGCGGAACAAAAGTTTTCAGCAGTATTTAAGGTCGTAAATACAAGCATACAAATATGAAATTAGTAGTCAGAACCCACAAAACGCAACCTATTTGCAACCTAATACTAAGTAATGTCTAAAATATTTAATAGCATAAGTAAATTACAAAGCAAGCGCACGGGGTTTACGACCGGCAGCGCGGCAACCGCAGCAACAATTGCAGCCTATCTTGAACTTACTGGTAAAAATGTACCTAACATCATTAATATATGCCTCCCGGACGGCAGTACGTTGAATATACCTTTGGGTAAATATAACGGGGTAACAGGGGTCTTTAAAGATGCCGGCGATGATCCTGATGTCACAAACGGAATTTTCATTTATGCGTTGGTAGAGATAACGGATGATGATAAAATAGTGATTGATGGCGGCAACGGGGTAGGCAGGGTCACAAAGAGAGGGCTTCCGTCGCCTATCGGAAACGCTGCCATAAACCCTGTTCCCGTAAGGATGATTGAGGATAATCTACGTCCCCTTCTACCGGAAAGAGCCGGCGCTAAAGTAATGATATATGTTCCATGCGGTGAAAAAACAGCGGAAAAAACATTCAACAGCCGTCTAGGAATAACCAGAGGGATATCAATACTCGGAACATCGGGCATTGTATGGCCGATGAGTTCCGGTGCAGTTATTGCGGCTGTCCGTTGTGAGATAGATGTGCTTGCTGCCGAAAACACACCCTTTATATGGATGGTTCCGGGTAAAATAGGGGAAACGGCTTTACGGAGAGCATTGCCGGAGACTGCTGTAGTGCAGTTCAGCAACTATGCAGGGGAAGCCTTTAGTTATGTAAAAGAAAAAGGTTACACTGCTGTCGGGGTTGCCGGGCATCCCGGAAAACTGGCTAAACTGGCTATGGGCGCCAAAAACACACATTCATCCTGTTTCACTCAGGCAAACAGCTATGTCAGATCTCTTTTCGGAATAAAAGATGAAATAATCGGCATTGAGGAGATATGTACTCAGGAATGGCGTAAATATCTTGATATACTTGCCTGCAAAATTTCATTGGCTGTAGGGAAAGAGTATGGTTTCCGATTGGTGAAAGTCAGGTTGTTCTCAATGGCGGGGTTGGAAGTTGGAAAATATGAATAAACTGTATCTAATCTCCTGCGGTCCCGGAGGAGCGGATGATATTACCATAAAAGCCTTTAATATTATAAAAAAATGTGATCTTCTTGCAGGATCTCAGAGGTTGTTAAAGACTTTCCGCCAAACAGCGCCGGTGATCACTCTTCCTGCCTCTTCCAAAAAGGCTGCAGCCATATTAAATAAACGCGGAGAGGAAAAAATAGGTGTCCTCCTTTCGGGGGATGCAGGTTTTTACAGTCAGGCGGCGGGTTTAAGACAGTATATTAATGAAAGGGAAATGATAACTGTTCCCGGCGTAAGTGTTGTGCAGTACGTTGCCGCTAAGTTGAATATTTCTTGGCAGTCTGCGGAGCTGATATGTCTTCATACAAAAGACATATCAAATGGGTTTGAGTTGCCGGACAAAGATACTATAATACTTCTTAAAGATGGCATAGACATAAAAACCCTTTTTTTACGATATCCAAAAATTATAAAGGAAAGGGATGTTTGGATTATGACCGCGCTGTCAGAACCGGACGAGCGACTGACACTATGGGACGGTAATAAATATATATGCCGTAAGCTGACAACAGTGGCAATATGCGAAAGAGAGGTTCATATAACGCAACCAATGTATCCGGCATAAGCGGATATTATTCCTGCGTATCAATAACCGTTTTAAGTAACACATCCGCGATATATTTGCTCTCAAGCCGCATAATACTTTCTTCAGTTCTGCCGAAACTCAACAGGTTTATACTGCCGTACCAAACTATGTGCCCATCAACAACGGCATACTTCTGATGAATTTTTGAACGTTCCGCAACTGTAATATTGTGATCTTTCAGTGTTTTGATGATTTGTACAACACGCTCACGGTCATTATTGTTATAATCGCTTGCGGGGCGTGTTACAATTGTGACTTTTACTTCTGAAGATACAATATTCTCAAACATTTCCAACATCTTTTCCGTCCGGTATTTGGCAAGGAAAGGGCTTACAACTACAGTCTCACGCGTAGAAGAGTATAAATCGGCTGTGAATACAGGTAAAAAATTCACACTGTCAAATAGAATGTTTTCTATATCCGGTTTATTCCCTTCATTTTTAAACTTATATCCGATTGCCGAATATCCTTTGATACGTTTGGCATACATACTGTCAAAAGGCGCGACTCGGATATCTGCATAGTCATATACCCGTACTTCGCGCTTGTTATCACAAAGGCGATGAAGCCGTCCGGCATATTGCGCAAGCGTACCCTGCCATGCGATAGGCATAGACAAAAATAATGTATCAAGGCGCGGTACGTCAAAACCTTCACCAATATATTTTCCGGTGGCAATTATCACAAGCTGTTGGTCCACAGGCGTTGTTTTGATTTGCTCTGTCAGCCTTTTACGTTCTTCTGTTTTTTGTCCGCCCAAAAAAGCTATAAGATGCTGCACTTTTCCATTTAAAGCATTTTTAAAAAACTCCACATGTGACTTTCTCTCTGTTAAAATCAACGGGTTCCTGCCTTCTGACACAGCTTCAAGCACATCTGAAATAATCATATTGTTTCTGTCTTCATCCCTGCTGATATCGGCGTAGAGTTCATTTATAGATAACCGTGTATTATCTTTTTCAGTTAATATATTAAAAGATGTAAATCTTGGGATTACAAAATGTTCAAAAGGACGCCGCTTTGCCTGTAACTTGGCATCATCTTTGTATCGTATTGGTCCGCAGTGCATATAAATAATAGGCTGATGCCCGTCCCGCCGCTTTGGTGTGGCAGTCAAACCGTATATGAATTTTGAGTTTACCTCTTTTAACACCATCTCAAATGTAACCGCAGGCACATGATGGCATTCATCAACAATCACTATACCGTAGTTTTTTACTATATCTCTAACAACATTTCCATGAAACAGCGATTGTATAACGGCAACATCAATAACTCCGCTGAGATTATTTTTGCCACTTCCAAGCTGCCCGATAACGCTTAACTCCTTTTTACGTCCGCGTTTCTTTTCAAACTGCGGCAACTGCTCATTAATTGTTAAAAATTCTGACAGTCGTGTTTCCCATTGATCAAGCAGTGGTTTACGGTTTACAAGAACCAAAGCGTTGACCTTGCGTGCAGCAATCAAGGCGGCAGCTACAACTGTTTTACCAAATGCAGTGCTGGCAGACAGAACACCGTTGTCATTTTCAATTAGTTTTTCAAATGCTTTCTCCTGTTCATCATGTAAAATTCCACTAAAAGAAACGTTTATGATTCTCCCTTCAGTACGTTTGTCCTGCCATATTATTTCAACATTTAGCTTTTCAAGTAACTGTTTAACTTCGATTTTACAACCGCGGGGCAAACAGAGATATTTTTCTGTTTCGTTTGATATAGATATGATACGGGGTTTATTCCATACAGGAAGTCGCATAGCCTGCGCCCTGTAAAATTCAGGGTTTCTGAAAGCGGCAAAACGTTTCAAACGGTTTAACGCCCGTTGAGATATACCCTCTTTCTGAATATATAACAAATTTGCTTCAAACACATACACTTCTGACGGAAAATCTGTACGGACAAGGTGAGGTTCCGGCGTTTTCTTCTGCCACGGCGCTTTTAGTTCATCATCTTCTTGAGTTTGGTATAAGTTACCCAACTCTTCGCCTCTGCATAGCGCTGCAATAAAATGCTCAGCTTTATTTACAGTCAAACGTTTTATATTGCTCAAAAACTCCCATTGGTCAGAATATTTTACAAAATTTTTGTCAATAAACACACTGTTACCATCTTTTCTTGGTTTGCGTTGAAGCGGCAGAGCTATCAGATTGCCGAAACCGCCTTTCGGCATGATATCCTGATTGGGAAAGAGTCTGTCGTAGGAGTTGAATTTCAGTTCGTGGCATTTCTCCATAGCGGCAGTCAGAATAGCTGTGCCAAGTTTGCGTGCGGATACGGCGGATAACGGTTCATCAAAGAAAAACCAAATATGCGCGCCGTTACCGGAACGTGAACGTTCCACAGCAACAGGAATTTGATGTATTTCACATACTTTACAAACGGCGGAAACGTCTTGCCGCCAACCATCATGATCAAAATCAATAGCTAGAAACAAGCAGCTTTCGTCCGGCAGCATTGGATATATCCCTGCAACTTCTTTGCCGGTAAGATGCCGTATGACAGCATATTTATCAAATGGAACAAATTCACGGTATTTGCAATCTGTACACTTTTTATTAGGTTTCCCGCATACAATGTTCCACTCATTTTTACAAACAGGCGAATATCCTGATTTTTTTCTGTTGCTGTTCTCCCAACGCCGTGCATATACATCCTTTCTTCCTTGGAAAAGGGATAAAAATAAATCAATTTTTTCGTCATTCGTACTGTAATTTGTAATAATAGGCGACAAAACAGAAACAGACACAATCTTGTGAGGTTTTCGCCGTATTTTATTTATAAAATCTACGGATTGTTTTAATCCTTTCACTGTTTTTGTTTCCAAAACACAACGGCAGTTATGTTTTTCAGCAAGGGATAATTTATCCGATATAATAATTTTTCCCTCACCCAACGGCAAATGGTCACTTTGATCATTTGCATCATGTATGTGCATATGTCCAAGTTTGGCGGCTCTTTTCAATATAAAAGACTCATTGGCGTTTCCGATGCAAAAATCGTGTCCAATATCGTAGGTTAACATGAATTTATCGCTTTCCAGTAAAATATCTATCCCTTTTTGTTGAAAATCGTGATAAATTCCGCAGTTTTCTATACAGATAATGATATTGCCGTTACATATAGCCTTGTCACAAACATCACGGAATAAGCGCAGTCCCGAAAAATATCTTTCCTGATATTGTTCGAAAAGATAAATCTTTTTGTCCGGTAAGGTAAAATATACACCAACTGTCATGTGCATATTTATAATTGGCGCATTTATTTCTCTGGCAAATTCAATAGTTTGCAAGACGGTTTCCAGATAAGCGTTGGCAACAAAGGGATTAAAATCACAAACATTCAGATTTTCTTCCAGATGAATAGTAAGGTACTTTCCGGTACCGGCAAGCATTTTACTGATAATATCCGCATCCGCTTTGTTTATCTGATACTCCGGAATATTCATATTAAGTTCAACAAAATCCAGATCAAGATCGGAACAAAGCGACAGATTTGGCTCAAGAGCTGGATTTTCAATTAATACAGGCATACCGAAATGAATGGGCATAGATTACAACCTCAATGGTCAGCGCGTACAGATGCGGGATTTATCAAAATACCGTCGCCAAATATCAGGTATATGCTCTTCTTTACAGAATTAAATCTTTAAAAGATGTAAGTTTTTCCTCTCATTTTTAGTATTTAAAGAGTTAATCACTTATCATCATCATCATCGTCATCGTCATAGTCATCATCATCGTCGTCATAGTCATCATCATCGTCGTCATAATCATCATCATCGTCATAATCGTCTTCGTCATCATAATCTTCTTCTTCTTCTGCCTCTGCTTTAAGCAGTTCATCTATCACAATCATATCATCCGCATTAGCAGCGTCTATATAACACTCGCCAATCATATCCTCGGTTATCCAGATGTATCCGTCACATTCCAATGTTGCGTAAAAAACAGTCCCGAGACAGGCATTGATTTCATCAACCTCGTCCTCATCTAGTTCATCAAATTCACAGTCATATATCATTTCAATATATGCATATACCTCAAAGTTTGAAAGAAGACCATCTTCGGTTATTTCAAAAGCCTGACCCTTTGGGTTTTCCGGTATATAAAGCCCGCTTTTTATCACGCGGATGTCAATAATTTTATCGCAATCCACGTTTGACATAAAATCATCCTCCTCGATTTGAATAATGTTCTCATCTTTGGGGTGTACAAATATTTCCGGATATTCTTTAAAAAGCTTTTCTAAAGTTTTTTTCATCTCTGCGTTTTCTAATTGGTCGCCATCAGGTGTTTCACACGCCCTGAAAATATGTCCGGCGCCCCTGTAAACATAGTAACCTTTTTCCATAACAACCCTCCAAAATTATAGTATCTTCCGCAAATATCGGTAGAGTATACAAAGCGTGAAAACAAGTCAAACAAATTCTTTAATTAAAGCGATGTATGTAAATGCTATGACTTTGCTGTTTTTTTGTGTAGAAATGTTTATAAGTGTGTAGTATCTTTTGACGGGCGGAAGCATAGACAAATTATAGCATTTAAAAACGAAATAGGGTGTCAGTATGTTTGAAAAACAGATAATATATCTTGAAAGCGTTGATTCAACCAACAAATATCTTATGGACGGAGAATTCGGGCAGGGAAGCGTTGTGTCAGCAAAATGCCAAACTCACGGCAAAGGTCGCGGGGGAAGGGAATGGAAATACGCGCCAGGGGAAAATCTTTTTTTCTCAGTAGTTTTGCCTATTCTTCCGCGGGAGAAACTTATGGGCGCACAGATTGCAGCCGGATACGCTATAGTGGAAACTTTGATGGAGTATGCCGATATACGTCTTAAATGGCCAAACGATATAGTATGCGCGGACAGGAAGCTGGGCGGACTGTTGATAGAGACTCATTTTGCCGGTTCTGTCCTGAAAAAAATCGTATTCGGGGCAGGGATCAATTTAAATAGTTATCCGCCGGAACTTTCAGCGCGTGCGACATCGCTCAGTGAGTTTACTGATGCGGAGCTGTTGCCGAATGTTATACTAAAAAAAGCGCTGGGACAGCTTGGCGATGTATTCAAAACATATACCTCCGGAGAATTGGATATTGCCTCTGAATGGGCGTATTATTCGGCATATTACTCAAAAAAAATGCACTTTCACAGAAACGGTACGTTAAAAATCCTTATTGAAAAAGGGATTACATCAGACGGCAGACTAATTGCCCAGAACGAACAGGGGGAAGAAGAAATTATCACCGAAGGGGAGATAGGTTATGATTTTCGTTTTTGATATAGGTAATACCAATGTGCTTTTCGGAGTAATGGAAGAGGGAAAAGTGCTTTATCAGTTTCGTTTTCAATCAGAAACACAGAAAACTACTGATGAATACGCTATCTCTCTGCTGTATCTTCTGAAGCATCATGAGATTAACCTGAATAAGCTAAAAGAGGTAATGGTTTCAAGCGTTGTCCCACAGCTTACCTTTACCTTCGTAAGGCTTATCAGAAAATATTTTCATAAGGACGCGTTTGTGGTTACAACCGCAAGCAGCCATGGTCTTGACATTAAACTGGATGATCCCGGTACGCTCGGTTCTGACAGGCTGATGAGCGCGTTTGCCGCACACACTATGTTTAAAAAAAACTGTATAACAGTAAGTTTTGGAACTGCCACCACTATTGAAGCGCTAACCGTAGCAGGAGAATTTCTGGGAGGAGTGATTTTTCCCGGAGTTAAACTGTCTGCGCACGGTCTTCACTCACGAACCGCACAGTTACCTGAGGTAAATCTGGCTAAACCGGAAAATGTTGTTGGTCGGAATACGGTGGAGTGCATACAATCAGGGTTGTATTACGGCTATCTGGAGCTTATGGATGGATTGATAGACCGTATTATCAGAGAACAGTTTCAGAGCATGGAAGTTATAATTTTAGCCACAGGGGGTATGGGAGCGGGATTTGCGTCCGGCAGCAGACATAGTATTCGCTATGAACCGAGTCTTGTATTATACGGGCTATATTTTATGTATGAGAGATTATTTGTGAAAAAAAATACTTGATAAATACACAAATTTCATAGATTGTAAATCTGTTAATATAGCGCTTTACGCTGTATCGTTTTTTGTATGAGGCACACTGAGGTAGGTAAAGAGATGAGTAATGTCGGAGATTATATCAAACATAAACGTGAAGAGAAAAATGTCACAATCAAGCAAATATGTGATAAAACAGCGATAAGGATGCAGTTCATTAATCTGTTGGAGGTAGGGAATTTTGATGCGTTGCCGTCTTATGTCCATGCTCACGGATTCTTGGAACAGTATTGCAAAGTGTTGGGGCTGGATTTTTATGGTGAGGTGAAACCGCTTTTTGATCAGGAGTGCCAAAAAGCAACTTTTGGGAAAACCCCGGAAGAAATAGCGTTAGAACAGGCTGAGCTGGAAAATGCAAGCAAAAAAACGCTTTATATGAAAATTAGCGCTATATTAGCATTTTCACTGGTAATAGTTACCGGATTTTTGTTTTATAGTTTTATATATACCCCAAAAGTTGCTGATGGTTTATCAGCTAAAGGCGCTGTTATACATAATAATGCAGATACCGGCGTTAACAATAATAATGACGGAGTTCAGGCTGCCGGTGACGATTTGGGCAATAATGCAGGTATGTCAGCCGGTCAGGAAGATACATTTCAAATATTGCCCTCTCCCCTTACATATCAGGACACCGCTTCACAGCCCCCTTCTTTAAATAATGCTGACAAACGCAAGGTGGTACTGACTTTTACAGATCAATGCTGGGTCTATTTTAAGTCGGATACCGGCATAACAGAGGAATTTACAGCGGTGCGCGGTAACGAAAAAGTAATATATTTCTCAAACCATTTCAGCATAGATATCGGAAATGCTTCTGCAATTTCCGTAGCCTATCTTGACAAAACATTTTCAGGATTCGGTAACTCCGGTCAGGCATTAAAAAATCTTTATTTTGTGGTTGATAGGGATGGGACTATGACGCAGCAGCGCACGCCGCCTCCGCCGGCAAGATAGCAGATACCGCTTGTTAGGCGGGCGCATAATGTTGCTGTTTTGTCCCTCAATAAATAATATTATAAAAATACTAAAAATGTCTTGTTTTAAACCCCTGTTATGTTATATTGTAGCTATATAAGGAGTTAGATATAGTGATCTATATGGACAATGTGGCAGGCGCTAAGCCTGACGCAAGGGTTATAGAAGCGATGCTTCCTTGGCTGTACGAAAAGTACGGTAACCCTAGCGCGCATTTCTATCCTCTGGGCAGAGAATCTTATGAGGCTATAGAGAATGCCCGCGCTTCTGTCGCAAGAATGCTTAACGCGGAAGCCGCAGAAAATATTATATTTGCCTCAAACGGCACGGAGGCAAATAACATTGCGGTGAAAGGCTGTCTTGCAATATTGGGCAATTACGGCAAAAAACATATAATTATCAGTGAAATAGAACATTTTTCAATTCAAAATATATTGGTTAAAATGCTTAAAGACGGATGGCGGGTGACCAAACTTAAAGCCGGTAATTCAGGCATTGTTGATCCGGATGATTTAAAAAAGGCGATAAGGAAAGATACAGCCCTTGTCAGCATTGCCGCCGCCAACCCTGAGATAGGGGTGGTACAGGACAGTGTTACATTGGGAAAGGTATGCAAAGAAGCGGGTGTAATTTACCATATGGACGCTGTAGCGGCGTGCGGTCGTATTCCGGTTGATGTTCAGGCTATGGGGGCTGACATGGTCAGTATAGCCGGGCAAAATTTTTATGGTCCCCGCGGCTCGGCAGCGCTTTATGTACGTAAAGGGTTAATGCTGAAACCGCTTTTTGACGGCGGCTATCAGGAGTTCGGAATACGTAGCGGCAGTGAGAATGTGGCGGGAATTGTCGGCATCGGGAAGGCTGCGGAGCTTGTTATTGATGAGATGCCGGAGTATGCCCCCCGGATGACGGAACTGGGGACGCATTTTTCCTGTGAGCTTGGTAAGATGTTTGATTATCTGCATTTTACCGGCAGTATGAAACATCGCCTTCCGGGTCATGTCAGCTTTTGGATAGAGTATATTGAAGGGGAATCTTTGCTTATGTGGTATGCGCTGAACGGTATATATGCCGCCAGCGGTTCGGCTTGCTCTTCAAACATACTTGCTGAAAACGAAGATGATTTGAAAGCGTCCCATGTTCTGACAGCGGTAGGTGTTCCTACAGATATATGCGCCGGTTCTATGACATTCTCTTTTTCCAAATATACTACGCGGGAAGAGGTGGACAAAACGCTTGAAGTAACGCCGGGAATAGTACAGAAACTGGCTGAAATGTCGCCGTCATATAAAAGAAATTAGAGTATTTCAGTTTTGAAATGCTCACGTGGTATAAAGCGTCGTTGCAATCATCGTTTTTTATAATGATTGCAACGTGTTAAATTGTTTCGGAACGGAGGTAAATTTATATGGCATCAGGACCATACAGCGATAAAGTAATGGATCATTTTATGAATCCGCGCAATATGGGTGAGATTCCGGACGCAAATGCGGTGGGAGAGGTAGGAAATCCCGCATGCGGCGATGTAATGAGACTTTATATGAAAATCAACGATAACGATATTATAGAAGATGTCAAGTTTAAGACATTCGGGTGCGGGGCGGCAATAGCCTCAAGTTCTATGGCGACTGAGCTTCTTAAAGGGAAGAAGCTGGACGAAGCAATAACCCTGACAAATCAAGCTATTGTGGATGCTTTGGACGGACTTCCGCCCGCGAAGATACACTGTTCCGTTATGGCTGAACAGGGAGTAGAAGCTGCGCTGCTTGATTTCGCGAAACGTATCGGCAGAGATCCTTCTTTTATAGAAAAGATGAAAGCGGATAATAAAACAGATAAAAATAATACAAAATAAAAGGAGTATAATTTCATGGATATGAAAACACAGATTGAGGATGTGATTAATCAGGTACGCCCCATGTTGCAAGCTGACGGAGGCGATGTTGAACTTCTTGGCGTTACGGATGACGGCATAGTAAAGGTAAGGCTTACGGGAGCCTGCGGAAGCTGCCAGTTCAGCACGATGACGCTTAAACACGGCATAGAAAGCAGACTGAAAGAACTTGTGCCCGGAGTGAAAGAAGTACAGGCTCTTTAAATTATGAAAATATCAGATTTCAGGATTTTATATGTTGCATATTTACAACACAATGAGTGCAAAAAAAGAGCTCTTCAAGCCCGTTTCGGACGGCAATATAAAAATGTATGTCTGCGGGGTGACGGTTTATGATCTGTGCCACATAGGGCATGCCAGAAGCGCAGTTGCATTTGATGTGGTACGCAGAGGTCTTGAATGGCTTGGAATGTCAGTTACCTATGTTAAAAATTTCACTGATATAGATGACAAGATAATAAATAAATCCAACGCAACCGGCAGACCATGGCAGGAGATTACCGCTGAGTACATTCAAAAGCACAATGAGGATATGGACAGGATAGGTGTTCTGCGCCCATCTCACGCGCCTCTCGCAACTCAATATATCAAAGAGATGGTAGAGTTCTGCGAAAAACTTATCACAGGCAGACGGGCATACGAGTCAAACGGTGACATCTATTATCGCGTAAGCAGTTTTAACAGTTATGGTAAACTTTCCCGCCGTAATGCGGACGATCTTTTGGCGGGCGCGCGGGTGGATGTAAATGAACAAAAAGAAAACCCTCTTGATTTTGCCCTTTGGAAAGCTGCAAAACCAAATGAGCCTTCATGGGAATCCCCTTGGGGTAAAGGACGACCGGGCTGGCACATTGAATGCAGCGTTATGAGTGAAAAAATACTCCAATCTCCTATAGACATTCATGGCGGCGGACAGGATCTGATATTTCCGCATCACGAGAATGAGATAGCGCAAAGTGAGGCTACCAGCGGACGCAATCTCGCAAAGTACTGGATGCACAACGGATTTGTAAATATAAACAAAGAAAAGATGTCAAAATCATTGGGAAATTTCTTTACTATCCGCGACATACTTGAGGATACAGACCCTGAGACGCTGCGTTTCTTCCTTTTGACAACACACTACAGGCAGCCGCTGGAATTTGCGGACAGTAAACTCATTGAGGCGGAAAGCTCACTGGATCGCATATATACATTTAAAGACGAACTTGCAAACGCCATACCTTCAAAAAAAGGTGCAAATGACACAGCGGCGGCTGAAGAGATATACGAAAAATTTTATAAAGATTATAAAAACGCGCTTGAGGATGATTTTAACACCCCCGCTATGCTGGCTGCGCTGTTTGATGCGGTCAGAATGGGAAACACTCTCCTGATTAATAAAGTAACAGCCCCTGTGCTTGAGACTTTGAGGACTGTATGCGCAAAAATGTTTGCAGATGTAGAAAACGTGCTTTTTGTAGCATACAAAAACAGCGATGATTGGTACAAATCAAACCTTTCCATCCCTGAGAAAGAGCTTAACACAGCTATTGAATCACGCAACGCCGCCCGCAAAGAGAAAAACTTTGAAGGGGCAGACCGGATAAGACAGGAACTTGCCGCAAAGGGGGTTGAACTAGTGGATACGCCCACCGGGACAAGATACAGAACCAAAAGGCAGCGGACGCAAATTTTACTGTAGTCAGGCAGGCAATTCTTTATTTTTTCGCTTCAGCATGAGCGCACCCGCTGCACACAGGGGTATCGCCTTGTGACGCGCATGGCGGCGGAACATCCTTTTTGCCGCTTTTGTTTTTATAATCCGATGCATACCAACCTTGCCCTTTAAGATGAAAAGCCGGCGACGAAATCATCTTTTGCGCAGCGGATTCACATTTAGGGCAGTCCTTTTTCGCCTCGTCTTCCAAAAAAGGTTCCATAATTTCAAAAACATATTCGCAATTACTGCAATAATACTCATATATGGGCATAAAAAACTCCTATACAAATCATTTTTGCTATAATATAGCTGTTCAGGCTAAAAATCAAGAAGTATAAACAAAAAGCATATCATTCTTTTTATCCCAGTATATTAATTATTGTAAAAAATGATATACTTCCTATAAAAGTTCCGATCCAGCCTGCCAAGGTGAATATTCTACCCCTTTTTGAGAATTTCAGCGCAAGTTCCGCCATAAGCGGTCCCCCGAGACCGATAATTACGGTCCCGCCGTAAAAACACCATGCCATATTACTGTTTATTATTTGCATATTAAGATATCTGTCAGCAGTATCTATGATTTTCAGATTTATCAGAAAACCGGCTACAGCAGATATTGTCATTGCTAGAAACATAAAACGCACAACAGCGCCTGAACGGAAATAGGGTCTTCTGAAAAAAATATGTCCGTAGCTTCCGGACAGGCAGGTAACAGCTGCAATATAAAGCGGTATAAACCAATGATTTAGCGCAGGTCTCGAAGCTTTTGTGTACACCAGCGAAAGTCCGTAACATACGCATACAGATAAGATAAAACCAAATATCGGCATCCATTTAGGCGTACTTTTTCCCATTGAGGATCTTATCGCTATAATAAACAGAAGTACGACAAGCAATACTGTTCCTATTGTCGCCATACTGAATCCTGTTGTAATATGGGATAACATACCTAACAAATTTGAAGGCGTCCCAAGACCCATAATGTGAATAACCAGCCCTGTCAGCATCAGAACAAATGCTGTACCTGTAAAAAAAGGATAGGATTTCCCGCTCCACTCACGGAAATTGTTCATTGAACCGAAAATAAATAACCCTATGCCGGCTGTTGAACCGGCGGTCAGCGCCATTAAAGACCATTTTATAATCATAAATTATTTGCTCTGGGTTTCCATGTAAGATTCCGTAGGATATAGCCGCCATTTGGATTGCTTGAGCCAATCTGTCTGAATCTTTTCAGGTTGTCGCCCGCCGCTTTGACAGCTATTGTCACAGGGTCGCCCGCATTATCCAGATCACCTATCATCCTTGCTCTGCCCGGGCAATTCTGCACGCAGTTTGCCTCTTCCCCATTATCTGTAAGCTGTGTGCAAAGGGTGCATTTTTCTGCTTTCGGATTTGCCCCGCTATTCAAAATTCTGGCGCTATAGGGGCACGCTTCTACGCATTGCCCGCAGCCTATACACAGTTCGTGGTTAATCAAGACTGTTCCGTCACCCCTTTTATATGTCGCGCTTGTCGGGCAGACTTTTATACACTCCGGCGGATTTTTTGCGTCACCGCAATGAAAACAGCCTCTGGGCAAGAAGTACATTTCGGTTGTAGGAAAAACCCCGCTTGTTTCCCGCTCCACCCATGTCCAGTATTTGCCTATTTCAACGTTATTTTCCGCTTTGCACGCTACTACGCACGAAAGACATCCTATACATCTGTTAATGTCCACTATCATAGTTTTTCTCGGCATAATTAATTAACTCCTCCTACTTAGCCGGAAATTTCGGCATCCATCTCTTCAGCCTCGGGTCGCTGACTGATGTAATAATGCCTTCCGGCGCACCTTCTATGGCTTTATAGATTTTTACAGGGTAAGTTTTTAAAAGGTTTGCGCCTATTATCGGGTCACGGTATTTATCATCCACAAGCACATTTACGTTTGAGTAATGCCACCCATGCTCAGGACCCGGCAATTCGGGATAGTACCACGCATGATCAGCGGAGGCAACATCAGGGGCAATTCCGTGGAATATATCAACTGTCTGCCGTATCTTCCCTTTATGATTTTCAATCCACACCCAGTCCCCCTGTTTTACACCGATTTTAGCAGCCAATTCAGGGTTAATCTGTACCCTAGGGAGAAGATGGTTTTCCCTGCAGTAGGGTGTCATACGCGTTTCAGAATGAAAATACACAGGCGAACGCACGCCGGTGAGAAGGGTGATATCATATCCACGGGAACGCAGTTTTTTGCCATCTTCGGTAAATTCGCTCAGCGGCGGCTCTTTATAAACAGGCAGTTCATTTCCCGGATGATACGATTCAAGAATTGTGGAAAGAAGCTCCAAACGGGTTGTTGGAGTGGGGAAACCAGTCAGCCCGTCATTTCTAAGTGTTGTTTTCTCATAACGCCTGTACTCTCCCCATTCAACCGGCGATACTTGTTTGTAATCAAATACGCCCTGCTTTTGGAACTTTTCTTTAAAGTCATTCCAGTTTTTTATACCAAGACGGTCGTGCAGTAATGAAACCGATCTGTCATTCAGCTCTTTCATATTGGGCCAAACAGAGGCTTTTGGGTTAGTTTCCAATTTTGGATCAAGGAATGGGATGTTCATCTTTTTTAGTAACTGCACACATATTTCCGGATCAGGCCAAGCTTCCCCCTGAAATTTAACCGGTCCGGTCATTGCGCCCAATACCCCTTCCGCTCCCTGAGAAGCGCGGATCACTTCATTTTCCAGCCAATGCGCGGACGGTACGACTATATCAGCCAGTTCCGCTGTCGGTGTCATAAATATTTCAGCGGTAAAATTAAATTCCAGAGCTTTATATGCTTTATAGTTGTTTGATGCATTGGCATTTTGGGTAAAACTGCCGGTCATACCGAAAAGAGCTTTTATGGGATAAGGTTTGCCAGTTATAGTCATGTCAGAAATTATTGCCATATCGCCTATTGCGGGAGCGGAGTACATAGTCAGCCCCCATGCCATGAGCGGCCATGCGGATGCTCCGGGGCATTCCCTGCGTTTTGCTGATTCAGGGTCAGGAATTGCGGTAGCAGCTTGGTACGGCAGGATTTTAAGATGATCATCAACATTATCATCCCCCCCTCTGTGACCGCCCTTGGTATCAATGTTGCCTGTAAGACTGCTGATTAACCATACGGAACGAATACTCTGGATACAGTTTCCCGCGTGTTCCAGCCCATTTCCCACAAATATGCCGCCGCCATATTTAAACGATGAGTACAAATTGCACGCTTCCTTTATCAGTTTCGGGTCTAAACTGCATATTTTGCCCGTATATTCAGGCGTATATTTTGCGACTGACGCTTTAAGTTTATCAAATACCGTTACTGCTTTTACTTTTTTACCGTCTGCGAGGGTAACTGTCTGTACACCTTCTATCGCAGGCTTTAGTTTGGAGTAGTCACCGGGCCATTCAGCTTTTGCGCCGTCAAAGAAAAGTATTTTTTTTGATACCGTATCGTAAAAAGCATATTTTTGAGAAGAACCGCCTTTCACCATGTCAGATTCTTTTACAATCCTTGTTTTTATATCCAATGGTTCAATTCCCGAATCGGACATCATCCCCTGACGGTAAGACCACGTGAAACCTGAAGGAGCAATCGCATCGGAATACAGAAACGCCGCGTTGGACCATTTTGTAATAAACTCTGCATCGTACTTTTTGTTGTCTATTATCTGTTTGATCCATGCCATAGCCATTGCCCCGTCAGTGCCGGGACGCAATGCCAGCCAATAATCAGCCTGCGCTCCAAGGTTTTGTTGGCGCGGACCTATTACAATATGTTTTTTGGCTTTGAATTTACCGTCAACTGTTGCGGCGCCTGCCGTGTAATTGTTAGATATCTCTGTGTTGCCGCCCCATTGAACATAACATTCCACACCGTCATTCAGGCTGACGTAGTTACCGCCCCGGAAAAAAGTCATCGCCGCCGCCCACGCGCGCGGTCCTTTGCATACTTGCCCTGCTGTCATACCTATATTTGCACTGCCCAGCCCTTGCATAACCATTTGGCAGGCATAGCTGGTAATACGGCTGGCGCCGTGGTGAAGCCTTATGGAGTTCGCGCCGTATTTGTTTTTAATATCCAAAAACTTTTTAGCTGCCGTTTCAAGCGCTTCGTTCCAGCTAATGCGTACCCATCCGGCTTCCTGTCCTTTCGGTTTTGTTCTTTTCATTGGATAGAGAAGCCTGTCAGGGTGGAAGCAAGTCTGAATAGATGCCAGAGCTTTGGAACAACAGTTACCTTTGGAACCATGGGATAACTTGTCGCCTGTAATTTTTATGGGGCGGTCGTTTTTTATTGTAACCCACACAGAACATTCAAATTTGCCGCAGCCGCGGCAAATTGTGCGCACTTTGCGTATGCTGTCCGTCGGCGAATTCTGTGCAAAGCTAAGCCCGCCAAACTGCAATACGGGAGTGGCTACCCCGATTGCCGCCGCAGCTTTTAGAAAGCTACGTCTATTCATTTCCAGCATTACGCTCCCTCCCAATAAAAATATATGATTATGAAATGCTCTATTTTTTTGTTTGCAGTTTAGCGTCCGGTAGACACAAAAGCAATATAAATATATCGGTATAAGTATCTTAAAATTGACACATAGTGTAGAGACGAGCGGTTTATAGGGGTATAAACCGCTCGCAGGAGGGGTATAGCTGAGAAAGTTTCCTTTCCCGATGAGACAATAAAGATGACAACAGCAACCAGAACAGATGCATTGTTCACCTCTTAACAGGGGGTTTATAGATACGAATATCTCTAAACTTATATTTTATTTATCAAATAATGCGCATTTTGTCAATATATTTTTTACTCGCGCGCGCAATATATAAGTTCCCCATCACATATATCATCATTGCTGACAGATAAATACTATCCGCAATGACAAAAGGAGGCGGTTTTTACATCATGTCCATTCCGCCCATTCCGCCCATTCCGCCGCCAGGCATAGGAGGTTCTTTCTTCTCAGGGATATCTGTGATTACCGCTTCAGTAGTAAGCATAAGTCCTGCGACTGAAGATGCGTTCTGCAGAGCTGTACGGGCAACTTTGGTCGGATCTATAACGCCTGCTTTAATCATATCTTCATAATCTTCAGTTGCGGCGTTAAAACCGAAAGCCGGTGTGCGGGCATCACGCACTTTATTTACAACTATTGATCCTTCATATCCCGCATTTTCAGCTATTTGACGCAAAGGATATTCAAGGGCTTTTTTAATGATATCAACGCCTATCTGCTGCTCTTTTGCAACTTTAAAATTTTTCAGGGCGCTCATACAGCGGATAAGGGCAACGCCGCCTCCGGGGATAATTCCTTCCTCAACAGCCGCTTTGGTAGCGTTAAGAGCATCTTCAACACGGGCTTTTTTCTCTTTCATTTCAGTCTCTGTGGCTGCGCCTACTTTTATTACAGCAACTCCGCCCACAAGTTTCGCGAGACGTTCCTGAAGTTTTTCCCTGTCATAGTCGCTTGTGGTGTCTTCAATCTGCTTACGGATCTGATTCACACGCCCTTTGATGTCATCTTTATTGCCGGCGCCTTCAACGATTGTTGTATTATCTTTATCCACCACTATTTTTTTAGCCTGCCCAAGATCTGTTAAAGAAATAGCGTCAAGTTTCACTCCAAGGTCTTCGGAGATAACCTGCCCGCCTGTAAGCACGGCAATATCTTTCAGCATCTCTTTGCGGCGGTCGCCGAAACCCGGAGCCTTGACAGCAACGCAGTTCAGAGTGCCGCGCAGTTTGTTGAGAACCAGCGTCGCCAGAGCCTCACCCTCTATGTCTTCTGCAATGATAAGCAGCGGTGATGATTGTTTGACAATTTGCTCAAGAATAGGAAGAATCTCTTTCATGTTGCTGATCTTCTTCTCATGGATCAAAATGTAGCACTTTTCAAGAGATGCGTGCATAGCCTCTGAATTTGTTACAAAGTAAGGCGACAGATAACCGCGGTCAAATTGCATTCCCTCAACTATATCAAGGACAGTATCGGTAGATTTGTTTTCTTCTATGGTGATAACACCGTCTTTACCTACTTTGTCCATAGCGTTTGCTATGATATTGCCGATCTCAGGATCATTGTTGGCGGAGATGGAGCCTACCTGAGCGATCTCTTTCTTACCCTGAATAGGTTTGGACATCTTTTTGAGCTCTTCCACTACACGCTCAACCGCTTTATCCAAACCGCGCTTTATTTCCATTGGGCTTGCGCCTGCCACAACATTTTTTATCCCTTCGCGGTAGATAGCCTGTGCAAGAACTGTAGCGGTAGTTGTACCGTCACCGGCAACATCGCTTGTTTTTGACGCAACCTCTTTAACCATCTGAGCCCCGATATTCTCAATCGGGTCTTTCAGCTCAATCTCTTTAGCAACGGTAACTCCGTCTTTTGTAACTAGGGGGGCGCCGAATTTCTTCTCAATAAGAACATTACGACCTCTGGGACCCATTGTAACCTTTACTGTATCTGTAAGTCTGTCCACACCGCGCAAAATAATCTGGCGCGCATCTTCACTGAATGTAATATTTTTAGCCATTATAAACCTCCGCTTACTTCCTGATTATTCCAAGTATATCGTCTTCTCTCATAATGATATACTCCTGACCGTCAACTTTAACTTCTGTGCCGGCATATTTGCTGAATAAAATTTTATCGCCTGGCTGAACCGACAGGGTAACTTTTGTGCCATTGTCCAGCGCTTTACCCGGACCCACAGCAATAACTTCGCCTTCCTGCGGCTTTTCTTTAGCAGTATCAGGGATAATAATGCCGGATGCTGTTTTTTCTTCGCTTTCAAAGCGGCGAACCAGAACTCGATCTTGTAACGGCTGAATATTTGCCATTTGTTTCCTCCATAATATTATTTATTTTTTTTGAGTGTTATTAGCACTCTCATCTCCTGAGTGCTAATAATACATCGGGCAAAAATAAAAATCAAGTAAAAAATTAAAAAAATTATATTGTTTTGCTAATCAGCGTTATAGCTTCATCGTATTCGCCAATCAACACATTTTGCAAAATATTTTCAATAAAGCCGCCGGCTTCCTCAGCTAGCGCAAATTCCTGTAAACTATTAACAGCTTCGTCTATTGCGACAGAATTCATATCAACAAGCGCAACTTTTAGTTTTGCAAGCAAAGGGTTCAGCGATGCCATATTTGCGCCGTTACCTTCCGGATTTATGCTATTATCCATAATTATGCCGTTTACGCCTTCCAAAAACAATTCCATATCTGCCAGCAGCTTGTCGGTATGCGAATTGATAAAAGCCATATTTTTTTTATTCCCTGCAGTCTCAAGCGCTTTGGCGGTTTCGGATAAACTGTCCGCTCCAATTCCCGCGCAGCTATTCTTCAGCGTTTGCATATAATTTATATAAAGCGGTAAATCATCATTTTCAAGGCATAACTTTATCCGGTTAATTGTCTCAATCCCGTCTTTATGAAATAAAGCGAGTGACTGCAAATAATTTTCAACTTTTCCGCCGGTTGTTGCACCCTCTTTTTTTACATCGTCACTGCCAACCGTTACCGGTTTGCCGGTATCACTCTCTTTTGTCACAGAGGTTTTGTTGTTATCTTTTACCAATCTGCTCTGTTTTTCTTTTGGAACCCATTTTTCCATAATTGTGTTAAGTTTAACTATATCAATCGGCTTTGATAAAAAATCGTTAAACCCTTTTTCCATAAACATCTCTTTTATGCCGGAAACAGCGTTGGCAGTCAGTGCGATAACCGGTAGTTCTTTAAATTTTTCCCCATCTGTCGCCCGTATACGAGCCAATGCTTCAATACCGTCCATTTCCGGCATCATATGATCCATAAACACAAGATCATAATGATTTGATCTAACCGCTTCAATAGCTTCCATACCGCCGCTACACAAATCAATCTTAATTTTATAAGGCGCCAACAAGCCGCTGACCACTTTCAGGTTTGTATTAATATCATCAACAACCAAAACTTTTGCGTCCGGCGCAGTGAACCTTGCTGTAGTTTCCTTGTTTGTATTGTAATTAAAACTGACTGAAACCCCGTTAAGTATATTCGCAACAGAGGCGGAATATACCGGCATAGAAATAACGCTCATATTTTTATCGGAAACCTCTTCTCCGAATCCGGTAAGCAATACAATATTCGCATCAGATCCAATTTTCCCGCATATTTTTTTTACTTTTTCAAGCAGGGCAAATTCAACAAAAACAAAAGACCATTTATGGGCTGCCATCTTTTCATAAAATGCGGAATCATCTGAAACAAGCACACAGCGGACACCCAGATTGTCTATTGTGCAAACAACGGAATCAGCATATATGTGGCGTCTTTCATATATAAGTACGCTTTTTTGGTCTGCGTTTTCAACGAATGCCAACTTTTCATGCCTGTGAAACTTTTGCGGCAGTTTGACGGTAAATGTGCTACCTTTACCATACTCCGAATAAACGGAGATATCTCCGCCCATCGCTTTTACAAGGTTCTGCGTTATGGCAAGCCCAAGTCCCGTTCCTTCAATCCCTTTGTTATTTGAGATATCAACCTGAACAAAATCACCGAACAGCTTCCCGATATGTTCCTGCTTTATTCCTTTACCACTGTCCGCAATCTCTGCCGTTAGATTAATACTATCTTCACTGATAATTTCTCCAAAAACAGTGAAGGATACAAACCCCTTTTCCGTATATTTAACAGCATTATTTAATATATTAAGCAATATCTGGCGAAATCTTATTTCATCCCCGAAAAGCCTGTTCGGTATATTGCAGTCTATATTTACAACGAACTGTACATTTGAATCAATTATCCTCATCCTGATAATACTGATTACGTCATTCACTAAGGATGAAAACATATAGTTACCCTGAACAATCTCCAGTTTTCCGCTCTCAATCTTTGAGAAATCCAAAATATCATTGATTATTGACAGTAGGTTTGAACCCGCCTGCTTAATCGTTAGGATATGTTCATGTGCGGCGGCCGGTAATTTTTCGCGCAAAGCAAGTTCCGCCATACCTATTATTGCATTCATAGGAGTGCGTATCTCATGGCTCATCTTCGCCAAAAATTCGCTTTTATAACGGGTTGACGCCTCCGCTTTCTCTTTCTCATATTTGGCTTCAATTGTTTCTAATTTGAATTGCTGAACATGGTTCAGTTCGTAAAACATCTCCTGAAATTTGAGCGTTGTCTGTGCAATTTCGTCATTACTTTCTTTATTGCTGAAATGAACGTCAAAATCACCGCTAGAAACTTTTATTACCGCTGTTTCAAGCTCCAGAAGCGGAGCGGAGATAGATTTTGTAGTGGCAAATGACAGCACAACGGAGACAATTAACGATATTAAAACAACAACAAGTATTAAATATGCTTTTACCAAAGCATATTCGCTGTTTTTTATGGTTCTGGCTTCAGAATATTCCAGATTTTTATTAAACGCTATATTAAGATGGTAAATGAATGAATTGTAAATGGGATCAAGCCTGTGCATAGAAACGGTAAGCGCCTGATCCCGCTTGCCTTGTTCCACCAAATTAAAAACTTCATATAACACAGGGAGATAGGTCTCTTTATGCAATTCAAGGATATTTGCCATATCCTGTATTTCGCCCGGAGTAAAAACATCGCTGAATTGCCCCTGAATTTCAAGATATCTGTTCAGGCTTTCAGTCAACTCTTCAGAGTGTTTTTTTGTTGTCTGTACAACATACCGGCTGAGCGCCATGTCGCTGACATACAGCATATTATATACGCCGGAATTAATGATTGAAATGTTATCATATATCTCATTTAAAATAGTAACATTGTGTATAGTTTTAACAGAGTAATGACCAAAATAGATAAGGTTTAAAAAGCCGATAATTCCTACTGTCAGGCAAAAAACCACCATAATGGAAAACGCTGTGAATAACCTTGCTTTAATCCGGACTTTTCTCAAACTTATTCCCTCTGTCACATATTTATTTTTTTATATACGGAATATACCCCGCCTTTGATCTGAATGATATACACATTAGTGCGCGGGTTATTGTTTTCATCATATTTTATATGTCCGGTTATAACATCTGTTTCATTTACTTTCATAGCGGAAATAATATCGTCCCAGTTTGTGTTTCCCGCTTTTTTTATCGCTTCCGACAATATGTAAACGCATGTGTACGCGGTAGCGGAGCCTGACAGAGGTATCTGAGAGAAAGAGTCAAAATAGTTTTGGGTAAACTGCGCAACAGCGGGATCATCATCGTCAAACGAGAAAGGTGATGTATAATAGACGTTTTTCATTGCGTCAGGATGATATACATAAGTCAAAATTCCGTCCCACGCGTCAGTTCCCAATATAAACATATTCTTTATTCCTGACTCGTACACGGCATTAACCAGCTTGGCAGCCGGAACATAATCTTCAGGACAAAAGATAATATCCGGCGGATTAGTCTCATATTTTTTTAAAATTGATTTAAAATCGTTTTCCTCTGAATAAATCTCAATCGCTGTAATTTGCCCGCCGTATTTCTCAAAAAATTTTATAAAAACATCGGATATTTGCCTGAGTCCGTCACTGTTTTTGTTACTCATAACAACCGCTGTTTTTGCGTTCAGTGAATTGTATGCAAAACTTGCCATTGCTTCAGCCTGATACTCGTCTATAAAGATAGCCCGGAAAACATTTTTGCGTCCTTTTGTAACGCCGGGGTTTGAAGCGGACGGGGAGATAACCGGTATGCCGTCTTTTTCAGACGCCTTGGCAAGCGCGATTGTTACGTCGCTGTAACTTGAACCGATAATGGCGGCGATCCCCTTCCTTTTCAAAACGTTATACTGCTCTACTATATAATCCTCGTCCCCTCTGTCATTCAAAACGATAATATCCAGCTTTTTACCCAAAACGCCTCCGTTTGCGTTTATCTCTTCTTTGGCGATATATAAAGCGTTGGCTGCGCGAAGTCCCTCATCTGAAGATTCACCGGTTAGCGGAAGGAGCGCGCCTATAGTTATATATTCCTCTTGCTTCTGTTTAGGAAAACAACCATCAGTAAGCAGCGCCAAAAGGAGGAATGATAAAAAAAAAGCAAATCTCGCAAGTTTTTGGATTTTGCTGGTTACAAATTTTCCTTCCGGCATAAAACCTCTCTTTCAGTTGTTTAAAATAGCTCACTTGTTCATCAATAGCGAGGAACTTCGTTGCTAAACAATCCATTGGGAGCTTTTTTCCGCATGGATTGCCGCGCTTCAAAAAAACATTCCGCTCGCAAAGACGGTCAGTGTAATGTGAACTGCTATAATATGCTCACGGATTTTTTTTGTGAAGTATGGTAATTCTATAAAATTCTTCGGAAACTTTAAGAAATAAATCTTTCATGGCAGGATCAAAATGCGTTCCCATCCCGTCATTTATAATACTTACAGCTTCTTCATGCGTTAACGCCTTTTTATATGGTCTGTCGGAGACAAGTGCGTCATAAACGTCAGCTATAGCCATTAATCTTCCCTGAAGCGGTATTTCATTACCTTTAAGCCCTCTCGGATAACCGGTTCCGTCCCATTTCTCATGGTGTGTGGCGGCAAAAATTTTTGCGTGTTCCAAAAATGCCTGTTCTTTTGTGTTTTTCTTAATTTTTTCAATAACTTCTTCACCGAAAGTTGTATGCGTTTTTATCTGTTCAAATTCATCAGATGTAAGTCTGTCAGGCTTCTGAAGAATACTGTCCTTTATATTGATTTTGCCTAAATCGTGTAGTTGCGCTGACTGCAAAACCAACTTAATATCCCATGAGGATATCTCTTTTTCGTATACGTCGTATTTCTGCAATGCTTTTATCAAGACGCCCAAATAAGACTGTGTTCTTTCAATATGTTTACCGGTAACGTCATCGCGGCATTCAACAAGCTCCGCCATAGCTTTTAAAATAGCTTCCTGAAGCTCAACAACTGTCTGAGTTTTCTCCTCTACCATACCCAGCAGATTATTGTTAAAATTTATAAGCTCCAGTTTTTGAGATTCAACAAGCAGATGCAAATCAATACGCTTGAGCAGGAGAGGGGGGGAAAACGGCTTTGTTATGTAATCTACCGCGCCCAACGACAACCCTTCCAGTTCGCTTTCGGTGTCGCTTTTGCCTGTCAGGAAAATAACGGGGATATTTTGGGTTTCAATATTTCCTTTTAATACGCGTATTACTTCATATCCGTCCATTTCAGGCATTTCAACATCAAGTAGAATTAAATCAGGTTTATTCTTTTCAAGCATTTTTATAAGACGCACGCCGGAGTTCAGGGTAAAAACATTATACGTTTTGGTAAGAGTGTTTTTACCTACCGTTAAATTTGTCACATCATCATCAACCAAAAATATATTTTTTCGCTCAACGCTCATAATACTCGTCCTTTGTTTTTCTCTTTACGGATATTGTTTCAATATCTTCAGGATGCCGCTGTGTTTTTCATGAGTTTTTATACCGTATTTCCCCTTTCAAAACCTTTTCTCTCAGCTCCCTTTTAAGAATTTTCCCCATTGGCGTCACCGGAAGGTTATCTATTATTATAAACGTCTTGGGAACTTTGAATGCGGCGAGGTTTTTCCTTGTGTAATCTTTAAGCTCCTGTTCATTAATATTCTCATCCGGGTCGGCTGTTATATAGGCAATCACAATATCGCTCCCGTCCGTATCCGGCACCCCTATAACGGCAGCGTCTTTCACCCCGTTATAAAGATAAAGCAACTCTTCGATCTCTCTCGGATAGACGTTCATCCCCTTTACAATTATCATATCTTTTATGCGGTCAACAATGGTGTAATAACCTTCTTCGTCCACAGTGGCTACATCTCCCGTGTGCAGCCAACCTCCTCTTAGCGCTTTTTCGGTTTCAACTGGCTGATTCCAATACCCCCGCATTACGCTGCCTCCCTGAACGCAAAGCTCCCCGGGCTGACCCTGAGGCGTCTCATTATCATTTTCATCCACAATCTTTACCTTAACGCTTGGAAACGGCACGCCAATAGTACCTACTTTCGGTCTGTCCAGCGGATTAAATGATACAACAGGCGATGCCTCGCTGATACCGTATCCTTCAATAACATATTTACCATAGTTTTTATAAAATGCGTTTACCGTATCACGCGGCAGGCTTGCCCCGCCGCTGACGGTAACACGGAACGGATAGAATAAACGTTGAATGAATGATGATTTTTTCTTGGACATTGCGGAATATACCTGCGGCACACCGATCATAACTGTCGGACGTCTGAGTATAAGCGCGTTCTTGAATGCAGATTTTGTGGCATCCATAACTGACTCAAACATCAGCACACTCCCTCCTGAAACAAGCGGTCCCACAATACATGTCATAAAAGTGTAAGAATGAAAAAGGGGCAGAATACAAACGATACGCTCTTTTACCGGTCTTGCCTGCAAAACAACGGTGTAATCATAGGCGTTACAGAGAAGATTATAATGGGTTAATATAACCCCTTTGGGTTTCCCTGTGGTGCCTGATGTATATAACAACGCCGCAACGTCTTCTCTGCCCGGATAAGAGGTTATTTCCACCCCGCTAACATCGTTACCGTTTATATTTATAGAGTCAAACGGGGCGTCTTCGTAAGTAAAAATTACTTTCAGCGTGTTTACACGGTTTTGGAGACCTGATACAAGTTTGGCGAAATTTTTTGAAGTAATCATATACTCCGCCTCACAGTCGTTCATATTTATCGCAAGCTCCCGCTCCGTAAGAAATGTGTTTACAGGAACCACAACCGCACCCAGCATTACTACGCCGAAGTACGCGAAAAGGTACTCAGGCGAATTCCCCATCAAAACAACCACACGGTTCCCTTTTTTCACTCCGTTTTTGGAAAGAGTTTTTGCCGTGTGAACGATCTTTTCCTCCATCTGTTTATATGTGTAAACAATATTTTTAAAAAAGATATAATTCTTTTTAGGGTATAAGCTTGCGTTCCTGCTGAATAGCTCAAACAGATTAGCATGCTCTGAGTATTTAAACGTAAACGGTTTGTGTGTGATAACTGCCACTTTTCACTCCAAAATTTTTAGGCTTTTCCCGCACTGCCCATGACATTCTCATTCTTGGACTTATACATTTTAAGAAGTTCGCTACGCGCCACTCCCAAATACTTTCTCGGATCAAACTCTTTCGGTTGTTCGGCAAATACTTTGCGCACCATTGCCGTAAATACAAGTCTGCCGTCTGAATCCACATTTATTTTGCATACCGCGCTTTTAGCGGCTCTTCTCAGTTGTTCTTCCGGTATCCCTACCGCATTTTCAAGATTGCCGCCGTGTTTATTTATAATATCCACATAACTTGTCAGTACAGATGAAGCGCCGTGCAATACTATCGGAAATCCCGGCAGACGGCGTTCAACCTCCGCAAGGATATCAAATCTCAGCGGCGGAACCTCTTCCCCGGGCTTTACCTTAAATTTATACGCGCCGTGGCTTGTGCCTATTGAGATCGCTAAAGAGTCGCAGCCTGTCGCTTTTACAAATTCTTCCACCTGATTTGGATCGGTATAATTTGAGTGTTCGGCGGACACTTCATCCTCTATCCCCGCAAGCACGCCAAGTTCCCCTTCTACTGTGACATCATACTTATGAGCAAAATCAGTTACTTTTTTGGTCAATTCAATATTTTTGTCAAAAGGAAGATGTGATCCGTCAATCA
Source organism: Deferribacteraceae bacterium (assembly GCA_031256375.1). Lineage (GTDB taxonomy): Bacteria > Chrysiogenota > Deferribacteres > Deferribacterales > JAISNW01 > JAIRQX01. Next base: position 30,580 of record JAIRQX010000040.1, read on the forward strand.
TAATAGAAGAAAAGCCGGAATTAATACAGTCAACGCAAAGCTCATACGAATCCCCGTGATCAAGGTGAAGAGCTATTGGTATATTTGTTTTGAGGTCTTTGGAATACTGTACCGCACCCAAAGCCATATAACGCAGCATTGTAGAGTTGGCATAGCTGCGGGCGCCTTTGGATATCTGCAATATTACCGGGGAATTACTTTCGGCACATCCCTGAATAATTGCCTGAAGCTGCTCCAGATTGTTAAAATTGTACGCAGGTACCGCATAACCCTCTTTCATTGCTTTTGCAAACATCTCTCTTGTGTTAACCAGACCCAGTTCTTTGTAAGATACAGACATGTTAAACCTCCTATCGGTTTTTTTATTTTTATCCGAAAAATGATATGCTCATCATTATTTCTTCTTTTTTTAACCGTACCCCGTCATGGTTATCATAAGCGCAGTTAGGCACGGTAATACCATAAAATCCGAGACTGTAACTATCTGCAATCCGTTTCATCCAGTGTTGGGCATTGTCTCCGTGGTCCCTCAGGGCAGAACCCTGAGTAAAAAGGAACAATAGTTTCGCCCCTTCCTTAAAACGGCTTATCTTCCGTGTATCTTTCATACAGTACCATCTGTCTGTAAACTGTTTGGTATCTCCGTTTACAAACCCCATATAGTTAGGCGCTATCAACACAAGCCTGTCAACTTCCGCCAGTCCTGCAAACAGCGGCGTGAGATCGTCCCGCTGTACGCATAAACTGTCCTGATCTTTACACTTTCTGCATGCCAGACACCCGCTATATCGAAGGTCCCTGAGATTAACCCTCTTTACATTCTCGTTAGCGTACTTTTCCACAATCATATCCGCCAAATATGCGCCGTTTCCGTCTTTTCTGGAACCGCATTCAATAAGAAGAGTACTTTTTATAAGCATTTCAAGTTACAGTTTAAACAATTTTTAAATTGCTTTCAAGTATGAAATCTGGCAGAATCCAAACAAAATCCACTTGAATAATGGCGGGATTTTATCTATAGTTTTAATCTCTTTGTGTGGGGAATATATTAATGGGGTTAAGAGATTTTTTTCTGGACAATGTAACGAAAGTGTCCGATGAACAAAAAAAAAATATAAAGGAAAATTTATGGAGCAAGTGCGTAAACTGCGGAGAGATCAGTTATAAACAGGAGATAGGTCGGTGTATGTACACCTGCCCTGTTTGCGGGTATCATTACGCGCTTAAAGCCAAACACAAAATTGAGATCCTTATTGACGAAGGAACATTTTTTCCCATTGACGAAGGGTTGTCCCCTCTCGACCCGCTAAAATTCAAAGACAGCAAAAAATACACTGACCGCATTAAAGCGGCGCAAAAAAAAACAGGGCTGAACGATGCGTATATATCGGGAAGAGCGAAACTGGGCGGTATAGATGTCAACATAGGCGCAATTGAGTTTGGTTTTATGGGTGGAAGTATGGGGAGTGTAGTGGGGGAAAAAATCTGCCGCCTTATTGAAGATGCCGTTGAACGCAAATGCAGCGTGATTACAATAAGCGCCTCCGGCGGCGCGCGTATGCAGGAAAGTATATTGTCCCTCATGCAGATGGCGAAAACATCCGCCGCCCTCTCCCTACTGCGTAAGTATAAACTGGCGCATATATCCATACTTACCGATCCTACCGCGGGCGGCGTTACAGCAAGTTACAGTATGCTGGGCGATGTTAATCTGGCTGAACCGGGTGCGTTTATAGGTTTTGCCGGTCCGAGGGTCATAGAACAGACTATCAGGCAAAAACTGCCGGACGGATTTCAGAGGTCAGAATTTCTGTTAAGCCATGGGATGATTGATGCTATTGTTCACCGTATGAAAATGCGCGATACCCTGATAAACCTTCTTCAATTTTTTGGCTGAGTTGTGACCGGTATCTCACTGTTTGAAAAATTTTTCAGGGAAAAAGACGAGTTTGTCAGTCTTGAACTTACTTTATCCAGAATAAACCGCGCTTTGAAGCCGTTAAGTCTGCCCCGCGACACCCGAGTTATTCACATAGCGGGTACTAACGGGAAAGGTTCTACATCGCTGTTCTTATCACATCTGCTTTTCCGCAGGGGGTTTAACTCCCTTTTGTTTACATCCCCGCATATAACCGGCGTTGAAGAACGCATACAATATAACCTTAAACCGATTTCGCGGGAAACTTTTGACCGTATTTTTGCCCTTTCAGAAGATTTCTTAAAAAAACAGAATCTTTCATTTTTTGAAACTCTCTTCCTTATGACCATCCTGTTTTGCGAAGAGGTTAAACCTGATTTTTTGATTCTGGAAACTGGTCTTGGCGGCAGATTTGACGCGACAAATACAGATTTTATAAAGGGAAAAACCCCTGTTTTAACGAGTATGGGGCAGGACCACCAACTGCTTCTGGGTAGCGGGATAAGTGATATAATCAATGAAAAAATAGCGATAGTAAAAGGGAATACCCCGTTATTTCTGGGTTATAACCCCGGTTTTGTTGTGGATTTCATAATCAACTCATTGCCCGGATGTGATGTCCGTCCGCTCTTTAATGATCCCGCGGCGGTAAAAATTAGGGAAGAGACGGAAAATTTGTACCATAAGCCTTTTAGTTATAACTACCTTAATGCTCACAGAGTTGCGGAATACTTACTGGATACGGAATTTTCCCCTGAACTTTTCCCTCTTCCTCCGTGCCGCATGGAAAAGTTCGGGCGGATAATACTTGACGGCGCACACAACCCTGCCGCAATTATTTCAATTTTGCGCGGGCTGCCCTCACTTCCGGCAGCCGCAGTCGTAAGTTCCACAATTGAGAGAGATCTGTTTAAATTCTGTCGGGTTTTATCTTCTAAATCGGTGCGGATTTTTCTTACCGTTATACCCGGCAATCCACGCAGCTGCACGGAGGCGCAGCTGCGTAAAATTCAGAACAGGGATATATATTTAAACCCCGAAGACGCTTTAAATGCCGCACTAAAGGCTGTTACCGGCGACATACTGGTTTGCGGCTCTCTCTATCTTTGCGCCTGTCTGCGTAATTCCATAAAAATAAAGTATATTTATGCGTAACGTTACGCTGTTAACAGTTATCCTTGTGCTGTTTATAATTACGGTTCAGCCGCTTTGGGCGCAAGGGATTGTTACCCCGAAAAATACGTACAGACTGGAAGCTGATGAAGTTTTCGGCGCTGACAATGTATCTTTTACAGCCAGAGGAAATGTGTCGTTAGAGTTTAAAAACAGTGTCATAACTGCGGATGAAGCGACATATTTCCCGCAGAGCAAAACTCTCAACGCGACCGGCAATGTAACCATACATGATGATTTTCAGGAACTAAAGGCGGATGTGGTAACTTATGATCTTAATAC